>JAOBWH010000077.1 GCA_025463265.1 Ilumatobacteraceae bacterium
GCCCGGCCAGCTGTTCGTGTCGCTCGTCCGCGCCGGCAACAACGTGGGACCCAAGAGCGTGACCATCGACGATCTGGTCATCACCGGCGGTTCGTAGCGAGCAGACCCTCTCGACCTGGACCGCCCATGCGTCGCGTCACTCACCACGTTGCGTGGTGAGTGACAGATTTCGCTACGGAGAGTAGGGTCAACTCGCATGGGGTCGGCGGGCGGGATCAACAGGGTGCGGCAGCGGCCGGGCGGCGTCGCGGTGCTCGTGCTCCTCGTGGTGGCGGCGCTGATCCCGCAGCTGACCTCGAACGCCTCCGCCACCGACGACCCTGCGCACTGGCAGCAGGCGCCGCTCGCTTCGTGGCGGGTCGACGGCACCGCCTACACGACGCTGGTCGTCGGCAACACCGTGTACGTCGGCGGCGACTTCTCGACCGTCCGCAGTCCGAACGGTGCCACGGTGGCCGCCCGCACCAACCTGGCGGCGTTCGACCTGGACACCGGCGCCCTCCGGACCGGGTTCCAGGCCAACACCAACGGCATCGTGCGGACCCTCGTGTCGTCGGGCAGCAACCTGTTCGTGGGCGGGTCGTTCAGCTCGGTCCGGGGGGTGGCGCGCGGCCGGCTCGCGGCGGTCGACCGCACCACCGGTGCGCTGAGCCCGCTGGTGGCCGACACCAACTCCAACGTGTACTCCCTCGCCATCGGACCGGGCCGGCTGTACGTCGGCGGGTCGTTCACCTCGGTCCGGGGCGTTCCCCGGAGCCGGCTCGCCGCCCTCGACCTGGGCTCGTTCGCGGTGACCTCCTACGCCCCGAGCCCGGACGGCACCGTGCTGTCGCTCGCCGCCGCGCCGTCGGGCGCCCAGGTGTACGCGGGCGGCACCTTCGCCACGGTGGGCGGGGCCGCCAGCGCCTGGCTGGTGAAGACGAACTCGGCGGGCACCCGGATCCCCACCACCTGGGACCAGCTGCAAGGGCCTCCGCTCGACCTCGAGGTGAGCCCGGACGGCTCCCGCCTGGCCACCGCCCAGGCCGGCGGGGGGAACCAGGGTGCCTGGTACGACGCCGCCGACGGCCGACGCATCTGGCGGCAGCGCTGCGACGGCGACGGCCAGGCCGTGCACATCGTCGACGGCACCATGCTCACCGGGTTCCACGAGGCGTGCGACGGCGATGCGACGCAGCGCCTCACGGCCAACGACACCGCTGATGGCGCACGCGACCAGGCCTTCCGCCCGACGTTCGACCGGTTCTGGGGCATCTTCGCCATCGACGGCGATGCTGACCACCTGGTGGTCGCCGGCGACTTCACCTCCATCTCGGGCGTGCCGGTGCGGGGGTTCGCCATCTTCACGAGGCGGGTGGTCGCACGGCCGCCGGTCCAGCTCTCGGGCGCGGCCCGCTGGCGCTACCTCGTCACGGCGACCACCCCGGCGGCGACCTGGAACCAGCCGGGGTTCGCCGACGGCGCCTGGCCGTCCGGGCCCGCCCAGCTGGGCTACGGCGACGGCGACGAGGCCACGACGGTCGGCTTCGGGGGCAACGCCGGCGCCAAGCACCTCACGACGTACTTCCGCACCACGTTCGACGCGCTCGCCGTGCCGAGCACCCTGACCCTGAACCTCCTCGCCGACGACGGCGCCGCGGTGTACCTCAACGGCGTCGAGGTGGCGCGGGACAACCTGCCGCCGGGTGCGCTCACCTCGACCACGAGGGCGACGGCGGGACGCTCCGGGGTGGCCGAGGCCACCGTCCGCTCCTTCGCCCTTCCGCCCGGCCGGGTGCGGGTCGGCACCAACACCATCGCCGTCGAGGTCCACCAGGACAATGGCCAGAGCAGCGACCTGAGCTTTGCCGCGTCGCTGACGTCGACCGGCACCGTCCCGCCGCCCACCACCGCTGCGCCCACGACCACGGCGCCGACGACCACAGCACCCACCACCACGACCACTGTGCCGGCGGGCGCGGTGCTCTACACCCACACCTTCGGCGGCGCGGGCGGCGCCCCGTGGGCCGGCTGGGCGACGAGCGCGGTCGCGGGATCCGCCACCATCCAGCTCGACGCCGGCCAGCTCGCCGTCACGGACACCGCCGGGGCCTACGCCCGGGGACAGCTCACCGCGGTTGCTGCTCGCCGCGACGCGCAGGTCCGCTTCTCGTACCGCTGGTCGTCGACCACCGCAGCCGCCTACCTCAACGTGTACTCCCGCGGGTCCGGCGGGTGGGCCAACGCCTACCGGCCTCGCAGCGGCTACGGCGTGGAGCTCGCGTCGAACAGTCCCGCCGTCTCCGTCCGGCGGGTGAGCGGCGGGTCGGCGGCCACGCTGCGGACGGTCGGAGCCGGCCAGGCGGTCACCACGGCGAAGCAGTGGTTGGCGCTGCGGGTGGTGGGCACCACGATCCAGTTCAAGACGTGGGTCGACGGCCGGCCCGAGCCGGCAGCGTGGACCTCCACCGATGTCGACGCCGGCGCGACGGCGCCCGGGCAGCTGTTCGTGTCGCTGGTGCGGGCCGGACCCAGCGCCGGTGCCAACGCGGTCACCATCGACGACCTCAGGATCAGCGCCGGGTAGCTGGAGCCCGCCAGCCGGACCTAGCGGCGGGCGTGCTCGCGCGGGGCCGGCCGGTCGAAGTCCAGGCTCTCGGTCACGTCGCCGAGCTTCGACGACAGCAGGTCCAGCACGTAGTTCTGCCGCAGGACCCAGGGCGACCGGTCGCCCTGCTGGGGCATGACGTCCTTGCCGCGCTGCACGTACCCCGAGGAGAGGTCGAGGATCGGCACCCGGTTGATGGCGTCGCGCAGCGCCGGCGTGGCCGAGCGGTAGCCGTGCCGGTCGAGGTGGTTGATCACCTTGCACACCTCCTGCGAGCTGATGTCGGCTCGCAGGGTCCACGACGCGTTCGTGTACCCGACGCACATCGCCAGGTTGGGCACGTCGCTCAACATGAACCCCTTGTAGACGAACGTGTCGCCCAGGGAGATGTGGCGGCCGTCGACCTGGACGGCCATGCCGCCGCCGGCCTGCAGGTTGAGCCCGGTGGCCGACACGATGACGTCGGCGTCGAGGTGCCGGCCCGATGCCAGGTCGATCCCGGTCGGCGTGAAGCGCTCGATCGTGTCGGTGACGATGTCCGCCGTGCCCTGCTTGATCGCCTGGAACAGATCGCCGTCGGGGACCAGGCAGAGCCGCTGGTCCCACGGGTCGTAGCGGGGGTTGAAGTCCGGATCGAGGTCGTATCCGGCGGGCAGCTGGGCCTTCACCATGCGGCTCATGACCCGTCGAGCGGCCTTCGGACGCCGACGGCAGAACTGGTAGAAGACCGACGTCACCAGCACGTTCTTCCAGCGGATGACGCTGTGGGCGAGCCGTGCGGGGAGGACCTTGCGCAGGATGTCCGCGAGGGGATCCTTGCCCGGCAGGGTGGCGATGTAGGTGGGGGACCGCTGCAGCATCGTCACGTGCGCGGCGGTGGGGGCCAGGGCAGGGACGAGGGTCACGGCGGTGGCGCCGCTCCCGATGATGACCACCCGCTTGCCGGCGCAGTCGAGGTCCTCCGGCCACGCCTGGGGGTGGATGACCTCGCCGGCGAAGTCCTCACGGCCGGGGAAGTCCGGCTGGTAGCCGTTCTCGTAGCGGTAGTAGCCGCTGCACAGGTAGAGGAAGCCGCAGGTGAAGCGGACTGGCTGGGCGTCGGGCCCGGCGGTGGCCTCGATGGTCCAGCGGGCGTCCTCGGTGCTCCACGACGCCGACACCCCACGGTGCTCGAAGCGGATGTGCCGATCGATCCCGTACACCTTGGCGGTCTCGTCGATGTAGGCCCAGATGTCGGCGCCGTCGGCGATGGACTTGGCGCCGGTCCAGGGCCGGAACGGGTAGCCCAGGGTGAACATGTCCGAGTCCGACCGGATCCCCGGGTACCGGAACAGGTCCCACGTCCCGCCGAGCGCCGACCGGCCCTCGAGGATGGCGTAGGTCTTGTCCGGGCACATCGTCTGGAGCCGGTAGGCCGCACCGATGCCCGAGAGGCCGGCACCGATGATCACGACATCGAGGTGCTCGACGTCGCGGGCCGTGGTCGGGGATGCGTCGGAGACTGCGGTCATGGCCGGATGGTACCGAGCGGGTGCGGCGGCGACGGCCTCAGAGCAGCCGGAGCATCAGGTCCTGGACCTGGCGACGGACGTCATCTCGGTCGAGGACGTCCAAGCCGGCGTGGTCGACGATGTACTCCTCGGTGAGCACCATGCCCACCGACAGCGCGTAGATGGCGGCGGCGATGATGCGGGGGTCGGCGTGGGTCGGCTGCTCCGCCTCCACCAGCTTGACGAGGGTGGCGAGGAGCGGAGCCTCGGCACGGATCTCCCGTGGCGCCATGCCGGCCTGGAGGAGCTGGGCCAGGATCCGGATCCGTTCCGGTCGGGCGAAGACCGAGTTGAACGCCTCTCGCGCTGCTTCTTCGGCGTTCTCGAACCGGTCGGCTGCCTCGCGGTCGAACGGGAGCGTCGAGTCGATGGCGGAGCGGATCAGCTCGTCCTTGGAGCCGAAGTAGCGCCCGATGACCGAGTGGGGCACATCGGCCCGTTCGGCGATCTGGCGGATGCTGATGTCGAGGCCGTGGGTCTCCAGCAGCTCGAGCGTGCTGGAGGTCAGGGCTGCCCGGATCTGGTCCCGGCCTCGGGGGCGCGCCGTGGGCGTCATGGGCCGTCTCTACCCACTCGGGAGCGATCCAATAATCCGGCCCTTCGCGCGGTCGCCTCCGGGGTCACGCGGCGCTGGTCGCCAGCTTGTCGAGCAGGGTTCCGTCGGGCCCGAACAGCTCGGCCCGCCAGGTGGCCACCAGCTCCGCGGTGTCGTGGTCATCGGGGTGGAAGTCCGGCCGGTTGTAGTCCCGCAGGCGCCGCCACAGGTCCTTGCTGACGAACGGCGAACGGCTCACCCGGCGGATGCTGCGCCGGAGCCGGCCGCGGCGGTAGGTCTCTCGATCGCCGAGGATCGACACCATGGTCTGCACCACCATCCCGACGATGAACCCGAACGTGAGCAGGTCCATCGTGAAGGTGCGCAGCCGTTCGCTGCCCCCGGAGAGCTTGTACACGTCGAACGCCACGGCCTTGTGCTCCGATTCCTCCAGCGCGTGCCACAGGAACAGCTCCTTGACCGCCGGGTGGCCGATCATGTCGCGCGCCTCGGGATCGGTGAGGATCAGCTCGGCGAGGGTGGCCGTGAAGTGCTCGAGGGCTGCGGTGGCCGCCAGGTTCGACGTGGGCGGCAGCAGGCGCTCGCGGATGGCCAGGCCCCGCTTGGTGAAGCGCTCGAAGGTCTTGACCGGGTAGCCGAGCGTGTCGAGGTGGTCGTTGAAGGCCCGGTGCTCGCGCCCGTGCACGGCCTCCTGACCGATGAACCCGCTCACCTGGATCTTCAGCTCCGGGTCGGTGACGGCGTCGCGGTAGTGGCGCACCGAACGGACGAAGAAGTCCTCGCCGTCGGGGAACACCGCGGAGAGCGACGCCATGAGGTGGCTGCCGATCAGGTCCCCGTCGTCGGCGAAGTGCTTCGGGACGGTCTGGAGCGACTCCTCGAAGGAGATGCGCCGCGTGGGGACCTTGCGGTCGGAGTTGCTGGTCTGGCTGGACACGTCGGGGCTCCGGTGGGCTGCAGCTCGGCGGATGGCCCTGCGATGATCCCACGCGACCGACGGCCGGGTACAGCCCCCGACGCCCGAGCCGCCATCCCAGCCGGCACCCCAGCCGACGGGTCGATCCCGGTCCGCAGCGCGATCACGGGCGGTGCGCCACCATCGCGGGCATGACCGCCCCTCCCGCACCCCCGTTCCGCACCCTGCGCGCCGAGGTGGACGGCCGGCTCGGGCGCCTCACGCTGGCCCAGCCCGAGCGGCTCAACCCGATCGGCGCCCTCGCCCTCGAGGAGCTGGCGGCGGCCGCGGCCTGGCTCGACACCACCGAGGCGGCGGTCGTGGTGGTGGGCGGCGACGGCCGCGCCTTCTGCGCCGGCTTCGACCTGCGGGAGCTCACGGGTCCGCGCCCCGGCGGCGGCCCGGAGGATCATCCGGGCGCACCGACTCCCGCCCTCGGCGCCGCCATGGCCGCAGCGGTGTCTTCGATGCGCGCCCTGACCGTGGCGAGCATCCAGGGCCCGTGCGTGGGCGGCGGGTTCGTGCTCGCCCTGTGCTGCGACCTGCGGATCGCCGCCGACGACGCCTGGTTCTCCCTGCCCGAGGCGGAGCTGGGGATCCCCCTGGCCTGGAGCGGTGTGCCCCGCCTGGTGCGCGAGCTCGGCCCGGCCCGGGCGAACGAGCTGATCCTCACGTGCCGCCGGATGCCCGCAGCCGAGGCGGCGTCGGCCGGGCTCATGAACGAGGTCGTGGCCCGGCCGGTGCTCGATGCCACGGTCTCCGAGCGGGCGGCCGGTCTGCTCGAGCGACGCGACGCCGTCATCTGGACCACCAAGCGCCAGGTCGGCGAGGCCGCCGAGGCGCTGGTGCCGACCAGCGGAGCGTGGGCCGGCACCGACGAGCTGGTGGCCGCCCTGCGGGTCCTCCTGGCCGACGGCGCTCCGGGCGGCTCCGACCAGCGGTAGCGCCCGGGCACGGCGCAGGGACCTAGGAGCTTCGGCGGGGCTGCAGTCGGTCGATGGCGCGGCGGTCGCGCTTGGTGGGGCGGCCGGCCCCGCGGTCGCGCACCAAGGGGGCGGCGCTGAGCTCGGGCGGGGGTGCGGGCGGGCTGTGGTCCACGTACGCCTGGGCGGCGATCGGCGCGCCGACGCGCTTCTCGAGGATCCGCACCACCTCGAGGACGCGGTCGCGCTGCGCCACCCGCGCCTCGACCCGATCGCCCTCGTGCACCTTGGTCGACCCCTTGGCCGGCGAACCGTTGACCGTCACGTGGCCCCCGGCGCAGGCGTCCGATGCCGCCGACCGCGTCTTGTAGAGCCGGACCGCCCACAGCCACTTGTCCACCCGGGTCGTCTCCACCCCGCCATGGTCCCACCTCGTATCCGTGGGAGCCGAGGCATCTGCAAAGCCGATGAATACGGTACGGGTCATCCACATCACCGATGGGTTCCGTATCAAGGGCACACGGCACTCTCACTCCCTGACTCCCGAGGTCGCGCCATGACCACCCACATCGCGTTCGAGGCCTACCCGCTGCTCGCTGTGGTGGAAGACCGGACGTGGACGGACTTCGCCCGATGTCGAGGTCATCTCGACCTGTTCTTCGAGCCGTACCGCGAGCAGGCGCCGCAACGGGCGGCCCGGGAGCAGATCGCGAAGCAGCTGTGCGCCCAGTGTCCGGTGCTCGAGGCATGCCGGGACGCGGGTCGGCGCAACCACGAGAGCGGCATCTGGGGAGGCGAGACCGAAGAGGAGCGGATCGGCGCGGGGTTCCCGATCCGCAGCGTGACCCGGGCGAGCCTGCTCGCTGCCAAAGCGCGAGCGATGAGCCCGGACGCCGCCACGTCCGTTTCGGATGACCCCGAGGTGGCCTCACCTCGCGTGGTGAACGGTGTTTACTAGACCCCTCGGTCAAGTTATGGTGGTGCCAAAGAACGGGGCTCCACCCCGTCGGCTCGTCCTAGGGGGATCCATGCGCAACCTGCTCGCAGCGGCCATCGCGGCCGCACTCATCACGGTGGGCCTCGGGGTCGCCGCCGCACCCGCCGGTGCCGACGCCGCCTGTGGCTCGTTCAGCTCCGGCCTCGGCACGTGCGTGAACACCAACGTCACGGTGGGGGGCACGTCCTACAACGCCGACTGGTACCTGCCCACCGCCACGCCGGTGGGGCTCATGGTCCTGCAGCACGGCTTCTCCCGAGGCTGCGGGAACCTGCGAGGCACCAGCAAGGCCGTCATGGAGAAGGGCCTGATGGTCCTGTGCCTCAACGCCGACATGTCCGGCGGGAACGCCGCGCTCGGCAACGCCCTCGGCGACGCGCTCGCCGCCCGGACCATCGTCCCGCCAGGAGGCCGCGCCCTCCCCACGCGCTTCGTGGTGGGCGGTCACTCGGCTGGTGGGCACTTCGCCTCGGTGGTCGGTGCTCGCCTGGCGGCCAAGGCTCCGACCGCCCTCAAGGGCGCCGTCCTCTTCGACGCGGTCGCGGCCGACGGGTTCTCCGCCAACCTCGCCGCCATCTCCGCAGGCGGATCCCGCCCGGTGCTCGAGGTGGCCGCCCGGCCGTCGATCATCAACCTGAGCAACAACTCGTTCGGCGCCCTCAAGGCGCTGCCCAACACGTTCGTGGGCGTCCAACTGGTGTGGAGCAGCTTCTTCTTCGGCATCCCGCTGGGCGGGAGCTGCCACACCGACGTCGAGGGCGACAACGGCGATGTCATCGGCAACACCGCTGCGCTCTGCACGCCGAGCTCCACCCAGGTCAGCCGGCTTCGGGAGCTGGGATCGAACTGGGCCTACGACGTCGCCACGGACACGAGGACCGCGGCCTACTGGTGCACCAGCTCGCAGGACAAGAACTCGTGCGGCACGAAGGTGAAGAGCTGGGTGACCGGCGGATTGCCCACCTCGGCCCTCATCCCGGTGGCCTAGCCCGCACGGCTGCCGAGCCAGTCGGAACCGAGGCGAGACGTTCGATCCGTCCGATCGCGACACGGCACACGGCGAGGTAGGGGGCGGCCGGCCAGCCGATCCCGAAACCGAGGCGGGAACGATCGGTACCGACTGGGTCGACCCGATGATCGGTGGCGGCGATCCCGCCGACCTTCCAGGCCCAGCGGGTCCCGGGTTCGAAGCGGGTGATCTCGAAGTGGAGGGAGACCCCGGGCGTCGTCTGGATCCGCCCGGTGGCGCCGGCTGCCAGGGCGCCACCTTCGACCGACGCGCTGCGGATCGAAGGCCCCCACCGCGGCCAGGCGTCGACGTCGACCAGGATGTCCCAGACGACCCCGGCGGGTGCGTCGATCTCCCGGGAGACCCAGAGCTGCTTCATCGGACGTCCGCCGTGACGACCTCGTCTAGTGGCGCTCGCACGGCGACGAGCGTACCGACACGTCGGCCGGGCCGGCCCGCCGCCGGAACCGAGGCTCAGACGCGTCTCGACCGCCCCGTACGATGGGCCGGTCGCCGGCTGCGGGCGGGTTGCGGAGGTGTCGCGCCACGTTTCGTACCGGCCCCGCCCTCGTAGCTCAGCTGGATAGAGCATCGGACTTCTAATCCGACGGTCGTTGGTTCGAATCCAACCGGGGGCGCTGCCCGTGTGGCGTGAGCGGGCGACGGGCGTGCGGCGTGGCGTGCCACAAGGGGACAGCGCTCTGCGGGTGACACCGGATTCGGACATTGACGGGGTCGATCGAACCGGTGCGGTTCCATCGAGAGAATCAGCCGCGCCGATCGAACATGTGTTCGCTTTCGAGGTTAGGTGCAGGTAGGATGAGGGCATGACCCCGCCTCGCAGCATCGATGCCGAACCGGCGGGCGAGGTGTGCGGCGAGGCGGCGTATGACGCAGTGGTGGCGGAGCTGGCGGAGGTGGTGGGGGTGATCAACGCGGCGGAGGGCCGGGTGGTGGCGCTCACGGCGCGGGCGCTCGAGTTGGGCGTGTCGGGTGGGTCGCATCTGACCCCGGAGCGGTGGGTGGAGTGGCAGACCGGGGTGACGCCGGGGCGTGCGTCTGATGTGGTGAAACTCGCTGGCCGTCGCGCCGAGCTGCCCCACACCATCGCAGCGCTCGAGGCGGGCGAGTTGTCGGTGGATCAAGCGGCGGCGGTGGCGCGGTTCGTGCCGGGCCGGTTCGATGCGTCGGCGTCGCGGGTGGCGTCATGTTGCACGGTGCGTCAGCTGCGCCAAGCCCTGCCGTGGTACCGCGACCCCGACCCCGACGGCGCCGGTGGTGGTGATCGGCGGAGTGTGTCGACGGGGGTCGATGAGCACGGCTGGTGGATACGCGGCCGGCTCCCCGAAGCTGAGGGTGCGGTGGTGGATCAGGCGCTCAAGGCGATGGGCGAAGACCTCAAGCGCCAAGCCCGCCACGACTGCCCCGACGGTGTTGAGCCTGAGCGGGTCACCGCTGCTGATGCGCTGGTCGCCCTGGCCGAAACCGCGCTGGCCGCAGGGGAGGCGGTGCGGCCTGGTTCGGACCGCTATCTGGTGCACGTGCACCTCCAAGCCGGTGCCTCCGGGACCGTCGAGCTCATGACCCACCTCGGGATCCGGTTGCCCGATGGGCAGCGCCGCCACCTGCTCTGCGACACCCGGCTTCGCGCTCTGGTGCATGACGGCACCATCCCGGTGGGGACCGGGCGGGTCACGCGCACCATCAACCGGCGGCTGCGACGCGCCATCGAGCACCGCGACCGCGGCTGCACCGTGCCGGGATGCGGTGCGACGCGGGGTCTGGAGATCCACCACATCTGGCACTGGGAAGACGGTGGCCCCACCGAAACCTGGAACCTCATCGCCCTCTGCGCCCGCCACCACACCCTCCACCACCAAGGACTCCTCGGCATCGCAGGCAACGCCGACCAACCCCGCGACAGCCCCGACGCCATCGTGTTCACCAACCGATGGGGACGACCCCTCAAACCGACCGGCCAACCGGTGCCACCCCAGCCCCCGGCCACCTCGGCGACGCCATCGGAGTACGTCGCGGCGACCGCGTCAGCCATCGGCATCACCGCCGCCCCCTACCTCGGGCCCACCGGCGAACGCCTCGACCGCTGGGGCTTCCACCTCCAAGCCGACCCACCCGAGCCCGCCGGCACCGCCGATGACGAGGACGAGCCGCCACCGCAGGTCACCGGGCAACGCCCCAGCGCCGCACCAGCAGAACCGTGCGGACCCACCGGCGGAGCACCCATTGACCCCACCCGAGCCGGACCCACCGCCGTCTGACCGCAGCACCCGGGCCCAGCACCCGCCGGCAAGGACTCATCCCACCCCGCAACCCGGCCTCGGCCGGGGTACCGGCGCGCCACCGTCCCTCGTGCTCCACGAGCACTACGTGCCGGCGATCTCGACCGTCGTCTTGGCCCGCTTGGCCCGGTAGGCGGCTTCGTCCGCTCGGGCCAGGATGGCGAGCGGGGTGTCGTCGGCTTGGCGGACGGCGATGCCGATGCTGACCCCGAGCGCCGTGTGCATCAGCCCGGCCGGACCGACGGCGAAGGGCTCGGCGATGCGCTGCGACACACGGCGGGCCAGCGACGTCGCACCCTCGACGCCGGCCACGTTCTCGGCGATGACCACGAACTCGTCGCCACCCAGCCGGGCGCAGAAGTCTCCGGCCCGGGCCTCGTCGTCGAGCCGGCGAGCGATCTCGCACAGCACGTCGTCGCCCGTCTGGTGGCCGAAGGTGTCGTTGACCGCCTTGAAGCCGTCGAGGTCGAGGAACAGCACGGCGAGCGGTGTATCGGCACGCGACGAGCGGGCGATGGCCCGGTCGAGGGCCTCGAGGAACCCGGGGCGGTTGGGGAGGAGGGTCAGGGCGTCGTGGGTGGCCTGGTGGGCCAGTCGGGCCTGCAGCGCGTCCCGATCGGCGATCGAGTGCGACAGCGTCTCGATCGACAGCTGCATCGACTCGCCGAGCGCACCGGGGAGCGGCTCCTCGAGCCGCGGGTCGTCGAGGCCGCCGTTGGCGAGGGCGTCGACCTTCCCCTCCAGCCGGTTGAGGTTGGCGACGACGTCGTTGAACGCGGCGGTCGCCTCGGCGAACTCCGTGGGCCCGTCGACGGGGAGCGGGCGCATGTCGAGGTCGCCCTCGCCGACCCGCCGCATCCCGGCGATGAGCCGGCTCAGGGGCTGGTCGAGCGATGCGGCCACAGCAAGGGAGATGACGAGCAGCACGACGAGCGATGCGATGAGGCCGAGCATGCTCAACATGGCCGTGCGCTCCGCCTGCTCGGCCAGCGCCGAGGCGGTGGCTTGGATGCGGGCGGTCCGGGACTCCATCACGTCGAGCAGCGGACCGAACAGCTCGAAGCTGGAGCTGAACGTCGCCGCGACCTGCTCGACGTCGACCCCGTCCTGGAGGGGCTCGGCCGGGCGAGCGGCCACCGCGTCGTCCACCGCAGCCTCGAACGGCGTGCCCGGCTCGCTGGCCAAGATCCGCTCGGCCGTCGCCGCCACGGCCGGATCGGCGCTCCCCGCCAGCTCGGCCATGGCCTGGTCGAACTGCTGCGATGCCACGGCGATGGCCGTGCGGGCCGGTCCCGCCCGGCCGTTGTCGGCCACGATCCCGAACCAGTAGTCGGCCAGCTTGGTGACCATTGCGCCCGCCGCAGAGCCAGCGCGGGTGGAGGCTTCGAGGTCGTCGAGGCGGTTGTTCAACGAGGAGCTGCCGGACGTCACCACCTGGTCGCGGAGATCGGCGAGGCGGCGGTCCCACCGCTCCCGGGCCAGCGCGTCGAGGCGGTCGAACTGGTCGATGAGCGCGACGTCGGCCCCCTTCGCCGAGGCCGTCCGCACCCGGTCCACCTGGCCGGTGGTGAACGGACGGGCGTCGAGCGGAAGCGCCTCGAGCCGGGCGGCGACATCGCCGAGGTCCTCGGTCTGGAGATCCTTGATCTCGAGCAGCTGCAGCGCCGTGTCCCGATCGATGCCGAGCGCCGTCGCCCGGACTTCGAGCTCGATCGGGGCCCTCGCCCCGAGGAGCGCCCGGCGCAGCGCCGTCAGCTCCGACAGCACCTCGACCTCGTCGTTGATCTCGCTGAGCGTCTCCGCGGTGTGGTACTGCCGGAGCGCAGCGGTGCCCCCGATGGCGGCCAGCAGGACGGCCGGAACCAGCACCAGTGCCAGCAGCCGGGTCCGGAGGCCGAACCGTGCGGGATGGAGGCTCATGCGGCTCCTAACCGTGCTCTGGGAGGATCATCGGCGCACCATGGGGGTTCCCTTGAACGATGGCGGGTAGACGTTCGCCCAGCTCCAGCCTGCCGCGCAGGGGTGCCGTCGCAGCTCGCGGGTGCCACATGCCACCGCATCGGGGTGACCCGGCTTTCCCCGGCGGCGAGCAGGGCGGCAAGATGCTCCGCGGACCTCCCCCGACCAGAAGGTGAGCCGGTGCCGAACACCACGAGCGATGAGAACCGGGCGAAGGCAGCGGCGTCGCTGCGGGAGCTGCTGGCGGGCAACCGCCGCTTCGCCGAGGGTGACCCCTCCCCGCACGTCGTCAGCGCCGCCCAGCGCGAGGCCCTCCTCGCCGGCCAGCATCCGAAGGCCGTCCTGCTCGGGTGCGTCGATGCCCGCGTGCCACCTGAGGTCGTGCTCGACCAGTCCGTCGGCGATCTGCTCACGGTCCGCACCGCTGGCCAGTCGCTCGCTGGCGTGGCCCTGGGGAGCATCGAGTTCGGGGTCCGGGCCCTCGGGCTCTCGCTGGTGGTGGTGCTCGGTCACACGGGGTGCGGCGCCGTGCTGGCCGCGCTGAGCGACGACCATGCGGACGGCCACCTCGGCGAGCTCACCGGTGAGGTCGCCGACCGGCTGGCCGAGGTCGTCGGCGCCGATCCCGTGCGCGCGACGGGGGCCAACCTCGACGCCACGGTCGGTGCGCTGCGGGCCATGCCCACGCTGCGGACCCCGGCCGGTCACGCCCCGTTCGTGGTGGGCCTGCTCTACGACATGGGCACCGGGGTGGTCGCCGTCTCCGATGACGGCGGCCTGCTCACCGACGGCTGACCGACCGGGGTCAGCGACGGGGGTCACCGTCCGGCGTCAGCGGGTGAGGTCGGGCTCGGGCGTGCCGGCACCATCCGGGACGCCGGCGCTGGCGCCGGGATCGGGGTCCATGAGCCCGAGCACGTCGCCGTGGGTGCCGTCGAGCACCTCGTCGTACACCTCGACGCCCGTGCGCTGGCGCTTGGCCCGGTAGGCAGCGTGGTCGGCGTGGGCGAGGAGGTTGAGGAGCGACTCGTGGCCGGAAGGGGCGACGTCGAGGCCGATGCTGACCCCGATCTCCACGACGTGGTCCCCGGCGACGATCGGTTCGATGATCGCATCACGGATGCGCTGGACGCAGGTGAGGGCCCCGGCGACCGAGCCGACGTTCTCGGCGATGACGATGAACTCATCGCCGCCCAGCCGGGCGTAGGAGTCGCCGGCGCGCGCCGTGCGACGCAGGCGGGCGGCCACCTCGCAGAGGACGGCGTCGCCGACCTGGTGACCGTAGGTGTCGTTCGCCCGCTTGAAGCCGTCGAGGTCGAGGAAGGCCAGCGCGAGCGTCGTGCCCTGGCGGCGGGAGCGAGCCAGCGCGCCCTCGAGGGCGGCCAGAGCGCCGGCGCGGTTCGGGATGCCGGTGAGCGTGTCGTGGGTGGCCTGGTGGGCGAGCCTGGCCTGCAGCACCGATCGATCGTGGATCGAGGTGGACAGCACCTCCACCGAGCGGGCGAGGGCCTGACCGAGCTCGCCGGGGAGCTCTGCCTCCAGGCGCGGGTCGTCGAGGTCGCCGTCGTGGTTGGCGAGGGCGTCGAGCTTCCGTTCCAGGAGGCGGAGGTTGCCGACCACGTCGTTGAAGGCGATGGTCGCCGCTTCGATCTCCGGGGGACCGCCGACGGGGAGCGGATCGAGGTGGAGGTCGCCGCCGCCCACCCGCCGGGTGCCGGCGATGAGGCGCCGGAGCGGCTGCTCGAAGGTGCGGACCACCACGAGGCACAGCACCACGAGCACGAGCATCATCACCAGAGACCCGACGAAGGTGAGCCAGGCCAGCTGCGATGCATGGTCGGCGTAGTCCGACACCGCGGCATCGAGCGCAGCCGATCGGCCGTCCATCAGGCCGAGGGAAGGCTCCACCAGGTCGAAGCTGTCGGTGAAGGTCGTGACCATCAGCGCCAGGTCGACCTGCCCGAGGCCGGCGGCGAACGGGGCGGGCGAGCGCCCGGCCACGGCGTCGTCGAGTGCGACCTGGAAGGGCCCGGACGACTTCCTCTCACGGAGGTCGACCGCGGCCGCCGCCACGGCAGGGTGGGGGCTCTTGGCCAGGGCGTTGGTCAAGCGGTCGAAGCGATCGTTCGCGATGCCCAGCTGCACCCGGGCGGCCTCGACGCGCTCCTCGCCCTGCATGTCGGCGAACCAGAAGTCGGCGAGGCCCGTGACGGTCGACGCCATGGCGGATGTCGAGCGCGCCGACCGGTCGAGGTCGCGCAAGACGATGCCGAGGTCGGGTTGACCCAGGGATTCGGTCTGGCTCTGGACGAGCGACAGCTCGTCGGCCCAGGTCTCGTCGGTGAGCTGCTCGAGCTTGGTGAAGCGGTCGATGACCTCGAGGTCGGCGCTGCGGCGGATGTCCTGGCGCAGCTGGTCCAGTTCGTCGGGCTCGAACGGCCGGAGCCGCTCGGGCATGGTCCGCAGCTTCGCCTGGACGACGGCGAGGTCGCCGAACTGGCGGCCGTCGAGGTCGAGCAGGCCGAGGACGGCCTCGGGGTCGAGCCCGAGCGCCTTGGAGCGCACCTGGACCTCGACGGGGATGCGGGCGGACATCATGGCCGTGCGCACGTCGACCAGGTCGAGCAGCCCGCCCACCTCGGTGTGGACGTCCGAGGCGACCTGGGCGGCGTGCCGCTTGTCCGAGGCGGCGTGACCGGCGAAGGTCGCCGCCACGAGGGTGGGCACGAGCACGAGCGCCAGCAGGCGCCCTCTCAGGCCCACCCGATGACGTTTGCTGGCCATGTCGTGCTCTTCCGCGGTCGGCCCCCCGTGCCTCCATCGGCACGTCCGGCCCGCGACTTGAGCGATTTCTCCCGATTCGGTCAGACCAGCGTGCTCGCCCGCTGACCAGGTGCTCCCGTCACCTGGTGCCGACCGGAGCGGCGTGGAGCGGGTGAGGAGAATCGAACTCCCGTCATCAGATTGGAAATCTGAGGCTCTACCATTGAGCTACACCCGCGAGGCGCCCAACCGTACCGGCCGGGCCACGGCGGCTTGCAACCGGATCCGGGCCGGTCACGACGGTGACCCGTCAGGTGACGAGCTGCACGTTCGTGTCGCTGATGTAGTGCAGCTTGCCGTTCTCGAACCGCTGGAAGCGCCCGCCGGACGTGCCGGCGGGGTCGAGCTCCGAGAGCGGGTACCCGAGCTGGCCGGTGGGCCCGCCGTAGGTCTCCAGGTAGGCCTTCAGCACCGCACCGTGGACCTGGAAGCCGTCCGTGGTGGTGCTGGCGTAGATGTTGCCGCGCTCGAAGGTGGCGTAGGTGCCCCTGCCGTCGCCGACGGGGGTGGGCCTCGAGGTCGGGTAGCGGACGTAGCCCTTCACGTTGCCGTTGGCGAGGTGGCGATCGTTGATCTTCCCCCACAGGCCGTGGGCGCCGACGGTGGGGGCGTACCAGATGAAGCCCTTCTCGAACCACTGGCCCTTGCCCCGGTTGTCGCCGGCCGAGCTGAGGTCGGAGATCGGGTACCCCAGCGGGCCGTGCACGCCTTGGACGGCCTCGTGCTCGGTGAACACCGCACCGTGGATCTCCACGACCCGGCTGCCCTGCACGTAGATCCGCCCGCCCGTGTAGTTCTGGTAGCGGCTCTTCTTGTCGCTGGAGGTCGTCACCGCGCTGGTGGGGTAGCCGAGGATGCCGTGGACGCCGCCCACGGACTCGTGCTTGGCGAAGTACGGCTTCGGCACGGTGAAGGTGCCGGCGGTGCCGCGGTAGTAGATGCGGCCGTTCTCGAAGTTGCTGTAGCGAGCCTGCTCGTCCGACGTGGTGAGCGTGTCCGAGGTCGGGTACTTGAGGACGCCGTTGACCCCGGCCTGCTTGCCGAACTCGGTGAGCAGGGCGCCGTGCACCTCGTGGGCCCCGGTGGTCGACGTCCAGTAGATGTTGCCGCCCTCGTAGCGGGCGACGCGACCCCGCCCGTCCGAGTTGGCCTTCTCGGCGGCGACGACCTTGCCCAAGAAGCCGCTGGCACCGCCGAGCGCCTTGTACTTCTTGTCGATGGGCGTGCCGCAGTCCGTGGTGAGGCAGGGGGCGCCGTGGTTGGTGGTCTTGTTGTCGGTGGCGCTGGAGGTGGTGCAGCTGGGGTCGTACCGCCACGGCGGCGTGCACGTGGCGACCCGGCAGACGACCGGCCCGTAGCAGGCGATCTCGGTGTGGCACTGGCCGTAGCGGAACTGGTTGCAGCAGGTGCGCCGGCCGTCGCAGGAACCGCCTGCGCAGCGGCATGCGCACTGGGTGGGGCAGGTGGCGTTGCAGTCGATGATGTAGCGGGCGGCGCCGCAGCAGTAGGCGGCGTTGTCCGCCTTCCACCACCCGGCGACGAAGCTGTTGGGCGGGCAGCTGTTGCGTCCGCTGTTGATCGTGCAGCAGAACGCCGTCCAGCCGTCCGAGCAGGTGCCGCAGGTGTAGGCGTACGCCGAACCGGGCTTGAGGATGAAGTCGATGGGCCCCACCGCCAGGGCGGAGCCGAGGACCGCGGTGCGGGTGAGGAACGAGCGGCGGGTGGTGCCCTTGGAGAACAGGCCCGATGCCCGGTGGACGAGGCGCTGGCTGAACGTGGCCGACCCGAGCGGGTCGTGGTTGACCGGGTCCCGGTGGATGCCGTGCTCGGTCAGGTCGAGCGGCTCGTCGGGAGCGGCTCGGCGGGTGCGGCGGCTGGGAAGCGCGACGGTCATCGGGGAGCGATCCTGGTTCGGGAGAGGGCGGCGTTGGCCTGCGGGACCACCCGCAGGGCGTTCGACTGGCGGCCGAGCACGGTGTAGGAGCAGAACGCCCGGCCGTTCTCGGTGAAGAAGATCTGGCACCCGGCCTGGCCCGAGATCGTCCGCTGGAGCGCCGAGCTGGAGAACATGTTCGGCGTGAGGTCGGTGGGGATGCCGGTGCGCTTGAACAGGGGCGTGCCGGCGCACTCGGGCCCGTACTCGAACAGCACGACGAGCACGTCGTCGGCGCCCATCAGGTCGACGGCGCCGGAGCCGAAGTCGCCGCGCTGCTCCGGGAGCGCGAAGTTCGCGAGGTGGACGACGGGGTTGGGCCGCTCGCCGGCGTCGCCGATGGCGCTCACCTCGCCGGGGGCCCGGGCGTCCGCCGAAGGCTGGGTCCGGAGGCCGATGCGGCCTTCCCAGCCGGCGGGGAGGTCCGTCTCGATGCCGTGTGATTGGAGCTTCATGAGGTGACCATCCTCGCGGACGTGCCGGGTGCCTCGCAGGCGCTGGGCCCGAAGGCGGCTCGCTCCACGGTCACGGGTGGTCGTGACCTTCGTGACCTTCGTGGTCGCCGTCTTGGACGCCGGCGGCCTCGGGGAGGGGGGAACGGTCGACGGCGTAGAGGCTGGTGTCGCCCGGCTCGACGCCGGCGGCGAACAGCTCGCGGTCGATGCGGGCCTCGCGCTCGGCGTCGGCGTCGGGCTTGGCGACCTGCCGGCCCGACAGGGTCGTGGCCAGCCCGGCGTCCACCGTGGCTTGCGACAGCAGTGACGAGACCTGCTCCCAGTCGGGCCCGGTGCCCTCGCCGCGCACCCGGCCGGAGGGGCCGTGGACGTAGACGAAGTAGGGCGAGCCCGGGACGTCGTAGTCCGTGAACGCCTGGGTCGTCATCACGGTGGGGAAGCCCGCGGGGGCCAGGGACGCGACCGACGAGGGGCTCTCACCGTCCACCCCCTTCGTCACGATCACGAGCCGGGTGCCGTCGGGGAGCTTGAGCTTGCGGGGCTTGGCGAAGGCGTCCCAGAACTTCTGGCAGGTGATGCACCCGCTCGAGAGGAAGGCGACGATCGTGTCGTGCTCCACGCCCTGGATCCGCACCGAGAGGGCCTCGTCACCGCCAGGGCTGACCCCGACGAGATCGGCGGCGCCGCCGAACTCCTCGCGATCGGGCGGGCTCGGCACCTGCGGCATCACCTGGAAGTCCTGCCGGGACGTGACCGGCGTGGGCGGTGGGCTCGCCGGCTGGCCGGGGTTGTCCGGATCGAGGCCGGCGCCGAGCTGGTGGAGGCGCTTGAGGATCTCGGCGTGGCTGCGCAGCATGCCCACCACGAGCAGGGCGAGCACCGCCACCACCAGACCGAGGAGGACGACGACGGCGGTCACGATGCAGCTCCAGCTCCGGCTCCGGCTCCGGTGGTCGAGGCGTCGGGGGCGGGTGCCCTGGCGGCGGCCAGGGTCTCGGCCAGGGCGGTGAGGGTGGCGTAGAGCATCCACGTCAACAAGAGGACCAGGGCTACGAAGGGGACGCCGGCCCACGGGGTGTCCGCTGCGGCATCCCAGACCGGGCCGGGTGCGTCGGCCGCGGCGATGGCGACCCCGACGGCGATGGTGAGGTTCACGGCGACGTGCACGGTCCCGACCGGAGCCGAGCTGGCGCCGAAGCAGCCGCAGGGCGCCGCGCTCCGGGTCTTCGTGTCGAGCCGGCGAGCGAACCACGCGAACCCGAGGTAGCTGACGGCGACCAGCCCGGTGGCGGCCGGCCCGCCGACGACGAGCGCTGCGACGGCGATGGCGATCTCGGCGAGCCCCAGCGTCCGGGCGGCCGCCTCGCTGGCGGGCAGCCCCGCCGAACGCAG
>JAOBWH010000098.1 GCA_025463265.1 Ilumatobacteraceae bacterium
GGTGGCGAGGCAGGTGCTCGATCCGCTGATCGCCATGAGCCAGACCGTCCCGGTCGTCGTGCTGGCGCCGCTCTTCGTGGTGTGGTTCGGCTACGGCGTGGTGCCCAAGCTGCTGCTGGTCGTGCTCATCGTGCTCTTCCCGGTCCTGGTGGCGACCGTGGGCGGCATCGAGGGCGCGGAGGCGGAGCTCATCGACCTGGTCCGCTCGATGGGCGGCTCCCGCCGGGCGGTCCTGGAGGCGGTCCAGCTGCCGTCCGCCCGTCCGGCCTTCTTCAGCGGGCTGCGCATCGCGTCGGTCTACGCCGTCGGCGGCGCCGTGATCGCCGAGTACATGGGCGGCGGTGCCGACACCAAGGGCCTCGGCAAGACGATCCTGCGGTCGGTCCCGGCCTACCGGATCGACCGGGTGTTCGTCGCCGTCGTCCTCGTCGCCGCATGTAGCGGCCTCCTCTTCGTCCTGGTCGACCAGTTCGGTCGCCTGGCCGTCCCGTGGGAGCGCCCCAGCCGTGACCCCCGCGCCCCCTCCGTCCCCTCCAAGGAGCTCCCATGATCCGCCGTCCGCTCGTCCTCGCTGCAGCCGCAGCCCTGGCCATCACGTGCCTCGCGGCCTGTTCCAGTGACTCGCCGTCATCCGGCACCGGCGCCAGCACCGGCAGCAAGGGCGCGTCGGAGGAGGGCCTGCGCTCGTTCGATGTCGTGTTGGACTGGACGCCGAACACCAACCACGCCGGCATGTACCTGGCGAAGGCGAACGGCTGGTACGAGGACGCCGGGCTCGATGTGTCGTTCATCGAGCCCGGCGAAGCCGGGAGCCTGCAGGCGCTCGCCGCCGGGAAGGCCGACGTCGCGGTGTCGGTCCAGGAGGAGCTGATCCCGGCACGAGCCGCCGGTCTTCCCGTGCGGTCCGTCGCGGCGATCCTGCAGCACAACACCTCGAGCCTGGTGTCGCTGGCCGACGACGGCATCGAGCGGCCGAAGGACCTCGAGGGCAAGACCTACGGCGGCTACGGCGGCCAGCTCGAGGAAGCGCTCCTGGACAAGCTGGTGTCCTGCGACGGCGGCGATCCCGCCGAGGTCAGGTCCGTCGACGTCGGCGAGGCCGATTACCGCATCGGCCTCGAGCGCGATCAGTACGACGCCGTGTGGATCTTCGACGGCTGGGACGGCATCCGCCTGGAGCAGGCCGGCGTCGACACGTCGGCCATCTCGTTCATCGACCACGAGGACTGCATCCCCGACTGGTACACCCCCCTGCTCGCCACCTCGGAAGAGGTGGAGGCGGACCGCGGCGACGATCTGACCGCGTTCATGGCCGCCACGGCCCGCGGGTACGAAGCGGCGATGGACGATCCGGACTCGGCGGCGGCGGCGCTGCTCGACCAGGCCGAGGACCTCGACCCGGAGCTGGTCGGGGCCAGCGCGCAGTACCTGAGCACCCGCTACGCCGACGATCCCGCCGCCTGGGGGCGGCAGGACGCCGAGGTGTGGGACGGCTTCGCCGCCTTCCTCCTCGAGGCCGGCCTCATCGAGAAGCCGATCGACGTCGACGCCGCGTGGACGAACGAGTACCTGCCCGCCCCATGACCGACGCGGAGCAGGTGCGTGACCCAGCCGTGGCCGTCCGAGGACTGTCGATCTCGTTCCCCGGCCCCGACGGGCAGCGGACCGCCGTCGGCGGCGTGGACCTCTGCGTCGGGTCCGGTCGGTTCGTGTCGATCGTCGGGCCGAGCGGCTGCGGCAAGAGCACCGTCCTGCGCGCCCTCGCTGGTCTCCAGGTGCCCGACGCCGGGTCCGTCGCGGTCCAGGGCGCCGACGTCGCGGGCCGCCCGGGGTCGACGGCGTGGCTGCCCCAGCGCGACGCGCTGCTGCCCTGGCGACGGGTGCTCGGCAACGCCGTGCTCGGCGCCGAGCTGCACGGGGTTCCGGTGCGGGAGGCCGAGGATCAGGCGCGCGGGCTCCTGGCCCGCTTCGGCCTCGCCGGCACGGAGGACCAGTGGCCCTCGGAGCTCTCGGGCGGCATGCGCCAGCGCGTCGCGGTGCTGCGCACCTTCCTCACGCCGGCCCCCGTGCTGCTGCTCGACGAGCCGTTCGGCGCGCTCGACGCCCTGACGCGGCGGCAGATGCAGGGCTGGCTCCAGGAGGTCCTGGCCGTCGAGGCCCCCGGCGAGCGGCGCACGGTGGTGCTCGTCACCCACGATGTCGAGGAGGCGCTGCTGCTGTCGGACCGGGTGGTCGTGATGTCGCCGGCACCGGGTCGGATCGTGGCCGAGGTCGAGGTCGGCTTCGACCGGCCGCGGGCCGCGACGCTGGTGGCCGATCCGGCGTTCGTGGCCCAGCGGCTCGAGCTCCTGGCGGGCCTCGGAGCCTGAGCCGGCGGTCTGACCGTCGTCGGTTTCGGGGGACCCGGCCCACGCAGCACACTGGCGGGGTGGATCTCTCGGCCGAGCTCGTCGCCCCCTGCACCCCGGAGACGCTGTTCGGCTGGGTGTGCGACCTGGGCCGGTATCCGCAGTGGCTCGAGATCGTCACCAGGGCGGAGGCGGTCGACGACGGCTCCTGGGCGGTCGACCTCCGCGGTCGCATGGGCCCCTTCGCCCGCAGCAAGCGGCTGCGCATGGTCCGTTCGGAGCTGGTGGAGCCGCAGCGCGCCGTGTTCGAGCGGGCCGAGACCGACGGTCGAGACCACAGCCCCTGGACGCTCACCGCCGAGGTCGCCCACCACGAGGCCGGATCGCGCCTGGCCATGCGCCTCCACTACGGCGGCGGGCTCTTCGAGCCGCTCATCGAGCGGGTCCTGCGCGACGAGATCGAGCGGTCTCGGCTGCGGCTGCTGGACCTGGTCACCGCGGACGCCGGGTAGCGGCGCCGGTGCTGCACGAGACCGACGCCCTCGGCGCGACGGTGGGGGAGGGCGGTACCCGCTTCATCGTCGCCTCCAGGGTCGCCGAGCGCATCGAGCTGTGCCTGTTCGACGGCGACGGAGCGGAGACCGACCGGGTCGACCTCGCTCACGACGATCGTGACGGTCACGACGGAACCTGGTGCGCGAGCGTCGCGGGGGTCGGCGCCGGTCAGCGCTACGGCTTCCGGGTGCACGGCCCGGGCAACCCGGCCGAGGGCCACGCGTGCGACCCGGCGAAGCTGCTCATCGACCCGGCCGCACGGCGGGTCACCGGCGAGCTGCGCTGGACCAAGGAACTGGTGGCCCCGGGGGTGGACTCCGCTGGCCTCGTCCCGCGCTCGGTCGTGGTGGCGCCGCCCACCGCGCCGCCGCCGCCGGTGGCCGGACGCCGCCCGTGGGATCAGACGGTGGTGTACGAGGCCCACGTCGGCCACCTCACGGCCCGCCACCCGCTGGTGGCCCCCGAGGCGCGGGGCCGCTACGCCGGGGTCGCCGCCCCGGTGGTGATCGACCACCTGCAGCGGCTGGGCGTCACCGCCGTGGAGCTGCTGCCGGTGCAGCACTTCGTCAGCGAGGCCGGGCTGGTCGCAGCCGGCCGCCGCAACGTGTGGGGGTACAACCCGCTCGCCTGGGGCGCGCCCCACGCGGGGTACGCGTCGGCGGGTGCCAGCCCGGTGACCGAGCTGCGGGCGAGCGTGGCCGCGCTGCACGAGGCGGGCATCGAGGTCTGGCTCGACGTGGTCTTCAACCACACGTGCGAGGGGAGCCTCGGGTCCGGACCGATCCTGTCGTGGCGGGGGTTCGACAACGCCGCCGCCTACCGGCTCATCGAGGGCCCGGCCGGGTTGGTCGACGACGACGTGACCGGGTGCGGCAACGCCGTCGACGCCCGGTCACCGGCGATGCGGCGACTCATCCGCGAGCTGCTCGTCCGGTGGGTCGAGGAGTGGGGGATCGACGGGTTCCGCTTCGACCTGGCCGCCACGTTGATCCGAGAGGACGACGGGCCGACGGCCGACGCTGCGCTGCTGGCCGACCTGGCCGGTGACGAGCGCCTGGCCGGGACCCGCCTCATCGCCGAACCGTGGGACACGGGACCCGGCGGCTACGCCGTCGGCGCGTTCCCGGCGCCCTGGCGGGAGTGGAACGACCGGTTCCGCGACGACGTGCGCGACGTGTGGCGCGGCGAGCCGGGCCGGTGGCCGGCGCTGGCCACCCGCCTGACCGGCAGCGCCGACCTGTTCCGCCGCCCCGACGAGCCAGGGGCGCGACCGGCGACCACGGGCATCAACGCGGTGGCCACGCACGATGGCTTCACCGTCGCCGACCTCGTCACCTACGCCGCGCCGGTGGGCGGCGGCCACGGGCAGCGGTCGTCGAACTCGGGGCTGGAGGGTCCCACCGCAGACCCGGCGGTCGCCGAGCGCCGACGCCGTCGCCAGCGGGCCCTGCTCGGCACGGTCCTGTGCGCGCAGGGCGTGCCCATGATCAGCAGCGGTGACGAGATCGGCCGCTCGCAGGACGGCGTCGCCGACGGCTACACGCTCGAGCCCGCCGAGTGGGGGCTCCCGTGGCCGGAAGCGGACTGGGACCTGGCTGCGTGGGTGGCGGAGGCGGTCGCGCTCCGGCGCCGGCACCCGGCGCTGCGCAGCAGCGGGTGGGTCGCGCCGGACGATCCCCAGATCACGTGGCTGACCGCCTCGGGGGAGGTGCTCGCCGACGGCGCCTGGACCGATCCCTCCGAGCGCGGGCTGGCGGTCCTGCTGTCCAGCGCCGATGACGACGACGCATCGGTGCTGGTGCTGGCGGCTCCGGTCGACGCGGTCTGCTTCGCGCTCCCCGACGGCCCGTGGTGGGTGGCGCTCGACGCGGCGGACGCCCGCTCGGACCGGCCCGCCGCCGAGCCGGTGCTCGGCGAGATCGACGTCGCCGACGGCGGGTTCGTCGTGCTCGTGGACCGGCGTTAGCAGCCCGACGACGTCGGGAGGTTTGCCCGGTCAGCGGCGCCGCCTCATAGGGTGTCGCCCGTGAAGATCGGCATCCTCGGAGGAACCGGCCCGGCCGGCAGTGCGCTCGCTGCTCGCCTGGCATCTGTCGGCTACGAGACCATCATCGGTTCTCGCTCGAAGTACCGGGCCATGGAGACCGTCGACAAGCTCCAGGCGGAGTGGGCCGGTCGCGATCTCCACATCGTGGCGGGCGACAACGCCGCCGCCGCGGCAGCCGATGTGGTGGTCATCGCCACCCCCTGGGACGGTGCCTACGGCACGGCGACGTCGGTCGCCGACGAGCTCGCCGGCAAGGTCGTCATCTGCATGGCCAACGCCCTGACCCGGATCGGCAAGGAGTTCCAGCCGCTCGTCCCGCCGCGCGGCTCGGTCGCCGCCAGCGTCCAGGCGGCGGTCCCCGCCTGCCACGTCGCCGCCGGGTTCCACCACGTGCCGGCCAAGGAGCTGGGCGATCTGGACCACCCCATCGAGTCCGATGTCTTGATCTGCTCGGACTTCCCGAACGCCACGAAGGTCACCTCCGAGATCGTGTCGAGCATCCCGAACCTCCGGCCGCTCGACGCCGGCGGCCTCTCGCAGGCCACGCCCATCGAGTCCTTCACCGCCGTGCTGCTCCAGCTCAACGTGCACTACAAGACCCGGGTCGCGGTGAAGTTCACCGGCATCCCCGAGGCCGCCCCGACGGTGCCCGAGCCGGCCGATCCCGACGGTGAGTGAGGCTGCGGTGTCCGATGCGGCGCCGATGCGCCTCTACGACACGGCCCGCCAGGCCGTCGTGCCCTTCGAACCGGGGCCCCTCGTCACGATGTACACGTGCGGCATCACGCCCTACGACGCCACCCACTTCGGCCACGCTGCGACCTACCTGACCTACGACGTCCTGCAGCGCCGCCTGCGCGACCGCGGCCACGAGACCCGGTGCGTCCGCAACATCACCGATGTCGACGACGATCTGCTCCGCAAGGCCCGCGAGCTCGGCGTCCACTACCTGGACCTGGCAGCGGGCGAGATCGCCCGGTTCGACGACGACATGGAGGCCCTGGAGCTGCTCCCGAGCTGGAGCGAGCCTCGCGCCACCTCCGCCATCGCGGACATCCGAGGCTTCATCGGCATGGTGCTCGACCGCGGCCACGCCTACGAGTCCGGCGGGTCGGTGTACTTCGACGTGGGCAGCTGGGACCGCTTCGGCGAGGTCAGCCACTACGACCGCGACGAGATGCTCCGCCTCGCCGCCGTGCACGGCGGCAACCCCGACGACCCCGACAAGCGCGACCCGCTCGACTTCGTCCTCTGGCAGCCGTCGGCGCCCGACGAGCCCTTCTGGGAGTCGCTGTGGGGTCCCGGTCGCCCCGGGTGGCACATCGAGTGCTCCGCCCTCGCCATGCGAGAGCTCGGCACCACCATCGACCTCCACGGCGGTGGCAGTGACCTGGTCTTCCCGCACCACGAGTGCGAGACCGCCCAGTCCGAGGCCGCCACGGGCGAACCGTTCGTGCGGCACTGGATGCACCAGGCCATGGTCCGCATGGACGGCGAGAAGATGTCGAAGTCGCTCGGGAACCTGGTGTTCGTGAGCGAGCTGCGCAAGGAGTGGGACGCGCGGGCGATCCGCCTCGCCGCCGTCGCCAACCACTACCGCACGGCGTGGGAGTGGTACGACGGAATCATGCCCGAGGCCGCAGCTCGCCTCGATGCGTGGGTGGCGGCCGGCCAGGGCGACGGCGCTCTGGAGGACGTCCGGTCGGCGCTCGACGACGACCTCGACACGCCGGCCGCCGTCGCCGCCATCGACCGGGCCGCCGCTGCTGGCCTGGGCGTCAGCGCCGCCGCCGCGCTCCTCGGTGTCGACCTGACCCGTTCCTGACGCCGTCGTCAGCCACTGGTCGGCGCGCAGGCCCCTCCTGGTGGGGCATGATCAGGGGCGATGCCCGCAGACGAGGTCGGCAAGCTCTACCCGGTCGCCAAGGCCGTCCTGACGCCCCTGTTCCGCGCGGGCTGGAAGTTCAACCTGGAGGGCCTGGAGAACATCCCGGCCACCGGCGGGGCCATCTTGTGCCCGAACCACACCTCGGTCCTGGACTCGTTCTTCGTGCCGGCGCTGCTCCCCCGACGGGTGAGCTACGTGGGCAAGGCCGAGTACATGGACAGCTGGAAGACCCGGTACATCTTCCCCGCCCTCGGCATGATCCCCATCGACCGCGAGGGCGGCGACGCGGGGGAGCGGGCCCTGGCCACCGCCCAGAAGATCCTCGAGTCGGGTCAGCTCTTCGGCATCTACCCCGAGGGCACCCGCAGCCGTGATGGCCGCCTGTACCGCGGCCACACCGGCCCCGCCCGGCTGGCCCTGCGCACCGGCTCGCCCATCATCCCCATCGGGATCTCGGGCGCACGCGAGGTGATGCCCCCGGATGCCAAGTTCCCGACCCTGCGGCTGCCGGTGACCATCCGCTTCGGCCGGCCCATCGAGGTCGACCGCTACGCCGGCCGGGCCAACGACCGTTTCGTGCTGCGCCAGCTCATCGACGAGGTCATGTACGAGATCCGCGAGCTCTCCGGCCAGGAGTACGTCGACGAGTACGCCAACAAGAAGAAGGCGGCGGCCCCCGCGCCCGCCGCGGCCCCCTCGTCCGAGGCGGAGACCACCGTCGGGAGCAACGGCCACGCCCCGGCTGCGGTGAACGGCAGCAACGGCAGCAGCGGCAGCCGCAACGGCTCGGCGTCCGACAGCGAC
>JAOBWH010000114.1 GCA_025463265.1 Ilumatobacteraceae bacterium
GCCGAAGGCCCCGGGACGCGCGGTCGGCGCGGCGGCCGAGCCACGAGGCGCAGGGCTGGCCGGCGTGGGCGAGGACTTCGCCGCGCCGGGGTGGCGCGGTGCCCAGGGGTCGAACGCAGACGACCGCTGCGGGGGCTGACCACCCTGCCGTCCGGGACTCATCCCGCCATGCAAGCAGGTTTTGGCGGGATCTCCACCGCGCCTGCACGGAATCTGCACCCCGGCCGGGGAACCATGACGGAGTTGCAGGCGTCGGTTCGGTCAATGCCGTCCCGCCGCGGCGACGAGCATGCGGCGGTGCCGCACCCGGAGTCCGATCGAACGAGTGGAGGCCCTGGCCTCCCGGAGGAGCGCACATGGACGAGGTCCAGCTCGAATGGATGCGAGAGGGCCACTGCCGGTACTACCCGCCGGCCGCCTTCTTCCCGAGCGACGGGGTCGGCGTCGATGCGGCCCGTCAGATCTGCGCGGAGTGCCCCGTCAAGGCGGAGTGCCTCGAGTACGCGCTGGAGAGCCGCATCGATCACGGCGTCTGGGGCGGATGCTCCGAACGGGAGCGGCGGCGCATCCTGCGTCGGCGGCGCCAGGAGGCTGCCGCGACGGTCTGATCGGCTGGCGCCGGCCAGGCCGATCAGGCGGTCAGACGACGGGGCCGGAGTTGTCTGACTCGACGGGCGGGACGACCTGGGGTGCCACGGGGGGCACCGGGGGGACGGCCTCGGCGGCGGCCTGCGGCTTGTCGCCGTCGTCCTGGCCCTTCTTGAACTCGCGCTGCGCCTCGCCCAGCGACTTCGCCAGCTTCGGGAGCTTGGCGCCGCCGAAGAGGACGAGCACGATGACGAGAACGATGAGGAGTTCTGGCGGACCGAGGCTCATGGATTCACCGTAACCCCTTCGCGGGCGCGCCACCACGTCGGTGTCCGAATTCTCGGGAGCCTTCCAGGTCCGGGAGACTGGGCCGGTGCTCGAGTGCGTGGTGAACATCAGCGAGGGACGAGACCGAGCGGTCATCGGGGCGATCGGGGCCGAGGCGGGCGGCGCCGTGCTCGACGTGCACAGCGACCCGGACCACAACCGGTCGGTGCTGACCCTGATCGGGGAGGACGCCCCTCGCGTCGTCGCCCGGGCGGCGGTGGAGCGGCTCGACCTGCGATCGCACGACGGCGTCCACCCCCGCATCGGCGTGGTCGACGTGGTCCCCTTCGTCCCGCTCGGGGACACGACCCACGAGGAGGCGCTCGCCGCCCGGGACGCGTTCTGCCGGTGGAGCGCCGACGAGCTCGGCGTGCCCTGCTTCCGGTACGGCCCGGAGCGCACGCTGCCCGAGATCCGGCGGGGCGCGTTCACGACCCTCGCCCCGGACACCGGTCCGTCCACCCCGCACCGCACGGCCGGTGCCATGGCGGTGGGCACCCGGCCGGTGCTCGTGGCCTACAACGTGTGGCTGGCCGAGCCCGACCTCGATGGCGCCAAGCGGATCGCGGCCGGGCTCCGCAGCCCGTCGGTGCGGGCGCTCGGCCTCCAGGTGGGCGAGGCGGTGCAGGTGTCGATGAACCTCATCGCCCCCGACCTCACCGGACCCGGTGCCGTGGTGGCCGCCATCGCCGAGCAGGCCGCGATCGACCGCTGCGAACTGGTGGGTCTGGTGCCCCGGTCGGTCCTCGAGCGAGAGGATCCCGCCCGCTGGGAGGAGCTGGACCTGGGAACGGACCGCACGATCGAGGCCCGACTGGCCCGGTAGCGGGTGAGCCGGTGGGTCAGGCGGTGGCGGTGGCCGGGTCGGCCACCGTGGCCTCCGCCTCCAGGGCGGTGCGACGGGCCAGGGCCCGCTGACGGCGGATGCGGCGACGCTCGCGCTCGCTCAACCCGCCCCAGATGCCGAACTTCTCGCCGTTGGCCAGCGCGTACTCGAGGCAGTCCTCACGCACCACGCACCCCTTGCAGACCTCCTTGGCCTCGCGCGTGGAGGCACCCCGCTCGGGGAAGAAGAGATCGGGATCGACGCCGAGGCAGTTGGCGAAGTCCTGCCAACCCTTTGCGTCTGCTGGTTCGATGGTGTCGTTCATTTGGGCTGACCCCCAGAGTCGTCCCGATGGGGCCGGCGCCCGTACGATCGAGCGCCGTGGTGGCCGGCACCGTGAAGGTGCATGCCACTCATGGAATTACATCGGTGTGATCTTCGCCGCTGGCGGACGTGAACGCAAGCAGAACTTGGCCGCGCGCCAGAGGGAGCCCCCATGACGGAGTCGATCGACGCACCCTGGGAGCCCGCTCCCGGGTCCGACGAGGGGTACGCGCTGTTCGCCAAGGAGCGGCGGGTGCTGGCCGACGATGGGACCCCGATCGCGTACACGTTCCGGAACCCGGACGGACCGGGCATCCCGGTCGTGTTCGCCAACGGCTGGTCGTGCAGCGACGCCTACTGGGGCACGCTCCTCCCCCGCCTGGAGGCGGCCGGCCACCCGTGCCTGCTCCCCGACACGCGCGGCCACGGCCGATCCGGACTGCCGCGCCCTCCCGGGCGCGGGGCGCGCGACCTGAGCATCGACGACGTGTCGATGCCCCGCATCGCCCGAGACCTCGTGACGGTGATGGACGACGCGGGCGTCCGTGACGCCCTGGTGATCGGTCACTCGATGGGCGTGCAGACCGCACTGGAGGCCTACCGCCAGATCCCCGACCGCATCCTCGGCCTGGTGCTCATCGCCGGCACGGCGTCGAACCCGGCCAAGACCTTCTACGGCACGTCGCTCGGCGACCTCGTCTTCCCCATCGGCGCCGCGATCGTGCGGGTGTTCCCGGAGGTGCTGGCCCCGGTGTGGGCCACCATCGGCGCGGCCGCTCCAGGCCACATCGGTGCCCGCCTCGTGCGCGCCGCCGGCCCGAAGGCGACCCGCGAGGAGCTCCACCCGTACCTCCTCCACGTCCGCTCCGTCGACCCGGCCGTGATCGTGTTGATGGCATCGGCGATGCGCGCCCACGACGCCACGGACCTCCTGCCCGACATCACCGTGCCGACGCTGGTCGCCGCCGCCGGTGCCGACGTCTTCACGCCGGCGCGCTGCTCCGAGGCGATCCACCACGCCGTGGTCGGCAGCGAGCTGATCACGTTCGCCGCTGCCGGCCACACGCTGCCCATCGAGGAGCCGGAGGCGCTGGCGGCGGCCATCGGCGACTTCGTCGCGCGCCGCATCGCGGTCAAGCCGAAGCCCGAGCCGAAGCCCCGGGCCCGGACACGGCGCACCTCCTGACGGTGTGGCCAGACCGACCTGCGACCGACGGACCGGGCTCGGTCAGCCGGCGCGGCGGCCGCGGCCTGCTCGGGTCATCGAGCGGCGGGACTCGAGGAAGTCCACCAGCACGTAGTCACCGAGCGTCTCGGGGGTGGTGAAGAAGGCCCGGCCCTTGTTGAGCTGGGTGAGCTGCTCGATGAACTGCTGGAGGTGGGCGGTGGCGTCGAGCATGAACGTGTTGATGCGGATGCCCTCACGGGTGGCCCGCATGACCTCGGTGAGCGTGGCGTCGACCGTCTCCCGCGTGGGCGGGTAGTGGAAGACCGGGTTGCCGCTGGCGGTGATGTGGGCGGTGGGCTCGCCATCGGTGATCATGATGATCTGCTTGGTGCCGTGCTCCCGGGAGAGCAGCTTGCGCGCCAGCTGGAACCCGTGCTGCATGTTGGTCCCGTACACGTAGTCCCAGCTGACCTCGGGCAGCTCCCGAGGCTCGATGATGCGGGCGACCTCGCTGAAGCCCACGAGCCCGAGGTAGTCCCGCGGGTAGCGGGTGGAGATCAGCGAGTGCAGCGCCATCGCCACCTTCTTGGCGGCGAGGAAGTTGTCGCGCATGGGCATCGACAGCGACAGATCGACCATCAGCACGGTGGCCGAACGCACCGACAGCTCGGTCTGCTCGATCTCGAAGTCGTCGGGCGACAGCGTCACCGGGGTGCCGCCGCCGGTCCGCGCCACCGCGTTGCGGATCGTGCGCTCGATGTGGAGGTTGAACGGGTCGCCGAACTCGTAGGGCTTGGTGTCCATGGACCGCTCGTGCCCGAGGCCGGTGCGGGTCAGCTCGTGCTGGCCGAGCTTGTCGCGGGCCAGCTTGGAGAACAGGTCGTTCAGGGCGTGCTTGCCGATGCGGCGGAGACCGGCCGGCGTCAGCTCGTAGCGACCCTCGCGGTTCTCGATGAGCCCGGCGTCGGTGAGCATCTTCGCCAGCTCGGCCATCTTCTCGAGGCTCTCCGCCGCCTCGTCGCCGATCAGCTCGCGGGCCCGGTCCAGGTCGACCTCGGCCAGGGCACCGGGGTTGGCGGCGCCACGCATCAGCTGCTCGAGCTGGTCGAGGTCGCCGAGCTCGTTCATCACCTGGGCGGCGTCGGCGAACCCGAGCGGGTCCTGGCCCTCGAAGTCGTACCGGCGGTTCCAGCCCAGGTCGGGGAACGCCGCCTGCAGGTTCGCCGACAGCTGGTCCATCTGCCACTGGAGGTCCATGTCCTCGAGCAGCTGCTCCGACAGGCCCTGCAGCTGCGCCCGCTGCTCGGGGGTCATCGAGTTGAGCATCGCCTGCATGGCCGCCATGCGCTGGGCCATGAGCTCGAGCAGCTCGTCGAGGTCCCGGGGGCCCTCGGGGAAGAAGTCGCCGAAGCGCTCCATGAACCCGTCGAAGTCCGGCTCCCGCCCGGCGGCGCGGTCCTCGAGCATCGAGTTCAGCTCCGCGAGCATGTCCTTGGTGCGGGCGAGCGCCTCGGGCGAGACGTCGCTCATCGCGCCGGCCATCTGGTTGAACCACCGCTGGGCGAGCTGGTCGCGGAGCTCCTGGGTGAGCTCCTCGAACCGCTCGCGAGCCTCCGAGCTGGTGAAGTCGTACTCGCCCAGCTCGCGGACCATGCCGGCGAGGTCGGGCGGGAGCAGGTCCAGCTCGGTCCGCCGCTCGGCGACGGCGTCGTCGGTGACCTCCTTGCGGCGCTGGTCGCCCGAGTCGGCCGACGCCTGCTGGAGCGCGTCGAGCGAGCTGCGCTCCATGTCGATGACCTCGCGCAGCTGCTCGGCGATGTCGTCGTACACCCCGCCGAGGTCGTACTGCTCGAGGCGCTCCCGCCGGCTCTGGCGCAGCTTCTCCATCAGGTCCTTCATGCCCGCGATGTGCTCGCCGTTGCGGTCGTCGAACCCGGAGTTCATGAGGCGCCGGAGGGCGGCGTTGAGATCGCCGTGGTAGAGCAGGTCGTCGTTGATCTCGTTGAGCACGGAATCGGCGTCGAGCTCGAAGCCGACCTGGGTGCCGTCCCAGCGCGAGTAGCGGACCTTCGGGGCGTTCGAGCGGCGGCGCAGCACGGGGTCGAGGCTACGCCCGCTTCGCGCGAACCGCCCCGGGTGGGCGAGGATGCCTCCATGGCCGCACCCGATGACTTCCTGTGGGGCTCCCGCTGCCGCACCGCGAGCGGGGCCGGCCCGACCTCGGACCTGGTGGCCCGGCGCGTCGCCGCCGGTGGCGAGCCGGCCGACGAACTGGACCTGGGTCGAGACCTCGAGGCGCTGGAGCAGCGGGCCGAGCTCGGCCACGACGCCGTCCGGCTCACGTTCGACTGGGCCCGGATCGAGCCCGAGACCGGCCGCCGCGACGCCTCGGTGCTGGAGCACCTGCGCGAGGTCCTCCAGGCCGCCGGCCGCCTCGACGTGCGCGTCTGGGGCGTCCTCCACGAACGGGCGCTGCCGGGCTGGTTCTCGGTGGACGAGCACGGCCTCGCTGACGACCGGGCGCGCCGCTACTACTGGGCGCGCCACGTGGAGCAGATCGGCGAGGAGCTGGGCGACCTGGTCGACGGCTGGATCCCCATGGTCGAACCCACCCGGTGGGCCCTCCAGGGCTGGATCTCGGGCACCGGGGCCCCCGGCAACGTCGACGACGCCGAGGGGTTCTCGGGCGCGCTCGAAGGGGCGCTGCTCGGATCCGTCGAGGCGGCGACCCGGCTGCGGGGATCAGGACGGCCCGTCGCGACCGGGCAGTGGATCGTGCCCGCGTTCCCGGCCCGGGTCACGCCCGACGTGCCGCCGTCGCCCGATGCCGAGGCCATGACGTCCACGGTGGACGAGGCGCTCTTCGGCTGCTGGCGGCGCCTCCTCGCCGAGGAGATGCTGCTCGCGCCGGGCCGCGCTCCCATCGCCGTTCCGGGAGCACGGGAGGCGTTCGACCTGATCGGGCTCACCTACCGCCACGCGGTGGGCGTCCGCGGCGACGGCGCCCTGCTCCCCTATCCGCAGCAGCTCCCCACCCGGCCCGACGGCCAGGTCACCTGGGCCGAGGGGCTGGGCCTCTCCCTGCACCACGTGGCCGAGACGTTCGGTGACCGGCCGCTCGTCCTCGCCGGCTACGGCGTCGCCGCCGACGACCCCCAGTTCGACGAGTACGACCAGGAAGCCCGGTCGATCATCGTCGGCGCCCTCGCCGACGGCATCGACCTCCGTGGCGCCTGGTGGGAGCCCGAGCTCGATCCCGAGCGGCCCCCGACGCGTCCGGCCGGCGCGTAGCGTCCGACGGGTGAGGCTGCCCGACCGCATCTGGGTGCCCGGGCTGGTCGGCCTGGTGCTGGCGCTCGTCTTCGTCGGCGCTCTGCTGGTCCGGGCCGACGGCGATCCGTCGATCCTCGTGCACGCCGGTGCGCCGTGCACGACCGTCGGACCGGCCCCTTCCCGGGCATCGTGCGACGCAGCGATCGGCACCCGCCTCCGCCCGGCCCAGCCCGGGTCCGGGGCCCGCGGCTCGCTCACGGTCCAGCCCGCCGACCAGGCGTTCGACGGCCAGTTCTTCTACCGGATCGGCGTGTCCCCCTGGTCCGCCCACGACCGCGTCGGCGGGGTCCAGAACGACCTCCCCGCGCTCCGCAACGCCCGGTGGGGCTACGGCGCCCTCGCCTGGGCGGTCAGTGCCGGAGACCCCGATCTGGTGCCCTGGGCGCTCATCGCCATCAACGTGGCGGCGGCGTTCTCGGTGGGCGCGATCGGTGGCGGGCTCGCCCGCTCGGCCCGCCGGCACCCAGGCTGGGGCGCGCTGTTCGTGCTGTGGCCCGGCTTCGCCTACTCGCTCTCGCTCGACACCTCGGAGCTGATGGCGTCCGCACTCCTCCTCGGCGGGCTGCTCGCGCTGCGGCACCAGAGGTGGGCCGTGACCGCGCTGCTCCTCACGGCCGCTGTGATCACCCGCGACACCACCACGGTGGTGCCGTTCGCCGTCGCGGTGAGCGGGCTGTGGGCCGCCGAGCGCGGTGACCGGGCCAAGCAGGTGGCCGCCGGCGCCGTGCCGCTCGCCGCGTTCGCCGGGTGGCAGCTGCTGCAGCGGAGCCGGTTCGGCTCGCTCCCGCTCACCTCGTCCGGCGACAACAACCTGAGCGCCCCGCTGTCCGGGCTCGTCGACCAGCTGACGAAGATCGTCCCGCCGGGGGGCGGCGACGAAGCGTTCCGGCTGCTGTCGGCCAGCGGCCTCATCATCCTCCTGGCCGCCGGCGGCTGGGCGCTCGTCCGACAGCGGCCCCGCCCCCTCCCCGCCCCCGGGGGAACCGGGGCTGACGCGATCACGGTGCGGCGCTGGCCCGATGCCGAGCAGCTGGCCTGGCTCGGCGCCCTCGGGGTCATCCTGCTCCTCAACGCCTACCTCTGGTCGGGCGCCACCGCGTTCATGCGGGCCTCCACCGAGGCCGGGCTCCTCTCGATCCTCCTGCTCGTGCGCAGCGCCCCGTCCCGGCTCCTGCTCCTCGCCGGAACGGGCCTCGGCGGCCTCTGGCTGCTGACCGCGATCGCCCAGCTCACCAAGGTCGCCTAGACCACCTCGTGGTGGCCCCGTCCGTTCGCCTGCGGGCGGCGTCCGTAGAGTGAGCACCCGTGCTGGACCGGCTGCGAGCGATGGACCGTGACACCGCAGGGATCCTCGGGGTCCTGGCCGTGGCGCTGGTCATCGCCATCCCGCTGGTGATCTCGGGACCGGGCAACGACCTCGACGTCGGCAACGTCTTCCGGTCGGGCCGGGCCATCGCCCGCCACCTCGACTACGTCCCCAGCCGGCCCCCGGGCGCTCCCGTGCACGAGTCGCTGGTGGGCATCGGCGACCTGATCGGTGGTCCGCTCGTCACCAACCTGCTCTCGCTCCTCGCCGCCGGCCTGCTGCTGTGGCAGCTCGACCGGCTGCTGCGAGACGAGGGCGTCGCCCCCGCCGGGCGCTGGGTCATCGCCCTCCTCGCCGTCAACCCGTGGTTCCTCATCGCCGCCACCTCGACGGCGGACTACGTCTTCGCCCTGCTGTTCCTCGTGGTGTCGGCTCGGGCCCTGCGCCACGACCACGCCGTGCTCGCCGGTGTCGCCGGAGCTGCAGCGATGGGGTGCCGGGTCGGATCCATCACCCTGCTCGTGGCGCTCGCGGTGGCGGAGGCCTGCGTCGGACGGTCGCACCGGCGGCGCGTGCTCGTCGCCGGCGCGACGGCGGGCGCACTGACCCTGGTGGTGTTCATCCCGTCGTTCATCGAGGCGGGGGGGCTCACGTTCGCCCAGAACGACTTCTCCGCATCGTCGCCACTGGTCCAGCTCGGCCGGACCGTCGCCAAGGACATCCTGGTGCTGGGCATCCCCACCACGCTGCTCGTCCTCGCCAGCATCCCCGCGCTCGTCGCCGCCCTGCGCCGGTGGTCGACCTCGTGGCTCGTGCGCTTCGGCGCCGTCGGGCTCGTGCTGTCGCAGGTGCTGTTCCTCCGCTTCCCGTGGAAGATGGCGCACCTGCTCCCCACCCTCCTCTGCATCGTCGTGCTCCTGGCCGTCGCCCTCGAGGAGCGGCGTCGCTGGCTGATGGCGATGGTGGCGCTCCAGCTCGTGTTCGGGTTCGTCCGGGTCGACGTGATCGCACCGAACGATGCGAACCAGGCCAGCGGCGGGACGATCTCGCCCACCGTCACGGCCGGGCCGGTGCTCACCGACTGGCGCTGCCGCCGCCACGATCCCGACGCCTACCTCGGCCGCCAGAAGGAGGAGATCGAGCGAGCCTGGGACTGCGCCGCCCCCTACCGCGACTGACCGGCCGCCGAACCAGATCTCCCGAGCCGCTCGCCACGGGCGACGTGACCCGATCCGCAGGGATCAGCGGGCGTGGTAGGTGGCCCGGGTGCCGAGGTGGTCCGAGTCCTTGTTGAGCCGCTTCGAGAGGTGGAGGCCCTCGAGCACGAACTCGACGGCGCTGGCGACCACGGCGGGACGCTCGTCGTCGCCGGCGAGCGCAGCCACCGCGTCGCGCAGGGCGGGGATCTCGGTGGCGAGGCGGGCCTCGTCGATGGCGGGCACGTCCTCGCCGGCGTGGATGACCCGGCCGTCGTCGAACGCGTCGATGACGCCGCGCAGCTCGGTGATGTCGAGCCGCTCCCGGAACACCGTGAGCACGGCCTGGCGGAGGAGCCGGTCGATGACCTCGCCGCCATCGTCGTCGAGCGTGTCGAGCTCGACCTTGCCGGACGTGGAGCTGGCGAGCGCCTCCAGGTCCGAGATGCGCGGCACGACGCTGGCATCACCGGCTCGCAGCGACCGGCGGGCGGCGTTGGCCACCAGGGTCTCCAGGTTGGCGACCGTGAGGCGCACCGACACCCCGGAGCGCTGGTTGATGTGGCTGCTCTGGCGGGCCAGCTGCGACAGCGTGGACACGACCTCCGCCATGAACTCGGGGACGGCGACATCGAGGTCGGCGTCGTCGAGGGGCCGGGCCTCCTGGGCGGCGATGGCCATCTCGGTCTCGACGTCGAGCGGGTAGTGGGTGCGGATCTGGGCGCCGAAGCGGTCCTTCAGCGGCGTGATGAGGCGGCCGCGGTTGGTGTAGTCCTCCGGGTTGGCGGAGGCGAACAGCACCACGTCGAGCGGCAGGCGGACCTTGAAGCCGCGGATCTGCACATCGCGCTCCTCGAGCACGTTGAGCAGGCCGACCTGGATGCGCTCGGCGAGGTCGGGCAGCTCGTTGATGGCGAAGATGCCGCGGTTGGTGCGCGGCACCAGGCCGTAGTGGAGCGTCAGCTCGTCGGACAGGTACCGGCCCTCGGCGACCTTGATGGGGTCGACCTCGCCGATGAGGTCGGCGATCGACGTGTCGGGCGTGGCCAGCTTCTCGCCGTACCGGGTGTCGCGGTGCACCCACTCCACAGGGGTGTCGTCGCCCTTGTCGGCCACCAGCTCCTTGGCGTGGCGGGACACGGGGGCGTAGGGGTCGTCGTTGATCTCGCTGCCGGCGACGATGGGCATCCACTCGACGAGCAGGCCGGTGAGCGACCGGATCATGCGCGTCTTGGCCTGGCCGCGCTCCCCGAGGAAGATCACGTCGTGGCCGGCGAGGATGGCGTTCTCCAGCTGCGGGAGCACCGTGTCCTCGTAGCCGAGCACGGCCTCGACCAACGGCTCCCCGGCCCGGATCCGAGCGACCGCGT
>JAOBWH010000116.1 GCA_025463265.1 Ilumatobacteraceae bacterium
GGTGGCCTCGCGGTTGTCGCCGCCGACCTGCTCGCCCTCACCATGCTCGCCGCACCCGGTGAACTCGGCGCGGACGTCGCGGTCGGCACCAGCCAGCGACTCGGTGTGCCCATGGGCTTCGGTGGCCCGCACGCCGGCTACATGGCGGTCCGCGCCGGGCTCCAGCGCTCGCTGCCGGGCCGCCTGGTGGGCGTGTCGATCGACGCCGACGGCAACCGGGCCTACCGCCTGGCCCTGCAGACCCGTGAGCAGCACATCCGCCGGGAGAAGGCCACCTCCAACATCTGCACCGCCCAGGTGCTGCTGGCCGTCACCGCCTCGATGTACGCCGTGTACCACGGCCCCGAAGGCCTGACCGACATCGCCCTGCGCACGCACCGCTACGCCGCCACGCTCGCCCAGGGCCTGCGGTCCGGTGGGGTCGAGGTGGTCCACAGCGCCTTCTTCGACACCCTGACCGCCCGGGCGCCCGGGGCGGCCGCAGAGGTGGTCGCCCGAGCGCTCGACGCCGGCATCAACCTGCGCCTCGTCGACGGTGACACCGTCGGCATCGCCACCGACGAGACCACCACCCGCGGCGACCTCGCGGCCGTCCTCGGCGCCTTCGGCGTCACGGGCGCCGACCTCGACGCCCTCGACGCCGCAGCCGGCTCGGCCATCCCCGCCGGGCTCGAGCGCGACACCCCGTTCCTCACCCACCCGGTGTTCCACGAGCACCGCTCGGAGACGGCGATGCTGCGCTACCTGCGCATGCTCGCCGACCGGGACCTGGCGCTCGACCGCTCGATGATCCCGCTGGGCTCGTGCACCATGAAGCTCAACGCCACGGCGGAGATGGAGTCGATCACCTGGCCCGAGTTCGGCCAGATCCACCCCTTCGCCCCCCTCCCCCAGTCCGAGGGCTACCGCCAGCTCATCAGCGAGCTGGAGTCCTGGCTGGTCGAGATCACCGGCTACGCCGCCGTCTCGCTGCAGCCCAACGCCGGGTCCCAGGGAGAGCTGGCCGGCCTGCTCGCCATCCGGGCGTACCACCGCTCGCGCGGCGACCTCCAGCGCGACCTGTGCCTGATCCCGTCGTCGGCCCACGGCACCAACGCCGCCAGCGCCGTCATGGCCGGGATGCGGGTGGTCGTGGTGGCCTGCGACGACGCCGGCAACGTCGACCTCGAGGACCTGCGGGCCAAGATCGCAGCGCACGGCGAGACTCTCGCAGCGCTCATGATCACCTACCCGAGCACCCACGGCGTGTTCGAGGAGGCCGTCACCGACATCTGCGCCGCCGTCCACGACGCTGGAGGTCAGGTGTACCTCGACGGTGCCAACCTCAACGCCATGGTCGGCCTGGCCCGCCCGGGGCGCTTCGGCGCCGACGTCAGCCACCTCAACCTCCACAAGACGTTCTGCATCCCCCACGGCGGTGGTGGTCCCGGCGTCGGTCCCGTCGCGGTCGGCGAGCACCTGAAGCCGTTCCTGCCCAACCACCCGCTGGTGGCCGAGGCCGGCCCGGCCACGGGCCCCGGCCCCATCTCCGGTGCGCCGTGGGGCTCCGCCAGCATCTTGCCCATCCCGTGGGCCTACGTCCGCATGATGGGCGCCGAGGGCCTGCGGCGCGCCACCCAGGTGGCCATCCTCAACGCCAACTACATCGCCCACCGCCTCCAGCCCCACTACCCGGTGCTCTACACCGGCCGCGGCGGTCTCGTGGCCCACGAGTGCATCGTGGACCTGCGGCCCATCGCCAAGGACACGGGCGTGTCGGTCGACGATGTGGCCAAGCGCCTCATCGACTACGGCTTCCACGCCCCCACGATGAGCTTCCCGGTGCCGGGCACCTTGATGATCGAGCCCACCGAGTCCGAGGACCTGGGCGAGATCGACCGCTTCTGCGACGCCATGATCGCCATCCGCGCCGAGATCGCCAAGGTCGGCAGCGGCGACTGGCCCGTCGAGGACAACCCGCTCGCCAACGCGCCGCACACGGTCCACTGCCTGACCCAGACCGGGTGGGACCACCCGTACACCCGCGAGGAGGGGGCCTTCCCCTCCCCCACGGTCCGCCGCGGCGACCGCTACTTCCCGCCGGTCCGCCGCATCGACGGCGCCCACGGCGACCGTCACCTCATCTGCAGCTGCCCGCCGGTCGAGGACTTCGCCGAGTAGTCAGCCCCGTTCCGCCTGGATGGCCCGGATGCGAGCCACGAGCTCGTCGTGGACCGGCCCGACGAAGCCGGTCTCGCCGGTGACGATGCGCTTCGCCACCAGGTTGCACGGGTGGACGAGGACGTCGCCGGGCTCGCCGTGGATGGCGAGCTCGGTGCCGGCGTCGTCGGTGGCCATCACCCAGGTGAGGCCGGTGGCGCTCACGAGGTGGTGGCCGAGACCGACGCCCACGGCGTTGACCAGGTCGTTGACGTCGGGCCGGTCGTCGGCGTGATCGGCGAACCAGGCCTCGACGGCATCGTCGAGCGAGGCCAGCGAGGGGGGCATCTGCGAGGTGTCGCAGTACCGCTCCACGAGGCGACGGGCGGCCTCCAGCTGCTGGCCGCGCCACTGCGACTCAGCGATGGAGAGCGGCGACAGCTCCGGGGGCGCCGCTTCCCGGGGCGCACGGCGGCGGAACGCCATCAGGACCGGGTCAGCCGACCGGCTGGGCGGGGGTGGCCGCCACGAACGGGGGCTTGACCACGAGCGCGTCGACCGGCTCGCCGCGGACGTCGATCTGGACGGTGTCGCCGATCTCCACCGACGGCGGAAGGAATGCGAGGGCGATGCCCTTCTCGAGCGTCGGGGAGAAGTTGCCGCTGGTGATGACGCCCGACTCGACGCCGTCGATCAGGACGACCTGGTCAGCGCGCGGTGGGCGGCGGCCCTCGATGGTGAGGGCGCGGAGGCGGCGGCGGACCCCCGCCTCCTTCTCGCGGAGCAGGACGTCGCGCCCCAGGAAGTCGCCCTTGTCCCAGCTCACCACCCAGCCCAGGCCGGCCTGGAGGGTGGTGATGCCCTGACCCAGCTCGTGGCCGTGCAGCGGGAGCGCCGCCTCCAGGCGGAGCGTGTCTCGGGCGCCGAGGCCCGCGGGGATGTACCCGGCGGCGAGCACGGCGTCCCACAGATGGGTGGCGTGGGCGGCCGGCACGGCGATCTCGACACCGTCCTCGCCCGTGTAGCCGGTCCCGGCCACGACGCAGTCGATGCCGTTCCAGGTCAGCTGCTCGACGTGGAAGCGGCCGACGGCAGCGGCTTCGGGCCAGATGGCGTGGAGCCGCGGGCGCGCCGCCGGGCCCTGGAGGGCGAGGATGGCACGGGTCTCGGTGACGTCGACCGCCCCCTCCCCGAGCGCGTTGGACACGCCGATGGTGTTGGAGGCGTTCGGCATGACATCGAACGACTCGTCGTCGATCCACCACACGATGATGTCGTCCACCACCGAAGCGTCGTTGGGGCTGAGCAGGTGCGTGTACTGCGCCCGACCGGGACCGACCTTGCCGAGGTCGTTGGTGAACGCCCGCTGGAGCCGCTCGAGCGCATCGGGGCCGGCGATGTGCACCGTGCCCAGGTGGCTGACATCGAAGACGACGGCGTCGGTGCGGCAGGCCCGGTGCTCGGCGAGCGTGCCGGACGGGTACGACAGGGGCATGTCCCAGCCGCCGAACTCCACCAGCTTGGCGCCGAGGGCGCGGTGGGCAGCGTCGAGAGGAGAGGTGCGTAGCGTCACGGGTCGATCGTAGTGGGGGCGTTCCCGCCCCTCGTCAGCCCGCCTTGCTCAGCCGGCCGCCGGCCTGCGCCAGACCGCCTGCTCGTCGACGGGCATGTGCAGCGTGCCCAGGCCCAGCAGGCCGAGCGGTTCGGTGGCGACCTGGACCTCATCGCCGAAGTCGGCGAGCTGCTCGGGCGCTTCGAGCCCGTAGCGGACCAGCAGCGAGAGGTAGTCGCGCTGGTAGAGCAGGGCGATGTCGATCAGCGGCTGGACCTCGCGCAGCTTGCGCACCTTGCCGTTCTTCTTGGTGACCAGCTTCTGGTTGAGCGTGGTGACCTCGATGTACCGCCCGTGGTCAGGCAGGTAGAAGTCCGGCGAGAACGCCCACGTGGTCGATCCGTCCTCGCCGCGCTCGAGGACGAAGGTGTGCGGCTCGTACTCCCACCGCACCCGGTAGAAGTCGAGGAGCCGGGCGAACTGGCGCTCCGAGTTGTGGGCGAACGCGACCTGCTCGTAGGGCAGCCCGACCGAGACGGGCGGCGGCGGGTCGACCGGTGCGATCGGGCTCAGCTCCCCGTGGCGGCTTGTGGCGCCGGGACCCGGGCCGGGGTGGCGGCGGCGGTGGGGTTGAGCTCGGCGACGGCGGCATCGATCTCGGCCTGGACGCCGTCGAGCGACAGCAGGCTGGTCATGACGAACTGCCCGGCGTTGATCACGTCGAGCAGCTCGGCGTCGTCGCGGACGAGGATGGCCTTGCCGCCGCCGATGACGAGACGGGCCGACGAGACGTTCTCGCCCAGCTCGACCCGGAGGTAGGCGAACGCCGTGCGGACCGACTCCAGCTTGATGCCGGCGTCGAGCATGGACTTCACGACCTTGAGCTCCAGCAGGTCCCGGTAGCTGTACTGCCGCCGGCTCCCGCTGCCAGCCGCGTCGGTCACCGACGGCCGGATCAGGTCCGTGCGCGCCCAGTAGTCCAGCTGGCGGTAGCTGATCCCGACGATCTCCGCTGCCTTCTTGCCGCTGTAGTTCTGGGTCATGGCACCGGTCTCCCGCGTCGTCGACTGCGTCTGGATGGGTCGAACGGACCACATGCCCGTAACTACGTACGTGTCACCCTACGGAACGCGGCGCGCGGGGTCAATGGGAACCGTCGATCTCTGGTGCCGCCTGAGGTGCCCTGAACGTCGACATCGACGTCGACGAGACGTCAGGGCGACCGACGCGCCATCAGGTGGCGAAGTCCTCGGGGTTGACCGAGTCGATGAAGTCGCGGAACTCCTCCACGATCTCCTCGCTCTGCACCGGGTCGTCGTCGCCGTCGTCGGGGTCCTCGAGGTAGCCGGCCTCGTCGAGGACGGCCTCGGCAGCGTGGATGGGCGCACCGGTCCGGGCGGCGAGGGCGATGGCGTCAGACGGGCGGGCGGAGAGGGTGTGGACGCCGTCGTGGGCGTGCAGCTCCAGCTCGGCGATGAAGACGCCCTCGCGCAGCTCGGTGACGGTGACCTTCTCCAGGCTGACGCCGAGCTCGTCGAGGAGGTTCTGCAACAGGTCGTGGGTCATCGGCCGCGGGGTGATGACCTCCTCGAGGGCGAACGCGATGGCGGTGGCCTCGGGTGCGCCGATGAAGATCGGCAGGACCCGGCCGGCACCGCCCACCTCGCGCAGCAGCGCGATCGGCGAGCTGCTGGGCATCTCCACCCGCACTCCGACGAGTTCCATCTCGGCCATCGGAGCCAGTCTACCGCCGTCGGTCCTCCGCCCGACCCGGCACGTTCAGGTGCGGCCGCCGTGGAGCTGGGCGACGTAGCGGTCGGGGTCGTCGGCCAGCGCGCTGCCGTCGGCGGTCCACAGGCCGCGGAGGTTGCGGTAGCGGCCGGCGTAGTCCAGCCCGTAGCCGATCAAGAAGGCGTCAGGTGCGTCGAGCGCGGCGTAGTGGACGGTGAGCGGGAGGATCCGCCGGGCCCGCTTGTCGGCCAGGGTGCACACCCGCAGGCTGGCGGGCTCCTGGTCGGCGAGGTGCCGCAGGAGGAAGTCCGCGGTGAGGCCGGTGTCGACGATGCCGCTGACGAGCACCAGGTGCTCGCCCGACACCGACCGGTCCAGGTCCTTGACCACCCGGGTGCGGCCGGCGGCCCCGTCGTAGGGCGCCACCGCCACCAGCTCGAGCCGGGCGGGGACGGTGACGTGGCGGGCCAGGTCGGAGAGGAACACCACCGAGCCCTTGAGCACGCCGACCAGGGTGACGCCATCGGGGTGGTCGGCGCTGATCGCAGCGCCGAGGGTGCGGGCGTGGGCCTCCAACTCGTCGGGGCCGGCCAGCAGCTCGGGCGGGGCCACCGACGGCGCGGGCACCGCGGACCTAGCCCTGGTCGAGGTGGCGGCGGAGGTTGGAGCGCAGCAGGGCCGAACGGAGGTCGTGGCCGAGGTCGGACAGCTCCTCCACCAGCTCGGCGGCCTCCCGCCGGGCCTGCGGGTTGCGCTGCTTGAGCAGCGGCATGGTGAGCTGCTCGAGGAACCCCGCCTCGCGCTCGGCCGCGACCTTGTACATGCGGAGGTGACGGGCCTCGACGCCGCGACCCAGGAAGCCGGAGGACTTGCTGGCGATCACGAGGGCGTCGCCGTCGTAGAAGACGTCGTTGCCGAGGGGCCGGCCGACGATCAGGCCGTACTGCTCGAGCGAGCGGAGGTCGTCTTTGGTGATGCTGGCCGCCGTGCACAGCTCCTGGGCGGTGAGGCTGACCTCGCTTGGTCCGGCATCGTTCTTCAAGGGGGCCTCGGCTTCGGCGACGGCGGCACTGGCCTTCGTGGCGGCGGAGGCCTTGGCCAGGTCCACCATCCAGATGGGCTGGGCATCTTCGGTGATGACGGCCTCGTCGAGCACGGCCTCGGCGCTGGCGGCGGCGAGGTCTGCGGTGGCGGTGGCGACGGCGGCGGCCACGTGGGCGGGCGAGTCCTCCGACACCGGGACCGCGACGGCGGCCTCCGCCCCCGCCGCGGTGGGAGAAGCGTCGGCGTCGGGTGCTGTGGCGACCGCACGGGTGGGCGCGGGGGGCGGCGGCGTGCCGTCGGAGAGCAGGAGCTCGCCGTGGCCCGCGTCGGGGTCGGCGAGGCGGTCCTTGATGACCTTGAGCGGCAAGAAGTGCTCGCGCTGCTGCACGAGGATCCAGCGCAGGCGGTCGATGTCGGCCTCGTAGAACTTGCGGTAGCCCGACGGGGTGCGCTCGGGGTCGATCAGGCCCTGGCTCTCCAGGAAGCGGATCTTCGAGATGGTCACGTCCGGGAACTCGTCCTGGAGCAGCGACAGGACCTCGCCGATCGAGAGGTGGTCGCTCACGTCAGCCCGCCTCGCCTGCGACGAACACCAGCTTGAACTTGCCCACCTGGAGCTCGTCGCCGTTGGCGATGGGCGTGTCGCCCTCGATGCGCTGCTGGTTGAGGTAGGTGCCGTTGAGCGAGCCCACGTCGCGCACGACCGAGCCCGACGTGGTCCGCTCGATCTCGACGTGGCGGCGCGACACGGTGACGTCGTCGAGGAAGATGTCGCTGTCGGGGTGGCGGCCGGCGGTGGTGATGACGTGCTCGAGGTCCCACTCGGAGCCCGTGTTGGGGCCGCGGGTGACGACGAGCTTGCCGCCGGCGCCGACCGACTCCAGGTCGACCTCGATGACCTCCCCCGACTCCGGGTCCAGGGAGAAGGTGATGGTGGCCGGCTCCTCGGCGGGGCGCTCCAGCGCCTGGCCGCAGGACGAGCAGAAGTTGGAGCCCGCCTGGTTCCGATGTCCGCAGTTGGTGCAGAACACGTCGCTCACCGCTTCCTCCTTCCGCAGGGCCCAGGGCGCTGCACGCCGACCGTCGGGATCGTGATCAGCCTTCGATCAGCTTCTGGTACGCCGCCGCGTCGAGCAGGCCGTCGACCGCACCGGCGTCGCCGAGCTCGATCACGCAGATCCAGCCGTCGCCGTACGGGTCGCCGTTGAGCTGCTCGGGGGTGGTCTCGAGGTCGCCGTTGACCTCGACGATGGTCCCGGCGAGCGGGGCGTAGATGTCCGAGACCGACTTGGTGGACTCGACCTCGCTGATGCTCTGGCCCGCCGCCACCTCGGCCCCCTGGTCGGGGACCTGGACGAAGACCACGTCGCCCAGCGCGTCCTGGGCGTAGTCCGTGATCCCGATGGTGATCCGGCTGCCGTCGATCCGGATCCACTCGTGGTCGCTGGAGTACTTCAGATCATCGGGGACGTTCATGGAGGCCGAGGCTATCCCACCCGGGTGAGACGGGCGGCGAGCGCAACCCTCAGGCTCAGGTTCACGGTTCCCGGCCACGGTCGGAACCGTTCAGCGGAGGGTCTGGCGGATCCGCCGCACGTACTCCTGGGCCAGCGAGCGGGCGCTGGGGCTGTCGGCGGCCTCGGCCCAGATGTGGGTGACGGGCTCCTCGGGATCGGGCAGCGCGAGCACCCAGCCGTCGTCGTGGAGCACCTTGACCCCGTCGATGAGCTCCAGGCGCCGGTCCTTGCTCAGCTCGACGAGGGTCCGCATGACGAGGCCCTTCTGCTCCCACGGGGTCACCACGGTCTCGTGGGCGATGTGGGTGCGTGGGAGCGACTCCCGCACGGTCGAGAGCGTGGTGCCCTCGAGGGCGAGGAGCTCCAGCAGCTTCACCAGCGCCGCTCCCCCGTCGAAGGCCGGGAGGAAGCCGGGAAGGATGAACCCCCCGTCGCCGCTGGCGGCGAAGCCGACACCCTTCTCGCTGGCCGCGGCCATGAGTGCGGCGGTGGAGGTCTTGGTGTGCTGGATGCGGATGCCGTGGCCCTCGACGAGGCGATCGGCCACCGAGCTGGTGTTCACCGGCAGGGCGATGCGGTCGCCGACGAGGTGGCCGGCCACGAGCGAGACGAACGCCAGGCGGGCCTCGTCGTCGGTGAGCTCCCGGCCGGTGTCGTCGATGAGGGTGAGGTGCTCCCCGTCGGCGTCGAGCACGGCACCGAGGTGCGCGCCCGAGGCCAAGACGAGCGCCGACACCTGCTTCACCGCCTCGGCGCGGTCGACCGTGATGGCCTGGCGGGTGGACGCATAGGGGTTGACCCCGAGCACGTCGGCGCCGAGCTTGGCCAACACGTTGGGCATGACGAACGCCGTGGCGCCGTAGCCGTAGTCGATGACCAGCTTGAAGTTGGCCTTGCGCACCACGGCCAGGTCCACGGTCTCGCCGAGCGCCGCGGTGTACTGCTCCAGGGCCCGGGGCGGGAAGCCGATGTCGCCGATCTCGCCGGCGAGGACCCGGCGGAAGTCCTCCCGGCCGATGAGGCGCTCGATCTTGCGCTGGGCGTCCTCGGTGATGTCGAGGCCGTCGCGGTCGAAGAACCGGATCATCACGGACTGCGAGTCGCCGTCGACGAGGCGGATGGTGACGCCGGCCGTGGCCACCGGCTGGCGGGTGAGGAACCGGGTGACGGGCACGGGGGCCACCTCGAGGTCCAGCACGTTCACGCCGCTGGCGTTGAGCCCGGCCATGAAGGCCCGCTTGAGCATGCGAGCCGCACGCGACGAGTCCCGCGACGTGATGACCGTGGTGTCCTTGCGGAGGGTGGTGGCGAACGCCATGGCCACCCGGGCCGCCAGCTCGGGGCTGATGTCGACGTTGGCCAGCCCGGAGATGCCGTCGCGGCCGAACAGGCTGCGGGCGCCCTTGGACTCCCAGATGATCGAGGAGTTGATGGTGGCGCCGGCCTCGACGGTCTTGAAGGGGTAGATCTTCACGCCGGCGCCGATGTGGGCGTCGTCGCCGATGAAGCACTCGTCGCCGATGACCACGCCGTCGTCGGTGCGGGCGCCCCGTCGCAGATCGCTGGCACGCCCGATGACCGAGCCGCGGATGCGGCAGCCCTCGGCCAGGTAGGCGTTGTCGTGGACGACGCTGCGCTCGAGGTCGGCGTCGCCGCGGACGCGGACGTTGCCGCCGAGCACGGTGTAGTCGCCGAGACGGGCCCCCGCCTCGACCCGGCTGTTCTCGCCGATGATGGCGAAGCCCTCGATCCGGGCGTCGGGGTGGACCTCGGCCCCTTCGCCGATCCACACGCCCTGGCCGAACTCGAAGCCGGGCACGTCGACGGTGACCCGGCCGTCCATGACGTCCTTGTGGGCCGACACGTACGACTCCAAGGTGCCGACGTCCTCCCAGTAGCCCTCGGCGACGGCGCCGTAGAGCGGCTTGCCGGCCTCCAGCAGCGCCGGGAACACCTCGCTGGAGAAGTCGACGGGACGGCCCTCGGGGATGAAGTCGAAGATCTCGGGCTCCAGCACGAAGATCCCCGTGTTGATCGTGTCGCTGAACACCTGGCCCCACGTGGGCTTCTCGAGGAACCGCTCGATGGAGCCGTCGTCGCGGGTGATGACGATGCCGAACTCGAGCGGGTTGTCGACGTGGACCAGGCCGATGGTGGCCAGCGCGCCGGTCTCGGCGTGGGTGGCCAGGACCTTGCCGAGGTCGATGTCGGTCAGCACGTCGCCGGAGATCACGAGGAAGGTCTCGTCGAGCTCGTCCATGGCGTTGCGGACCGAGCCGGCGGTCCCGAGCGGCTGGTCCTCGGTGGCGTAGACCATGCGCACCCCGAACTCGGACCCGTCGCCGAAGTAGGTGCGGATCTGGTTGGCGAGGAACGCCACGGTCACCACGATCTCGGTGATGCCGTGGTCCTTCAGCAGACCGACGATGTGCTCCATCATCGGCCGGTTGGCCAGCGGCAACATGGGCTTCGGGCAGTTCGAGGTGAGGGGGCGCAGTCGCGTGCCCTCGCCCCCTGCCATGATCACGGCCTTCATGCTCCGAACCTACCCACCAGAGGCACAGGCGCAGTCACGTCAGCTGACCGCGGCCTCTGCGGCCTCCCGATCGGCCCGCCCCTGCTCGAGCGCCTTGAGGCCCAGCGGCAGGTACATCGCCCAGGACCAGTAGCTGAGGATGAGCCCGGGGATGCCGAAGCCCCACGCCAGGAGGCGGGCCGCGTCGGCGAGGGAGAAGGCGGCCTCGGATGCGAGGAACATCGGGAACGCGACCATCAGGCAGAAGGTCCCGGCCTTGCCGAACCAGGTGACATCGACGCGGCGGGCGCCCATCGCCCCGAGCACCACGGTGGTGATGGCCACCACCACCTCGCGCACCAGGATCATCACCGCGAACCAGGTGGGGACGGCGCCGTAGACGAGGATGCCGCCGATCCCGACGAAGAAGAGCAGCCGGTCGGCCACCGGGTCGAGGACCTTCCCCAGCTTCGACACCTGGTGGTAGTGGCGGGCGATGTAGCCGTCGATCCAGTCGGTGGCGCCGAGCGCGCCGAGCAGGACCGAGGCCGATAGCGCATCGTCCTTGCCCAACAGCAGGTAGAGGAACACCGGCATGCACAGCAGGCGGATGAGCGAGATGACGTTCGGCAGGGTGAGGATGCGGTCCTCTCCCGGCGTGTCGACACCCTCGGAGGGCGCGAGGGGGACATCGCTCACGGCCATGGGCGGAGCCTACCTAGGCTCCGCCCATGGCTTCCCTCTTCACCCGCATCATCGACGGCGAGATCCCCGGTCACTTCGTGTGGACGGACGAGACCTGCGTGGCGTTCCTGACGATCGCGCCCATCACCGCCGGCCACGCCCTGGTGGTGCCTCGAGCTGAGGTCGACCACTGGCTGGACCTCGACGACGACACCGCCGCCCACCTGATGGTGGTGGCCAAGGCGATCGGCGCGGCGCAGATCGACGCCTTCTCCCCCGCCCGCGTCGGGTTGATCATCGCCGGGATGGAGGTGCCCCACACCCACCTCCACGTCATCCCGATCGACAGCGAGCGCGACCTCGACTTCGCCCGGGCCACCTCGCCGTCCCCGGAGGCTCTGGTCGAGGCTGCGGACCGCCTCCGCGACTCGCTCGTCGCCCGCGGCCATGCCGAGGCGGCGGCATCCCGGCCGTCCTCCTAGCGCGCCGGCTCGAGGAGGTACACGCCCACAGCGGCGTAGCTGACCACGTAGCCCTGCTCGGCCAGGTCGGCCAGCACCCGCTCCTCGTCCCCGGTCCGCCAGTAGGGGCGGCGGGTGGCGGGATCGGTCCCGGTGGTGTCGATGAGGATCCAGCGTGCTCGGCCGATCCGGCCGTCGAGCCGGTCTGCGGTGAGGTTCACGGGATCGAGGGGCAGCTCCACCACCTCGGCGCGCTCGGCGACCAGTGACGTCGACGAGGGGGACACGGCGACCGAGCCGAAGGGGCCGATGAGGTCCGCCGCCTCCACGCGCGCTCCGTCGACGACGTCTCGACCGCCCCACGCCCACGGCTGGCGGTACGGCGAGGTGGGTGCCTCGGTCACGAAGAACAGCGCCGCCCCGGCGAGGAGGGCGAGCAGGACGCGCCGGTCCACGTTCACGCGGGTGACGCTCGGGGTCCCGATGCGCTCGAGGGCGAACACGAGGGCGATGAAGACGAAGGCCAGCGCCGGAGCGATGTGGGCACCGGCGGGCGACAGCGTGGTCACGCCGCGCTGGGCCGCGTCCTGCACGGTCGCATCGGCGATCATGGCCAGCGCCAGGCACGGCAGCGCCCCCGACAGCTTGCGCGGCGCCACCATGGGCAGGAAGAGCAGCGGGGCCAGGACCAGCACGAGGAACAGCACCGCCGGCTCCGACAGCAGCTCGCCGGTGCGGGACACGGGATGGGCGGCGAGATCCGGGATGACCGCGAGCGGACCGGTGGCACGCGCCACGAACTCGCCGGCCGGGGTCAGCGTCGTGCGGGGGAGCTCCGGACGCACCACCAGCACGGCGAGCAGGGACCACGCCGACCCGACCGCCCCCGTGATCCAACCCGGCCGCCGCTGCCCCGTGAGGCACAGGACCAGGCCGAGGCCGGCCACGGTGAGGCCGAGCGACGCACCGCAGGCCAGCACCAGCGCGACCACGACGGCGTAGCGCTTCCAGTGCTCGCGACGGGCCAGCAGGTATCCCCAGAGCAGGAGCGGGAGGGCGATGGCCTCGGGGTGGAACGCGGCCAGGTTCGCCCGGTGCAGGGTGGGTGCCAGCGCGTAGGCGACCACGACCACCGATGACGCACCCACCCGCAGGCGCGCCTCTTCCCTGGCGAGCCGCCACAGCGGCACGATGCCGATGGCGATGGCGAACGCCTGCACGATCGCGAAGGCAGCGAGCGGAGGGACGAAGCGGGCGACCCACAAGACGGGCTCGGCGATGAGGGACCAGGCGCCGCGAGCTGGGTCGACGCCGCCGATCGGCACCCCGGCGCCGCCGTGCTGTCGCCGCCACACCGCCTGCAGCCACGGCCCGATGCCGCTGCCGCCCTCCAGGGAGCGCAGGGCCGCAGCGTCGAGCGCGACGAGCACGGCGAAGGTGGCCGCTGCGAAGGCCCACGGCAGGACCCGGTCGGCGGCCTCGCCGTCGAGGCGGCCCTGGAGCCGCAGGACGGTGCGCCTCCACCGGCGCCGGCGGTCGGATCCGCTGGATCGGACCGCCTGGTCGCTCACCCCGCCGGCGCTCCGGGATCGAGGAGCGAGCCCTGGACCGGCGCCGCCTCGACCGGATCGATCAGGTGCTCGCCCTGGTTCCGCACGTTGTTCACCTCGGTGGAGACGGGCCGCAGGGTGAGCACATCCTCGGGTGCGGGGACGAGCAGGGCGCTGAGCGCCTCGACGTCGTGGTTGGTGGGGTCGAGCCACTCGGCCCAGGCCCGGGCGGGCAGCACCACCGGCATGCGGTCGTGGAGGGTGGCCATGAGCTCGTTGGGCGTCGTGGTGATGATCGTGGCGGACCGGAGCCGCTCGCCCCCGTCCGAGCCCGGCGGACGCCAGCTCGACCACAGGCCGGCGAACGCGAGGGGCTCCCCGGTGCGCCGGGTGATCAGGTACGGCTGCTTCACCTTCTGCCCGGGGACGTGCTTCCACTCGTAGAAGCCGTCGGCGGGGACGATGCACCGCTTCCGGGCGAAGGCGTCCTTGAACGCGCCCTTGGTGGCCAGGCCGTCGGCGCGGGCGTTGATCATCTTGTTGCCGACGGCCACGGACTTGGCCCAGAACGGCACCAGGCCCCAGTGGTGCTCGGCGAGTCGGCGGGAGCCGTCCTCCTCGAGCACGACGTAGATGTCGTCGGTGGGCGCCACGTTCCACGACGGCTCGAGCGCTCGCTCCGGCTGCTCGTCGGCGTCGAAGTAGCGAGCGATCTCATCCGACGTGGACGAGGAGACGTACCGGCCGCACATGGGCCGAACGCTACCGGTGCGATCCGGCGCCGTCGTCGGGTGGCGGGACCCAGCCCGGCGGCTCCGGGATGGCGGGCGGCGGATCCTGACCGTCGGGATCGAACGGCGCCACCGCTCCAGGGTCGAGACCGAGGGCCGCCAGCAGCGGATCGAGGTCGCCGGCGACGAGCGCCGGCAGCGGGATCGGATCGATCGCAACGGCCCCCGGGTTGGGCAGGACGGCCCAGCCACCGCCGTCGGTCCGGGTGAGGCGGAGGGCCGGCTCGGCGCCGGCATCCGGGGCGCGGTGGACGGCGTCGTGGTCGATGCGCAGGCCGAGGGCGGCGAGGCGGCGTCCGAGGGCGTCGATCCCTCTGCGGTGGTCGGCGTGGGGGACGTCCTCGGCGATCACCACCGGGAGCCGGGGCTGACGGGGTCGGGTCTGGACCCAGACCGCAGGCCGGGCCAGCACCGACACCCGCTCCCACCGCTGCCGGAGCGGATCGGCGCGCAGGCCGACCCGGTCCAGGTGATCCATGGTGTCGCACCACGGATGCGGGCTCACGACCAGATCCGCGTCGATGGCCTCCGCGTCGAACGGCTCGTCGAAGCGGTGGGCCGTGCGGTCGATCGCCTCCAGCAGGTGCAGGGTGGTCAGGAGGCGGAGGCACTTCTCGCACCGGCCGCAGTTGCGGGACCCGGTCCCCTGCCAGCACACCAGGAGGGTGTCGGCGGCGACGGGGTCGGCCACGATGCGCTCCACCCGCCGCCACCGCATCTCGGCGCCGCTGTGGTGCGTGACCGCGAGGTCGGGCAGGGACCAGGCGGGATCGAGCTCCGGGTGCGACCCCCAGGGGCGGACCAGCGGGGTCCAGTGGGTGGGCGAGATGACCACCTCGCGCAGAACGTGGCGCAGCAGCATGCCGGTGCCGGCCAGCACCGAGCCGTGGGTCTGGGTGCCCCAGTCGGTGTGGGGGTCCAGGAGCGAGCGCACGTCGGTCCGCACCACGATGAGCGGCAGGCCGATCCGGTCGGCCGCCTGCTGCGTCTCGAGCAGCTGGGCCTGCCGCACGGCGGGCGCCAGGTGCACCTCGTTGTCGAGGGTCACGAGGTGGGTGGGCCGCCGGCGCATCGGCCCGTCGAGCAGGGCGAGCAGGGTCCCCCACGAGTCGACCCCCCGGGTGAAGAACACGCCGAGCCCCCGGCGTCGGTGGGCCCAGCCCGGACGCACCGGGTCCGGCCCGAGCGGGGCGATCAGCTCCGCAGGCCGCCAGCCGTACCAGCGGCGGAGCAGCTCGCCCACCCTGCGGGCGCCATCGTGGACGGTGGGCGGCAGCGGCTCGGTGACCCGCAGATCCTGGCCGAGGCCGCTGGCCAGCACCACCGCCGCGGGCACGAGCGGCAGCACCGAGGCGTCGGCGACGCCGACGGCACCGGGCTGGACCTCGAAGCAGACGGTGCTGGAGTCGAGGGTGCCCGGGGCGAAGGTGACCGAGACCTCGAGGCGCAGCGTGCCGCCGTCGGCCGTGGCGACCGGATCGTGGAGGGTGGTGATCACGAGCCGCTCCGCTGCCGCTCGCTGCGGGATCAGGCGTGGACGGTGTCGCGGGGCGACCGGCTGGTCACCGCGACGGCGGCGATCGCCGCCACGGCGAGGACGGCGGCCGCGGGCAGGCCCCACGCGGCACCGGCCAGCGTCACGGCGGCGAGGAGCTGGGCGGCGAGCGCAGCCAGACGGGCGGTGGGCCCGAGGGCGTCGAGCCGGGCGTGCACCGCACCGAGCGCGGCCGGCGTGGTGGCGGAGCGGCCGATGAAGACCGCGCTCCCGCGGACGAGGCCGAACGTGGCCCCGATGGCCAGGGCCGCTGCCGGGCTGGCACCGAGCACGGCGAGGGCGACGGTGAGGAACACCCCGGCCGTCATGATGTAGGTGGCCACGCCGAAGCCGATCTGCCAGCCGAAGCCGGCGCCGTACACCCAGCTCCGGTACCGGCGCAGCCAGGCATCGTCCACCTGGCGCTTGAAGATCGGCAGTTCGATCCCGGCGATGCCGAGGTCGATCGATGCCGTGGCCGTGGCGGCGACGGCCCCGATGCCCCAGCGGACCTGATCGCTCAGGTCGGCCAGCGAGAGCAGGGCCGCAGCTCCGGCTGCGATGGCGCCGAGGCTCAGACCGCCGGCGATCCCGCCGAGGAGGAACCAGCGGGCCGTGACCGAGAAGCGGTTCCCGCGGCCGGCCTCGGTCATCGGGGTGATCGACGACAGCATCGACAATCCGCACGGCGACCAGACGCCGCGGATGGCCGACACGGCGGCGACCAGGAGGCCGAGGGCGAGGATCAGTTCCATGGTGGCCCGAGCCTATCGGTGCGACCGGAGCCGGTCTCGGCCGACGCCGTGTGGACTCCTCGATACGGTGGTCCTCCTGCCGACAGGAGGCGTCATGGGAGGAACCGAAAGCGCGGACTCCGCCGCGTCGCGCCTGCACGTGGACGCCTCGGCCGTCTTGAACGCCGTCCCCGGCGTCGTGGCCGTGGTCGGTGCCGAGGGCGACGTCGTGTGGATCAACGAGTCCATGACCCAGGTGACCGGATTCTCGGTCGACGATCTCGTGGGCTCCAACATGCTCGACCACCTCGACCTCGAGTGGAACGCCCTGTCGCTGGAATCGATCAGCTACGCCCTCGACAACCCCGGGATGCGCCTTCCGACGATGCTGCGGTTCCACACCAAGTACGGCTCGCCGGTCGTCATGGAGGTCACGGCCAACAACCAGCTCGACGATCCGCAGATCCGGGGCCTCGTCGTCCACATGCGTCCCAGCGACGAGCGCCAGCTGGTCGAGCTGATCCTCGAGTCGTTCATGGCCGGGGACGATCTGGCATCCACGATCGGACGGGTCCACGATGTGGCCAACGCCGAGACGCTCCGGGCCGAATCGGCGGTGTTCCTTCTGTTCCCCGGAACCGATGACCACCGTCCCGTCCTCGCCTCGTCGCCCGAGGTCGGCGCCCTCAGCGCCATGGCCGGGTTGTCGACGCCGTGGAGCGTGGCCGCATCCTCGGGTCAGCCGGTCGTGCTGGCCGATCTGACCGAGCTCCCGGCACCGGTCCGTGCTGCAGCCGAGGCCGCCGGCTTCGCCGCCTGCTGGTGCTACCCGGTGTGTCGCACGGTGACCGGTGTGGTCGACGCGGTCCTCGTGCTGTGGCGCCGGGAGACCGGCTCTCCCGAACCGACCGCCACCATGTTGGCCGAACGCCTGGCCAAGCTCTGCGCCTTGGTGCTCGAGCGCGTCGAGCACGGCCGGGACCTCCAGCACGCGGCCGACCACGACGGGCTCACTGGCCTGGTCAACCGGGCGCGGTTCTTCGACGCCGTCGACGGCCACATCGCTCGCGGCGCCGCGCCGCTCGGGGTGATCTACCTCGACCTCGACGGGTTCAAGCCCATCAACGACCACTGGGGCCACGGCCACGGCGACCAGGTCCTCATCGCGGTGGCGGACCGCCTGCGAGCATCGGTCCGACCCGGAGACACCGTGGCCCGCCTCGGCGGCGACGAGTTCGCCGTCGCCTGCCCCGGGGCCACGTCTGACGAGCTCATCCGCCTCGCCGACCGCCTCCTCGCCGTCGTCCGCGCCCCGATCACGGTGGCGGACTCGGTGCTCCGCGTGGGTGCCAGCATCGGCCTCGCCACCTGCGCCGCCGGCGCCGGCCCCGGCGACGTCCTGGTGGCGGCGGCCGACGCCGCCCTCCTGGCCGCCAAGTCCACGGCCAAGGGCACCTGGAACCTCAGTCCCGCCCTGCCCTGATCAGCCCGGCCACCACCGGTGGTTCAGCCGTGGGGCTGGATGGGCTGGTCGAGGAGCCAACCGATGTCGGCCGCGAGCTCGGGATCGAGGTGGTCGGTGTCGTCGGCCAGTTCCTGGAAGACCGCCCTCGCCCCCACGGACCCGATGGTGAGGCCCCGGATCTGCCCGGGCTCGAGCACCCCGAGCGCCGGCGCCGAGCCGTGGCCGGCGGCGAGGAAGTTCACCTTGGTGCGCACGCACTTCTCGCACGCCCCGCAGTTGCGACCCGACCGGTCGCCCTGCCAGCACACCCGCAGGTGCTCTCGGACGGAGGCGAGCCCCCCGATGGCGGCCACCTTCTGCGTGCGCGTCACGCCGGCGCCGGGCTGCACCGTGCGCATCCGGCCGCTGGAGAGCAGCGGCCCCGTCACCGGGTTGCTCCCCCAGGGCACGGTGATCGAGCGGTAGGAGGTGTCGGCAGCGTGCAGAGCGGTGCCCGCCCGGTCCGAGAACAGGTGGAGGATCGCGGTGATGGCCAGGCCGAACGTCATCTGCCACTCGGGGTCGGCCACGTCCTGCCAGTTGGTCCGCATCGTCACCAGCGGCACGCCGATCTCCTCGGTCATCGCGGCCGCCCCGGCCGCCGCGAGGGCGAAGCCGTGGTCCTCCCCGATCGGGATGTCGAAGCCCTGCACCAGGACCGCAGCGGCCACCTGGAGCGAACGACGGCCCAGCAGGCCGTGGTGGCTGGCGTGGGCGGAGTAGACGCCGTCGACCCCGCCGGAGAACGCAGCGACGGCCCGATCGGCCAGCGGGCCCGCTCCGCTGCCCCGATCGTCGATCACCTCGTCGGCGGTGATGGCCACGGGCCGGAAGACGTCGGGCCGCCACATCGTCCAGGCGTCGATGTACTCCTCGAGGTTGGCCAGCAGCCGCCACGACACCGGCCCCTCGAGGCGGAGGTCCTGGCTGAAGTTCATGGCCTTGGCCACCAGTGCCAGCGCCAGCGCATCGAGCCGGTCGGGTGCCGGCGGTGCCTCGCCCGACGTGGTCTCCCACCAGAGCTGGCGGTCGACGTCGTGATCGGTGCGGATGTCGACCACGATCCGCTCCCGGTCCGACTCCGGGGCGTAGCGGGCGCGGATCACGCGCTACCGGTCCAGCGCGGCGCGCTGGAGCGCGTTGGCGGCGAGGACCAGGGCCGCGGCGTCGCGGAGCTCCTGCTCGCGGGTGCCGTCCTCATCGTCCGGTGCGTACACCCGTCCGCGCAGCGCAGGGACCGTGGTCTCGCGCAGCGAGGTCGCCACCGCCTGCGCCTCGGGCGACCCGGTCAGCTTGGCCGCCACCGTGGCGACCTGGTCGAGCACGCGGGTGGTGCCGACGGCGTCGAGGTGGTCGCGGTGCTCCTCGAACACCTCGTCGGCGATCAACCGGCAGGACAGCTCGTGCTCACCGCCCGGATCGTGCAGCGGCTCGACGTCGACCCCGGCGGCCACAAGTTCGGCGATCGACCGGTAGGCGTAGGCCAGCTCCGCCACCGTCGCATCCTGCTCGTCTCGCAGCAGATCCAGCTCGTCGTCGTCCACGTCCACCTCCAGGTCCAGCGGCCCAAGCTAGCGACCCCGGAGCGGGTTCTTCGCGTGCAGCCGCGCACTTGTACCGTGCGGGATGCGACGTGTTCTGGCCCGTGCGGTCCTCGCCCTGTCCCGCTTCAAGATCACCGGGACCCCGCCTGAGGAGCCGGTGTGCGTGATGGTGGCCGCGCCCCACACGTCGAACTGGGACTTCATCTTGATGATCGCCATGGCCTGGTCCACCGGCGTCTCCCCGGCCTGGCTGGGCAAGGAGGAGATGTTCTGGGGCCCGCTCGCACCCCTCTTCCGGGCGATGGGGGGCATCCCCGTCGATCGTCGGAACCCGGCCGGCCTCGCCGCTTCCGTCGCCGACCGGGCCCGGCGCGGCAACGTCAGCGCCATCGTCATCCCGCCGGAGGCCACCCGGTCCCTGGCCACCTACTGGAAGTCCGGCTTCCGGCGCATCGCCGCCGACGCGGGCATCCCGATCGTGTTGACCTACCTCGACGGCCCCACCCGCACCGGCGGGTACGGCCCCACCTTCCACCCGACCGACGACGTCGTGGCCGACATGGACCAGATCCGCGCCTTCTACGTCGACAAGCACGGGCTCCGTCCCGACCGCTTCACCGAGCCGCGCCTGCGCGACGAGGAGCCGGCGCTCGTCGCCGACCCGGCCTGACCTGCGCCTGCGGCACCGGGGCCTGGACGCGGCAGGAGCCGGTCCTGGGACCGGCTCCTGCCTCCACGTCGGGCTGAGAGGATTTGAACCTCCGACCCCCTGACCCCCAGTCAGGTGCGCTAACCAAGCTGCGCTACAGCCCGTGGGGTGGTTCACCCTAGTACGGAGGCCCCGGGCCTCCCGAACCCGGTTCCAGACCGAGACGGGGCCTCGGTCCCCCGCCTCGTGAGGTGGTCGGTCACGGCACCGATCAGGTGATGGAGATGACGGCGGCGGTGTTCGGCGGGAGATCGACGAGGTGGTCGGCGATGGTGACGCCGGGGTCGCTGACCAGCAGGGCCGCGGCCGTGCGGCCGCCCAGGACGGCGTTGGTGGCCGGGACCACCAGCGAGCGGTCCCCGAGGTTCGCGACGACGGCGACAGTGGTCCCGTCGAGCGTCCGCTCGAAGCGGATCGCGTCGTCGGGCACATCCGTCGCCAGATCGAGCGAGCCGACCTGGAGGGCCGGCGTGGCCTTCCGCAGGGCGAGCAGATCCCGGTACCAGTTCAGCAGCGAGCCCGGGTCGTCGCGCTCGGTGGCCACGTTGCGGGTGCGGTGGTTCTCGTGGATCGGCAGCCAGGGCGGCACGCCCGGGTCCGTGAAGCCGGCGCCCGGTTCTGCGGTCCACTGCATCGGGGTCCGGACCTCGTCGCGGTTGAGGCGTTCGGGAAGCTTCTTGTTGAGCCACTCGGGCAGGCGCCGGGCCACCACCGACGGGATGGGATCGTTGGCATCGGCGAGCGGGATGTAGGTGTTCTCCATCCCGATCTCCTGGCCCATGTAGAGCGTCGGCACGCCTCGCAGCGTGCACAGCAGGGCGGCCATCACCCGGGCCCGGGCGAGGTCTCCGCCCATCCGCGACAGCGAGCGGGCACGGTCGTGGTTCTCCACCACGTAGGTGGGCACCAGCGGCGCCGGGAACTCGTGCTCGAACCCCTCGATCAGCGTGCGGTACCGCTTCGCCGAGTACGGGGCCGAGAGGAACTCGAACAGGAACACCAAGTGCAGGCCGGGATGGCTCTGGTCCTCGATGTAGCGGCGCAGGGTCGACGGCGGGCCGAACACTTCGCCGATCAGGACCCGGTCGTCGCCCTCGAACTCGTCGCACACGGCGCGCAGGTCGCCGGCGACGGCGAAGTTCTCATCGGTGTTGACCGTCCGCGAGGGCGTCTGGAGCCGTGGCATGCCGTTCATGAAGGTCGGCTTCGGGTCGTTGTCGCGCAGGGCCTCGTCGTGCATGATCGACCCGAAGATGTCCAGGCGGAAGCCGTCGACGCCCCGCCCGAGCCACATGCGGATCATGTCGAACATCTCGGCCCGCAGCTCCGGGTTCCGCCAGTTCAGGTCCGGCTGGAACCACAGGAACGTGGCCAGGTACCACTGCTCGCGCTCCTCGCTCCACTGCCACGCCCTGGGCAGCTGCAGCTCCGATCGCCAGTTGTTGGGCGGCTTCGGCTGGCCGCCGCGGCCGCGGTAGCCGTCGGCCCACACGTACCAGTCGGCCTTCGGGTTGTCCCGCGAGCTCCGGGACTCGACGAACCATGGGTGATCCTCCGAGGTGTGGTTGAGCACCAGGTCGAACATGACCTTGAGGCCCTTGCCGTGCGCCTCGTCGATCAGCGCCTGGGCGTCGTCGAGCGTCCCGTACTCCGGCGCCACATCCCGGAAGTTCCGCACGTCGTAGCCGACGTCGTGCTGCGGGCTGTCGAAGAACGGCGACACCCACAGGGTCTCCACCCCGAGGTCCACGAGGTGGTCCAGGTGCCCGATGATCCCCGGCAGATCCCCGATCCCATCCCCGTTCGAATCGGCGAACGATCGCGGGTACACCTGGTAGATGACGGTGGACGCCCACCAGGGGAGATCGTCGGGCATCCGCCGAGGCTAGGCGTCCGGCAGACCGGCCCGGTCGCCCAGATCCGGCGCCCGACGTGGGATCTCCGGCGATCCCGGTCCGCTTCCGTCCGGCCAGCCCACCGTCAACCGAGGAGCGAGTCCCAGATCTCGTCCATGGCCGGCAGCAGCACGGCCTGGGCGTTGCGCTCGAGGAAGCGGCCGCGCACATCGTCCGTCAGCGCACCGGCGTGCACCCTCTCCACGAGCACCTCGAGGGCGGCGACCAGTTCCGCGGTGTCGCCCACCGTCACGAGCCGGCCGTCGACGGTGCCCTGCAGGCGGTCCTCCATCGCTCCGACCCGCGTCGACACGATCGCGCAGCCGGCGGCCATGGCCTCGACCGCCCCGATCGGTCCCCCTTCACCGTTGGAGGACAGCACGAACACGTCGACCGCCTCCAGGAAGGCCCGGCGATCGGACACGAAGCCGGTGAAATCGACGCAGTCGTCGAGGCCGGCTGCGGTCACCGCCGATCGGAGCGCCGCCTCTTCGGGCCCGGCCCCGCCGATCACCAGCCGCGTGGGGATCGAGGTCGTGCTGCGCAGCACGGCGTAGGCCTCCACCAGCCAGGCCACGCCCTTCTCCGGCGAGAGGCGAGAGAGCGCTCCGAGGGTCACGACGCCGTCGGTCGCCTGGCGGGGGCGTGGAATGGCGAGCAGGGCCTCCTCCAGCGTTGCCTCGAGCCACTGGTCCACCACGCAGATCCGCCCGCGGTACCCGAAGTGCTCACGGACCGCGAGCGCCTGTGAGCTGCTGAAGACGTTGAGCGCCCCGAGCTCGTTGCACACGGCGCGGAAGCCTCCCGTCAGCGACCCCTTGGCGAGGGCGGCGTCGACCCGAGCGATCTCGGTGTAGATGGCCGGGGTCGACGTCCGAGCGGCTGCGAGCACGGCTTCGCAGACGAAGTGCTTGGGGTTCCCGAGCAGGTGGACCACATCGGCGTCCCGGACGAGACGACGGCCCCTCGAACGCCAGAACCACCGCTCGCTCCAACGCTCACCCCGGGTGTTGCGGACGGGTCCGGGACGGGCTGGCACCCAGCGGGGCGCGTGGCCGAGCGAGCGCCGGAACCAGGAGGCCTCGGGGACATCGCACGGCGACACCACCGTCACGTGCCATCCGCGATCGAGACCGCGGCGGACGAGATCGACGGTCAGCTGCTCGAGCCCGCCGAACTCGTTGGCGAAGGGCATCACGACGAGCAGCTTCACCGGACGAGCCATGCGGGGACACTAGCGATGCGCCGACCTCGGCCCCGCCGGTGCGATGGCCGCCGGCGAGGGCCCCGAGGGGAGTCCCGTGCGTCCCGGGCACGGGGTGCGTGCGGAGGTGCCGGTCAACCGGGCCAGTCGCCGGTGACGGCCCAGATGACGACCTGGACGAGGCGCCAGCCCAGGTACGCGACGAGGGCGACGACGAGGATCCAGAAGTGCCACGGGGCCTTGCCGGGGGTCTCCTCATCATCGTCGGGGTCGGCGATGAAGCGTCCGCAGGTCATGCAGGTCCCGTCGGGGGCCAGCTGCTTGGGGTTGTAGAAGCGGTCGCACGACTCACACCACGGCACCGGGACACACTGGTGGGAGCGCGGTCCCGAGAGCAAGGTGGGCAGGGGTACCCTCGGCCGTCGTGGCCTCCCTCCCCCGACTGTCCGTCGTGATGTTCACCAACGGGCCCACGCCGCTGGTCGCCGCATCGTTGCGGCGGGTGCGCCCCGTGGCCCACGAGATCATCGTGGCGGTCGACGACCGGGTGCCGGTGGAGCAGCTCGGTCCGCTGCAGTCGGTGGCGGACCGGGTGATCCGAGCGGAGTTCGTCTATCCGCTGGAGGCCAACCTCCAGTGGCTGCACGAGCAGGCCACCGGCGACTGGGTGCTGCGGCTCGACGGCGACGATCTGGTGAGCGAGTCGCTGCTCCGTCGGCTCTCGACGCCGGGTTGGGATGCCGGCATCACCCACGCCTACCTCCAGTACCGCTGGCTGTGGGGCGGTCCGGACCGCATGCTCGACCAGGCACCCTGGTGGCCGGACCCGGCGCTGCGGCTCATCCGGACCACGCCGGGCATCGCCACGTTCCCCCGAGGCGCCCACCAGGCGGCGGTGGTCGCTGGCACGGCCCGGTTCTGGGACACGCCGCTCTACCACCTCGATCTCGTCCTGCGCGATGAGGTCACCCGCTCGGCGAAGGCCACCGGGTACGAGTACGAGAACCCAGGGCACCGCACCGACAAGGGCTGGTCGGTCAGCACCACCTACTACCTGCCCGAGCGCCTCCAGCCGGCGCCCCGCACCGCACCGCTGCCTCCGGTGGATGCCGCGGTCGCATCCCAGCTCCTGGTCGTGGCCCGGTCCCAGGCCCCCGTCACCGAATCGGTCGACGAGTCGAAGCTCGGTCCGGTGGTCACGGCCGCGGGTCGCCAGACCCCGCTTCCGGCACCCGGCGACAGCCGCATCCGGCTGCTGGCCCACGACCCCATCTCGGTGGTGGCCGGTCGCAGCGCGGTGGTGACCGTCGGCGTGGTGAACCTCAGCGGCCGCACCTGGGATCCGACCGACGAGCCGGCCGATGTGGTGGGGGCGCGGTTCCTCGACGACCGCGGCGAGCAGGTCGGCTTCGAGGTCCGCGCACCGCTGCCCGGACCGGTGGCCGCCGACGACGAGGCGCTCGTGCGCCTGCCGCTCCCGGCGCCGCTGCCCGACGGAACGGCCCAGATCCAGGTCGGCCTGGTGCAAGACGGCGTGGCCTGGCACGACGCCCGGGCATCGGCGCGGATCCAGGTGCAGGCCGGGCGCCGGGTGCTCGTCTCCACGGGGATCTCGACGTTCCCGCACCTGGGCGACGACCTCATCGCCAGCTCGGTGCTCACCGCCATCGCCCGGTACCTGCCCGATGTGGTCCCGACGCTGCTCGCCTACCCCACCGACGGCATCGCCGAGCGGTTCGGCTGCGAGGTGGCCATCAGCCCGGCGTCGCTGGCACCGACCAGCGGCCGGAACTCCGACGGGCGCCGCTCACGGGATCTGGTGACCCACGCCCGGTTGATGGCGAAGGGCGATGCCCCGACCGATCCGCTGGTGGCCGAGATCCTCGCTCCGTTCGCCGAGGCGAGCGCGCTCGTGCTGGCGCCGGGCGGCGGCCTGGCCACGCGCTACTCGGCCGAGGCGCTGATGGTGTGCGCGGTCGAAGGGCTCATCGCCCGGGCGTTCGGCCTGCCGGTCCTGATCGAGGGGCCGTCGATCGGCCCGATCGAGATGCGCCGTGACCACGCGGCGCTGGCGCAGCTGCTGAACGATTCGTCGCGGATCACCGTGCGGGACCAGATGTCAGCCGATGCGGCCCGGCGCATCGGCCGCGCCATCTCGCCAGAGGTGGTCCCCGATCCGGCCACGACCGCGGTCGATCACGTCGGCGCCCAGGCGGCGGTGGCGGCGGACTGGCTCCGCAGCCAGAACGTGCCGCCGGATCGGGCCTACGCGGTCATCAGCCTGCGCAGCGGCACGAAGGACGCCCGGCACCTGGACACGATCCGGGCGGCGGTCGAAGCCCTGCCGGAGCACACGGCACTGATCTTCCTCCCCCACTGCTCGGATCCCGGCGGCGTCGACGACCGCAGCGTCGTGGCCGGCGACCCGTGGGCGGCGACGCACCTCGTGGGGTGGGACCCCGCCCTGGGCGACCGGGCGGCGGTGGCGCTCGTCGGCAGCGCCAGCGCCACCATCGGGACCCGCTTCCACCTCAGCGTCCTGGCCGCCGCCGCCGGCGTCCGCGCCGTGGCCCTCGTCGGCGACGAGTACGACCGGTTGCGGGTGCGGGGCCTGCGGCGGTCGACGGGGGTGCGGGTCGTGGAGCTCGACAACCCTGCGGCGGCCGCAGGGGCCGTCGCCGATCTGGTGGCCAGCCCCGACCCCGAGCCGATCGAGCACTGGGACCCCCAGGAGTTCGCCGAGGCGCTCGGCGCGCTGCTCCCTGCGCCGCCGAAGCTGGCCTGACGCTCCTCAGGCCCCTGCGGCGACGAGCTCGACCCGGTCCGGCGCCCCACGGAGGCGACGCTCGCTCGGGCGCTCGACGAAGCGGAACGACAGCTCGGCCACGGCGAAGCACGCGGCGAGCAGGAGGCCGATCTGGACCCATGCCTCGAGCGACGAGGTGCCCTCCCACCAGCCGGCCCGGCTGAAGGCGGCGACCCCGACCCGGATCACCAGGTAGTGCGAGATGAAGAGGGCGTAGGACCGCAGGCCGAGCGGTGCCGCCCACCGGATGCCGGTGGCCTCACCGCGCTGGTCGGCACGAGCCAGGACGAGGATGCAGAACCCGGCGCCACCCAGGAACACCGAGGGGGTGAGGGAGGTGGTCGTGCGAAGCGACGGGACGACGACGGCGGCGTAGGCCGCTGCCAGGAGCGCGAGGCCGAAGAGAGGCGGGATCCGGCGGCCGCCCCGAGATCGGAGGTGGAGACCGATCACCGCGCCGAGGGCGAAGTCGACGAACCGCACCGATGGCCGGAAGTGGTCGTACCCGACGAGCTGCCACTTCACGACGAGCAGGAAGATCACCGCCACGGCGCGGCTCGAAGCCGTGGCGAGGAGCAGCAGCACCGGGCGCACCGCGGGGTAGACGAGGTAGAAGAAGGCCTCGCAGGACAGCGACCAGGCGGGGTTGTTGAGGGCGAAGACCCGAGCGGTCCAGGCCTGGGTCATCGTGACGTACGCAACCACGTCGAGGAGATCGACCGGCTGGTCCTGGTGCACCAGCCACACCGCGCTGAGCAGGCCGAACAGCAGGTAGAGCGGCAAGATCCGCGCCGCCCGCTTGCGCCAGAAGCCCGCCGCCCGCTCCTCGCTCGACCAGCTCAGGGTGATGATCGCGCCGGACAGGACGAAGAACAGCGTGACCGCCTCGTCGGTCCCGAGGAACAGGGCGCTCGCATCGGCGACCGACGGGTGCGCGAAGCGCCCGAGCAGGTGGCGCATGACGATGACGAACGCCGCGAAGAACCGCACGGCGGTGAGCGACGGGAGGTGCGCAGAGGGTCCCCCGGTCGACGCCTCCTCTGGTCCCTCTGATGGCGCCTCGGATGCGGCCTCCGCCGGGCTCGCCATCAGGAGCGGGAGCGGTGGGCCTGGCTGCGGGGGCCGTGGTGGGCGACGCCGCTCGGCACCGGCCGGCCCACCAGCGACTCGATGATCGCGGCGGCCTCGATGAGGGCCCCGATGGCGATCCCGGTCTGGATGCCCAGGTCGTCGAGCATCGCCACCAGCGACTCGGTGGCGAGGTTGCCGCCTGCGCCGTGAGCGAAGGGCGACCCGCCCAGCCCGCCGACGGAGGTGTCGAAGCGGTGGACGCCGTGCTGGAGGGCGGCGTAGGCGTTGACGAGCGCGGTGCCGCGGGTGTCGTGGAGGTGCAGGCCGGGCTGGCCGGCGTCGCCGCGACCGAGGCCGAGCGGTGCGACGGCGTCGAGCACCTCGTGGATGCGTCGGGGCGTGGCCATGCCGGTGGTGTCGGCGTAGGTGATCGAGGTGGTGCCGGCGTCGACGAGGCGGCCGGCCAGGTCGGCCACGTCGACCGGGGCGATCTCGCCCTCGTAGGGAGACCCGAAGGCGCACGAGATGACGGCGTCGACCGGGACGCGAGCGTCGTCGGCGAGCCCGACGATCTCGGCGATGCTCGCCTCGGACTCCGCCAGCGACATCTTCACGTTGCGCTGGTTGTAGGTCTCGCTGGCCGAGAGGGTGACCGTGATCTCGTCGGCGCCGGCGTCGATCGCCATCTGGGCGCCACGGGCGTTGGGGACGAGGGCGGTGCGGACCAGGCCCGGGCGTGCGGGGACGCCGGCGACGACCTCGGCCGCCCCGGCCATCGCCGGGACGGCCCGGGGCGACACGAAGGCGGCGATCTCGATGGAGGGCAGACCCGCAGCGATGAGCGCGTCGATCAACCGGATGCGGTCGGCGACCGGGACCGGCTCCTCGGGCTGCAGGCCGTCGCGCGGGCCGACGTCGCGGATCTGGACCCGTGGCGGCAGATCGGCCGGGATCGTCATACCGGGGGGACCCCGTGGCGCCGGTCGGAGAAGTGGCGGTCCTTGCCCTCGGCCCGCTCGAAGCGGCGGATGATCTCGGCCCGCAGCGCAGCGGGCTCGACGATCGCGTCGATGACCAGTTCCGAGGCGAGGCGGAGGATGTCGACGTCCTCCTCGTAGATGCGGCGCTGCTCGGCGACGAAGGCCTCGGCCTCGGCAGGGTCGTCGATGGCGGCGATCTTGTTGGCGAACACGGCGTTGACGGCGGCCTCGGGTCCCATGACCGCGATCTTGGCGGTGGGCAGGGCGATGGTGGCCTCCGGTTCGAACGCCGGACCGGCCATGGCGTAGAGCCCGGCGCCGTACGCCTTGCGGAGCACCACGCAGAGCTTCGGCACGGTGGCCTCGGAGATGGCCGTCACCATCTTCGCCCCGTGGCGGATGATCCCCTGGCGCTCGACCTGGGTGCCGATCATGAAGCCGGGCACGTCGGCGAGGAAGACGATCGGGATGTTGAAGGCGTCGCAGCACCAGACGAACCGGGCGGCCTTGTCGGCGGTGTCGGTGAAGAGGACACCGCCCTTGATCATCGGGTTGTTGGCCACGAACCCGACCGGCTTGCCGTCGACCAGGCCGAGACCGCACACCATCTCCGGCGCGAACAGCGGCTTGATCTCGAAGAAGCTCTCCGCGTCGACGAGGCCGTCGATGATCGTGTGGATGTCGTAGGCCGCCTTGTCGTCGCTGGGGACGCTGTCGGCGTGGAGCGGGGCCGACGGCTCGGCGGCCACGTACCGGGGAGGGTCCTGGCGCCAGGTCGTCGGGAAGTAGGTGAACCAGGCCCGGGCCTGATCGATGGCGTCCTCGTCGTCCACGGCCAGGTTGTCGCCGCAGCCCGAGACCGACGCGTGCATGCGGGCGCCGCCGGTCTCCTCCAGCGTGGCCTTCTCGCCGATGACCATCTCCGCCATGCGGGGCGACCCCAGGTACATCGAGGCGTTGCCCTCGACCATGATCACGATGTCGCAGAAGCTCGGGATGTAGGCGCCCCCGGCGGCGGACGGCCCGAACAGGCAGCAGATCTGCGGCACCCGACCGGACAGCTTCACCTGGTTGTAGAAGATGCGCCCGGCCCCGCGCCGACCCGGGAAGAGCTGGACCTGGTCGGTGATGCGGGCCCCGGCGGAGTCGACCAACCAGAAGATGGGAAGCTCGTGCTTGAGGGCGAACTCGGAGGCTCGGATCATCTTCTCCACCGTCCGGGCGCCCCACGACCCGGCCTTCACCGTGGGGTCGTTGGCGACGACCACGACCGACCGGCCGTCGATCTGGCCGACGCCGGTGACCACGCCGTCGGCGGGCAGGTCGGTGGACGAGGTGTTGGCGAGCAGGGCGTCCTCGACGAACGACCCGGCGTCGAGCAGCAGGTCCAGGCGGTCCCGGACGAACAGCTTCCCCTGCTTCTCCAGCTTGTCGCCGACCTTGGCCAGGTTCCCCGCCAGCGCCCGCTCCGCAGCGGCGGCGACGCGCTCGCTGTCGGTCGGGGTGGTGTGGGGCTCGCCCAGGGGCGAGGTGGCGGGCACGTCGGCGGTCACCGCACGATCCTACCGACCGGCCCTCCACGGGCCCGAGGTCCGAGGCCCGGCGAACGGCGTCAGTCTCGGCGGAGGGCCAAGATGGCGATGTCGTCGGTGATGGGCTGGCGGGCGAAGTCCCGAGCGGACTCCAGGAGCGACTTCACGAGCACGTCGGGGTCGGCACCAGGGTCGCGGCGGATGGCGTTGGCGATGCGCTCCTCGCCGAACAGCTGGTCGCCGGCGCGCGCTTCGGAGAGGCCGTCGGTGTACAGCAGGACCAGGTCACCGGGGTCGAGCCGGAGCTCGCGGGAGTGGAAGGTGCCCTTCGGGTCGAGCATCAGCAGCGGCCCGGTGCTGCGCAGGGGTCGCACGTCCTTCTCGTGCCACAGCCACGCGGCGGGATGGCCGGCCGAGGCGTAGCGCACGGTGCCGGCGTCGGTGTCGAACACCACCACGCACAGCGAGATCATCTCCTCGTCGCGGTCGAGGGAGGACAGCTGGACGTTGAGCTCCTCGAGCGCCTGGGCCGGGTCCCGGAACTGGCGGAGGAAGACCCGCAGCAGGTACTTGGCCTGGAACGCCGTGATCGACGGCTCGATGCCGTGTCCGGTGACGTCGCCGATGAGGGCCACGACCCGGGTGGGCGCCACCCGGAACACGTCGTAGAAGTCGCCGGCCATCATCCCGGTCCCGGCCTGGTACACCCGGCCCACCTCGAAGCCGGTGATGTCCGGCAGGTCCTCGGGAGCCAGGCGCTCGGCCCACCGCTTGGGGGCGAGGTCGTCCTGGCTGAGGACCTCCTCGGCCCGCCGCTCGAGCTCCAGGCGGCCCTCGGCCAGCCGGGAGTCCCGGACGAAGTCGCGGCCGTAGACCACCGAGACCACCACGGGGATCAGGACCAGGGCGAAGAGCCAGACCGAACCGTCCTGGAGGAACGCGCCGCCGAAGCTGGCGACGGCGAGCACGAGGTAGAGGACCGTGGAGTGCACGTCCTTGCGGAACGCCGAGCGGGCGACGGTGGCGCCGTCGGACGTGCGGCCGAACTCGGACTCGGCGCGCCGCGCCACCTTGCGGAGCCGCACCGCCGAGCGGGCCCAGACCGCCGAGGCGACCGCGCAGGCGGCCGCCACCAGCAGGAGCAGCGGATGATCCATGGTCCGGCGATGCTACCCGGGGATGCGGTCGGACCACCGGGAGGAGAAGCGCCCCACCAGTTCGATGCCGATGGCCCCCACCCCGCCGATGGCCAGCGCCTGGGGCAGGAAGGTGGCGGGGATGTCCAGCTCGAAGAAGTCCCGGACGAACGGGATGGCGATGGCGGCCACGGCGATGGCGGCCATCGCCCAGATCAGCGCCAGCTTCCAGCGGTTGTACGGCCGGGCCAGCACGGCGAGGATCCACAGCGACACGCAGAGGGCGGCGATGGTGGCCGCCGTCTGGCGTTCGTGCTTGTCGAGGTCCTCGATCTCGGCGGCGAGGTAGGCGGCGAAGATCGTCAGCGAAGAGATCACCCCGGCCGGGATGGCGAACGAGAGCACCCGGCGCAGGAACCCGGGCCGGTAGCGGGCCGTGTTCGGGGCGAAGGCCAAGCAGAACGCGGGCAGACCGATGGTGACGAAGCTGATGAGCGTGAGGTGGCGGGGCGCGAAGGGGTACGGGAGCCCGGCGATGCTCACCAGCAGGATGAGCATGAACGAGTAGGTGTTCTTCGAGATGAACAGCGACGCGACCCGTTCGATGTTGCCGATGACCCGCCGGCCCTCGGCGAGCACGTTCGGCAGGCGGGAGAACTGGCCGTCGAGCAGCACCAGCTGGGCGGCCGCCTTGGTGGCCGGTGCCCCGTTGCCCATGGCCACGCCGATGTCGGCGTCTTTGAGCGCCAGGGCGTCGTTCACGCCGTCGCCGGTCATGGCGACGACGTGGCCGTCGTCCTGGAGGGCCCGGACCATGGCCTGCTTCTGCTTGGGGCTCACCCGGCCGAAGACAGTGGTGGTGGCGACGGCCTCCGCCAGATCCTCGGCCGTGTCGCCGAGCGTGCGGGCGTCGACGGGGGTCCCGGCGTCGAGGCCGACCTGGGTGGCGATGGCCCCGACGGTGGTGGGGTTGTCGCCGGAGATGACCTTGATGGCGACGCCCTGATCAGCGAAGTAGCGGAGCGTCTCGGCGGCGTCGGGTCGGACCTGCTCGGCGAGCGTGCACAAGGTGGCCGAGGTGCGGCCGGCCGGAAGGACCTCACCCTGGAGCGGGCCGTCGACGTGCTGGACGATCAGGACCCGGCGGCCGGTGGCGGCCAGCTCGGACACCCGCTCGCGCAAGGGGTCGCCGTCGACGAGCAGGACCTCGGGGGCGCCGAGGTACCAGCTGCCGCGCCGGCCGAAGGAGGCGGCGCTCCACTTCCGACCCGACGAGAACGGCACGTCGCCGTCGCGGTCCCAGCCGTCGGTGGGCAGGAACCGCTCCCCGATGGCACCCAGGCTGGCGTTGGGGTCCGGCGCGTCGGCCAGCGCCCCCAGCGCCTCGGTGACCGTCGCCTCGTCGATGAGCGCAGGGTCGACCACGTGGAGGGCGTCGAACACGATGTCGCCGGCGGTGAGCGTGCCGGTCTTGTCCAGGCAGACGACATCGACGCGTGCCAGGCCCTCCACCGCCGGCAGCTCCTGCACCAGCACCTGGCGCTTGGTCAGCGCCAGGGCGGCGAGGAGGAACGCCACGCTGGTGAGCAGGACGAGCCCCTCGGGGACCATGCCGACGAGTGCGGCGACCGTGCCGGTGACCGCGTCGCGCCAGTCGCCGCTGTCGTTGGTGCGGAACTGGGACCACAGCAGCAGCGGGGTGACCCCGACGATGGCCCAGGTGATGACCCGGAGCAGGACGTCGATCGACACCTCGATCTCGCTCCGGGTCCGCTTGAACACCTTGACCTCGGCGGCCAGCTTGCGGGCGTAGGCGTCGGCTCCCACGGCGGTGGCCTGGAAGCGCCCACGGCCGGCGACCACGATCGTCCCGGACAGCACGGAGTCGCCCTCCTGCTTCTCGACCGGGTCGGACTCGCCGGTCAGGGCCGACTCGTTGACCTCGAGCCCGGAGCGGTGGGCGACGATGCCGTCGGCGGGGACCTCGTCGCCGCTGCGGAGGACCACCAGGTCGCCCAGCACGATCTCGCCGAGCGGCACCGCCGTCTCGGACCCGTCGCGCATGACCGCCGCGGTGGGGGCGTTGAGCAGCGCCAGCTTGTCCAGCGTCCGCTTGGCCCGGACCTCCTGCCCGATGCCGATGACTGCGTTGATGACCAGGACGCCGGCGAAGAGCGCGTCAGCGAGGCGCCCCGTGGTGAGGACCGCCACCGCCAGCACGGCGAGGATCGCGTTGAACCGGGTGAAGACGTTGGCCTGGACGATCTCCTTGACCGTGCGCGACGTGCGCTCGTCGACGGCGTTGGTCTGTCCGGCGGCGATCCGCGCCGTGACCTCGGCTGACGTCAGTCCGTGCGGTGGAGGATCGTCGAGGGCGGGAGGTGCTTCGATCATCGCCGGTCCATGGTGACGGACTCAGTTGGACCGCTGGCGGACCCGGAGCTTGATGGGCGTGGCTCCCATGTCGAACGCTTCGCGGAGGCGGCGCTCGATGTAGCGGAGGTAGGTGGCCGGGAGCTCCTTGTTGGCGAACAGGGTGAACGTCGGCGGGTCGGTGGCGCCCTGGGTGGCGTACAGGATCCGGGCGCCGTGCGGCGCCGGCTGCGACGACTGGGCGGCGAACACGACGTCGTTCACCTTCCGGGTGGGGACCCGCTTGTGGTACCCCTCGATGGTCTCGGCCAGCGCCGGGAGCAGGCGGTGGACGTTGCGACCGGTGAGGGCGGAGATGCGGATGACCTCGCTCTCGCCGAGGAAGGCCAGCTTCTGGCCCACGTCGTAGGTGACCGCGGCGCGCGCCTCGGTGCCGAGCAGCTCCCACTTGTTCAACAGGATCACGATCGGGCAGCCCGCGGCGTCGATGCGCTCCGCGAGGCGCTGGTCCTGGTGGGTGACGCCCTCGGTGGCGTCGATCACCAGGAGCGCGACGTCGGACGAATCCACCGCCTGGAGGGCGCGGACGAACGAGAAGTACTCGGTGCTCTCGTCGATGCGCGACTTGCGGCGCATGCCGGCGGTGTCGACGAACTTGATGGGCCCGTCGGGCGTCTCGACGATGGTGTCGACGGCGTCTCGGGTGGTGCCCGGCATGTCGTGGACCACGGAGCGGTCCTCGCCGATGAGGCGGTTGAACAGCGTGGACTTGCCCACGTTCGGCCGTCCGACCAGCGCGACGGCGAACACGCGCTCGCCGTCGGACTCGGCGACGGGCACCTCGTCGGCCTCCGCCTCGGGCAGCGCATCGACGAGCGCGTCGAGCAGGTCGCCGGTGCCGAGTCCGTGCAGGGCGCTCACCGGCCACGGGTTGCCCAGGCCGAGGCCGAGCAGCTCCCACATCGCCGCCTCGCGAGCGGGATCGTCGACCTTGTTGGCGACCACGAAAACTGGTTGGTTGCTCTGCTGGAGGAGCTCGGCGATGCGGGCGTCCTCCTCGGTGATGCCCATGGTCACGTCGGTCACGAGGATGAGCGCGTCCGCCTCCTTGATGGCCTGCTCGCTCTGCCGGCTGACCTTCTCGTCGAGGGTGCTGCCCCCGGGCATCCAGCCGCCGGTGTCGACCAGGCGGAAGTGGCGTCCGATCCACTCGGCCTCCACCTCCTTGCGGTCCCGGGTGACGCCCGGGAGCTCCTCGACGATGGCCTCGCGGCGACCGATGATGCGGTTGAGCAGGGTGGACTTGCCCACGTTGGGGCGGCCGATGATGGCCACCATCGGGAGCTTCGCGGATTCGTTGTCTGACATGGTGACTCAGGCCTCCAGGGCCCGGCGCAGCGCGGCGCCATCGGTGGGGATGATCTCGACGGGTCGCGGCAGGTCGGCCGGGGTCCCTCCGTCGAGGAAGCGGCCGCCGGAGAGGCAGACGTCGGGGAGCAGGTAGCGGTGGGCCTCGGGCTGACCGGCGAGGACCCGGGAGAGGTCCTCCCCGGTGAGCAGGCCGGTCACCGAGGTGGTGCCGCCGAAGAAACGGTTCTCGACCGGTACCACCCGGACCGACCGCAGGCCGAGCGACGCCACGAGGGGCCCGATGACGGCGGCACCGGCCTCGCTGGTGAGCACGGCGGTGGGCGCGCCCGGGCGGGGGCGGAGGGCGACCGCCACCCCTCCCCCGGCGGAGGCAACGGTGTGGTCCTCGGCGGTGCGCACGGCGCGGTAGCCCTCGGCCGGAGCCCCGAGGTCGCCGGCGGCCTCGTAGCGGGTCGCCCGCTCCGACGTGGTGGCGTCGGACGCGCCGGCGTCGGACGGGTCGGTGTCGGACCAGGCGAAGAACCCCTCGCGGGGGCCGGTGGTCGTGTCGGCTCGGCCGCTGAACTCCAGCTCGAAGGTGCGGGCCATGCCGACGCCGTCCTCGTGCATCGCGAAGCCCTCGTAGGCGGCTGGCTCGGGGAACGGGCGGTCGGCGAGCAGGTAGTACTCGTCGGACAGCTGCACCAGACGGCGCCCCAGGACCTGCAGGTAGACGTCCTGCCAGTCCTCCACGCAGTCGATCACCGCTGCGGCCTCAGCGGGGGTGGTGGCGCGCATGCGGGGCTCGGTGTTGAACTTCGAGATCCCGAGCGGCACGACGCAGAGGCTGGCCAGCTCCGGGAACTGCTCGAGCACACCGGCGAGGGTGTCGTCGAGCACGGCGCCGTCGTTGAGGCCGGGGCAGCACACGATCTGGCCGTGGACCTCGATGCCGTGGTCGAGCAGGGCGCGCAGCCAGCGCAGGCTCGGCCCGCCGCGCCGGTTCCGGAGCAGGTCGTTGCGGGCGGCCGGGTCGACGGCGTGGATGCTCACGTTGAGCGGCGAGAGCCCCTCGGTGACCACCCGCTCCAGATCGGCCTCGGTGAACCGGGTGAGGGTCGTGAAGTTCCCGTACAAGAAGCTGAGGCGGTAGTCGTCGTCTTTCAGGTACAGGCTCTTCCGCATCCCGGGCGGGAGCTGGTAGATGAAGCAGAACTCGCAGTGGTTGTCGCAGGTCCGGAGCTGGTCGAACAGCGCCGAGTGGACGTCGATCCCCAGGGGGGCGCCCGCCTCCTTCGCCACCTCGATGGTGAGCTCGAGGCCGCCGCGGCTGATGTCGAGCACCGGGTCCGCCTCGTCGGTGAGCCAGGTCCACCGGATGATGTCTCGGGGACGCTCGCCGTCGACGGCCACCACCTCGTCACCGACCTGCACGCCCCCGCGCGCGGCCGGCGAACCGGGCGCGACAGCAACAACACGGGGCGCAGACATAGAGGGCGATCCTACCGGGGTGACCCCTCGCGCCCCCTGATCTGCGGTGCGGGCCGGCCGGTAGGATGGCCGCCATGGCTGTCGACAAGGTGCTGCTCGCCGCCCCCCGGGGCTTCTGCGCCGGCGTGGAGATGGCCATCAAGGCGCTGGCGTGGATGGTCCGGGCGTTCGACGCTCCCGTCTACTGCTACCACGAGATCGTGCACAACCAGTCCGTGGTGAAGCGGTTCGAGGACCTCGGGGTGATCTTCGTCGATGAGGTCTCCGAGGTCCCCGAGGGCCGGCCGCTCATGTTGTCCGCCCATGGCTCCGCCCCCGAGGTGGTCGCTGCGGCCCGGGCCAACGGCGGCTACGTGGTCGATGCCGTCTGCCCGCTGGTCACCAAGGTCCACCACGAGGTCAAGGTGCGGGCCGGCAAGGGCTACCAGATCGTGTACGTCGGCCACGAGGGCCACGAGGAGGCCGTCGGCACCATGGCGGTGGCCCCCGAAGCCATCCACCGGGTGGAGAACGTCGACGAGGTGGCCGCGCTCCCCCAGTTCGACCAGCCGGTGGCCATGTTGGCCCAGACCACGCTGTCGCACCGGGACTGGGAGGGCGTGCTCGACGCCACGCGCGACCGGTTCCCCGAGCTGTGGACCCCGGGACGGTCGGACCTCTGCTTCGCCACCACCAACCGCCAGGGGGCCCTGGCGGAGATCGCCTCGCGGTGCGACGCCGTGGTGGTCATCGGGTCGGCCAACTCCTCGAACACCGTGGCACTGGAGAAGCTGGCCCGGGAGGCGGGCACCGCTCGCGTCCACCGCATCAACTCCGCCGCCGAGCTGCCCGGCGACCTCACCGGCGTCGTCGGTGTCACGGCCGGTGCCTCCGCTCCCGAGTCCCTGGTCGAGGAGGTCATCGCCGCCCTGGCGCCCGTCGAGGGCGTCGAGGAGGTGGCCATCACCAGCGAGGACGAGTACTTCCCCACACCCCGGAACCTGCGCGATCTGCTGTCGGGCATCGATCTCCTGGCCACCCTCAGCCTCGGCGGCTCGGTCCCCGACCGTCCCGCAGCCGACGAGCGCAGCATCCACGCCGCCGACGTCCTCGCCAGTCTGTAGGTAGCCTTGGGGGCATGACCGCCACCAGCTTCACCCGGATGGACGAGTCGACCGCCGAGCAGTGGTCGGTGATCGGCGTCGAGACCATGAACGCCCAGCCCCGCGTGGCCGACGAGATCCTCAACATGCTCGAGCGACTCGAGGCCATCACCGATGGCTTCAGCACCAACCAGAAGGTGCACGCCCTCCAGACGGCGACCCTGGCCGAGCAGGCCGGGGCCGACCAGGAGATGATCGTCGCGGCGCTCTGCCACGACATCGGCAAGCTCATCAGCGTGATGGGCCACCCGCAGATCGCCGCCGCCATCCTCAAGCCGTACGTCCGGCCCGAGGTGCACGCGGCGATCCTCGTCCACCAGGACTTCCAGGGGAAGCACTACTACGGGCACTTCGGCGGCGACGTCAACGCTCGCGACAAGTACGATGGCGAGGACTTCTTCGACCTCGCCGCCCTCTTCGCCGACGAGTGGGACCAGGTCGCCTTCGATCCCGACGGCGAGACCTACCCCCTCGAGCACTTCGAGCCCATGGTCCGCGAGGTCTTCGCGACCCCGAAGTACCTCTAGCGGTTCGGGGTCCCGGCTGAGGCCTGGGCCTCGTCGAACAGGGCCTGGACCACCTCGTGGAGCTCGGCGGTGCGGGCCCGGATCGCGGCGCGCTTGGCCTTGGGCCCAATGGCGTCGCTCGGCTCCAGGGCGGGACCGATGAGCACCGTGACCTTCTGGGGCTTGGGGATCTTGGCGCCCTTGGGCATGGCGGTCTCGGAGCCGCCGATGCCGACGGGGATGATGGGGACGCCCGTGCGGCTCTGCACGAACGCCGGGCCGTCGAACAGCTCCTCGATCACCGGCCCGTGCTGGCGGGTGCCCTCGGGGAACATCACGAGCGGCTCGCCGGCCTCGAGCACCTCGATGCACGTGGTGAGCGCCGCCCGGTCGGCGGTGCCGCGGGCGACGGGGATGCCGCCCAGCGCGGTGAAGACCTTGGCCCAGAACCCCTGGTTCTTCCACAGCGAGTCCTTGGCCAGGTAGCGCATGCGCCGCTTCGTGCAGATGAGCACCAGGGCGAAGTCCAGGTTGGACCGGTGGACCGGTGCCAGGATGAACGCTCCCTCGGCCGGGACGTTCGGTCGGCCCTTGGCCGAGACCCGGAACCAGAGCTTGCAGGCGCCGAGGAGGGCGCCGCGCACGAAGCCGTAGAACAGCAGCTCGCCGCGCGTGCCGGAGCGGGCGTGCTCGGACACGGTGGTCGCCGGGGCAGGTGTGGGCGAGGTCACCGGACGCGGCCCACGAGGTCGGCCACGATCTCATCGACGTCCCGGTCGCTGGTGTCCACCACGAGCGCGCCCTCGGCCTCCGCCAGCGGACTGTCATCGCGGCCCTGGTCAGCGGCGTCTCGGCGGGCGATGTCGGCGGCGACGGTGGCGTAGTCCAGGTCGATGACCTCCTTGGACCGGCGCTCGGCCCGCACCTCGGGCGACGCGGTCAGGTACACCTTCAGCCTGGCGTCGGGGAACACCACCGAGCCGATGTCGCGGCCCTCGAGCACGCCCCCGCCACGGGACTCGGCCCACTCCCGCTGGCGGCGGACGAGTTCCTTGCGGACCGCCGAGTTGGCCGCCACCAGCGAGACGGCCCGCGTGACCTCGGGGCCGCGGATCTCGATGGTGGCGTCGACGCCGTCGACGATGAGGGTGCCGTCGCCGGGAAGGTCCAGCTCCACCTGCTGTGCGAGGCGTCCCACCACCTCGACGTCGGCGGGGTCGATCCCGCGTCGGAGGGCGGCGAAGGTGACGCCCCGGTACATGGCGCCGGTGTCGAGGTACTCGAGCCCGAGCTCGGCGGCGAGGCGCTTGCCGACGGTGGACTTGCCCGATCCGGCGGGTCCGTCGATGGCGATGACGGTGAGCGGGCGTTCGGGCGGTTCAGCGTCGGACACGGCTGGAGACCCTATCGGTCCCCGAGGTGGGTCAGGACCTGGCAGAGGCCCGGATCTGGTCGAGCATCGACCAGTAGCCCGGGAAGGTCTTGGCGACGCAGGCCGGCCCGGCCACCGAGACCCCCGGGACCGTGAGCCCGATCAGCGCGAAGCTCATCGCCATCCGGTGGTCGTCGTAGGTCTCGAAGGTGGTGGGAGCCACGGGACCGGGGTGGATGGTCCAGCCGTCGGGGTCGTCATCGACCCGGACGCCAGCCCGCCACAGCTCGGTGCCGACCGCAGCGACCCGGTCGATCTCCTTGCGACGGATGAAGCCGATGCCGGTGACGGTGACGGGCGACGAGGCGAACGGGGCGATGGCGGCCAGCGTCTGTGCGGTGTCGGAGATGTGGGTGAAGTCGAAGGTGCCGCCCCGGAGCTGCCCCCGTTCCGCCTCGACGGAGGTGCTGTGCTCGTCCCGGGTGACGGTGGCACCCATGAGGCCGAGCACGTCGGCGAAGCTGGCGTCGCCCTGGAGCGCGCT
>JAOBWH010000119.1 GCA_025463265.1 Ilumatobacteraceae bacterium
GAGCCGGCCCCGGCTCCGGCCCCGGCGGCCGAGCCCGCCACGGGTCGCTGCGGCGGCGACCTGCCGCCCTGCTACGTGATGATGCGCGAGTCGGGTGGCAACATCCGCGCCCGGAACCCGTCCTCGAGCGCGTCGGGGAAGTGGCAGTTCATCGCCTCCACCTGGGCCGGCTTCGGCGGTTACAGCGAGGCGTACCTCGCCCCCGAGTCCGTCCAGGACGCCAAGGCCCGGGCCCTCTGGGCCAACGGCGCCGGCTGCGGCCACTGGAACGCCTGCTGAGGCGGTTCCACCGAGTGCTCGAGCTGGATCCCCCCCCATTCCCCAGCTCGGTAGCCGAGACCCCCGGACCCTGTGTCCGGGGGTCTTGTCGTTGCGCCCCACCGATGCTCGTTTGTCCTAAAGTTGACCCGAATGGTCGGCTATCGGTATTGTCCTCCATTCCCCTAGGAATTGATCGGCGCCGCGGTGGCGCCGGACGGAAGGACAGGACCATGAAGAGGACCCGCACGCTCGCACTCTCGGTGGCGGTGATCGGCTCGTTGGTGCTCGGCGCCTGCGGCAGCTCCGGTGGCGGGTCAGACAGCTCCGGCGGGTCCGGCGGCGACACCACCTTGTCGATCGTCGGCTATTCGGTGGCCGAGGCCGCCAACAAGGCCACCGCCGAGGCGTTCAACAAGACGCCCGAAGGCGAAGGCGTGAAGTTCAAGACCTCCTACGGGGCGTCCGGCGACCAGAGCCGCGCCGTCGAGTCCGGTCTCGAGGCCGACTACGTCCACTTCTCGGTGCCCACCGACGTCACCCGCCTGGTCAAGGCCGACCTGGTGGCCGAGGACTGGAACAAGGGCGACAACAAGGGCGTGGTGTCCACGTCGATCGTCGTGTTCGCCGTCCGCAAGGGCAACCCGCTCGGCATCGAGGACTGGGACGACCTCACCAAGGACGGCGTCGAGATCGTGACCCCGAACCCGGCCTCGTCGGGTGCGGCTCGCTGGAACGCCCTCGCCGCCTGGGGCCAGGTCCTCGACGGCGGCGGCTCCGAGGACGACGCGAAGGCGTACGTGACGGACCTCTACAACAACGCGGTCTCCCTGCCGAGCAGCGGCCGCGACGCCACCACGGCGTTCACCGGCGGCACCGGCGACGTGTTCCTCACCTACGAGAACGAGGCGATCCTCGCCCGCCAGAGCGGTCAGGACTTCGACTACGTGATCCCGCCCACCACCCTGCTCATCGAGAACGCCGGCGCCGTGTTGACCGACGCCGACCCGAAGGCCCAGGACTACCTCGACTTCGTCCTCTCGAAGGCCGGCCAGGAGCAGTTCGCCCAGAAGGGGTACCGGCCGCTCGAGGCGTCGGGTGCCGAGGTCGATGAGGTCGAGGGCGCCACCGATCCCTCCGACCCGTTCCCGACCACGGAGAAGATCCTGACGGTCGATGAGACCTTCGGCGGCTTCGCCGAGGTCTCCGACAAGTTCTTCGACGAGGACAGCGGCATCGTCACCGGCATCATCGCTGACACCGGCAAGGGCGAGTGACGACGACGGTCGCCGCCCCCGAACGCACCACCCGAGCCTCCCGGTCGTCATCGACCGGGAGGCTCACGCGGGGTGCGGGCATCGGGCTCGGTGTGTCCATGATGTGGTTCAGCCTGCTGGTGCTGATCCCCCTGGTGGCGATCGTCGTGACGGCCAGCGAGGGCGGGTGGAGCGGCTTCGCCGATGCCCTCACCAACGAGCAGACCGCGGCGGCCATCAGGCTCACGGTGGGCATGGCCTTCCTGGTGACCGCCGTGAACGTGGTCATGGGGACGACGATCGCCTGGGTCCTCGTGCGGGACCGCTTCCCCGGTCAGCGCTTCCTCGAGGTGCTGATCGACATCCCGTTCGCCCTGCCGACGATCGTCGCCGGGCTGGTCCTGCTGTCGCTCTACGGGCCCGACAGCCCGCTGCCCGTCGACATCGCCAACAAGCGCTCGGCGGTGTTCGTGGCGTTCCTGTTCGTGACGCTCCCGTTCATCGTCCGCACGGTGCAGCCGGTGCTCGAGGAGCTCGAGCGCGACGTGGAGGAGGCGGCGATGTCGCTCGGGGCCAGCCGGTTCACCACGTTCCGCCGCATCACCCTCCCGTCGATCATCCCCGCCATCGCCGCGGGCGCTGCGCTCGCGTTCGCCCGGGCCGTCAGCGAGTACGGGTCGCTGGTGCTGCTGTCGGGCAACCTCCCGATGAAGACCGAGGTGACCTCGGTGCGGATCCTCAGCAGCATCGAGAACGACAACCTGGTGGGCGCGGCCGCGGTCGCCACCATCCTGCTCGGGATCTCCCTCCTGGTGATCGTGACGTTCGACCTGCTGCAGCGCCGGCTGGTGCGCCGTGGGTAGCGGCGCCGGCCGGGCCGAGCGGAACCCCCGTGCCACCGCGTTCCGGTGGACCCTGCGGCTCGTGGTCGTGGTGTACCTCGTGCTGCTGGTCGCCTGGCCGGTGTCGCTGGTGGTCACCAAGACGTTCGAGGACTTCAGCACCTTCACCGACCTCTTCTCGGACCCCGACACGGTCCACGCCCTCAAGCTCACGGTCATCGTGGCTGCGGCCTCGGTGGTCATCAACACCGTCTTCGGCGTGGTCATCTCCCTGCTGCTGGTGCGCTACGAGTTCCGGGGCAAGCGGATCCTGAGCCCGCTGATCGACCTGCCGATGGCGGTGTCGCCGATCGTGGTCGGCCTCTCGCTCGTCCTGGTCTACGGCGGCCGCGACGGGTGGTTCGGGCCCTGGCTGGAGGCCAACGGCCTCCAGGTGATCTTCGCCGTCCCCGGCATGATCATGGCCACCACGTTCGTGGCCCTGCCACTGGTCGTGCGGGAGCTGGTGCCCGTGCTCGAGGAGGTCGGGGTCGAGCAGGAGCAGGCAGCGGCCTCGCTGGGCGCCGGGCCGTTCCAGACCTTTCGCCGCATCACCCTGCCCGCCATCAAGTGGGCGCTGATCTACGGCGTCGTGCTCAGCCTCGCCCGCTCCCTCGGCGAGTTCGGCGCCCTCAAGGTCGTGTCGGGCAACATCCTCGGCGAGACTCGCACCGCCACCCTCGTGGTGGAGGAGCAGTACCTCAACTTCAACCAGGCCGGTGCGTACGCCACGGCGTTCCTGCTGACGATCGTCTCGGTGGCGTGCATCGTCGTCGTCACGATCATCCGTCCCAAGGAGGACCGCGAGCGATGAGCATCGAGATCAGCAACGTCGGGAAGCGCTTCGGGGACTTCGTGGCCCTCGACGACGTGACGGTGAGCATCCCGGCCGGCAGCCTCACCGCGCTGCTGGGGCCGAGCGGTGGCGGCAAGTCCACGCTGCTGCGGATCATCGCCGGGCTGGAGCACGCGGACAGCGGCCGGGTGGAGATCGAGGGCGTCGACGCCACCTCGCTCCCGCCCCAGAAGCGCGACGTCGGCTTCGTGTTCCAGCACTACGCCGCGTTCAAGCACCTCAGCGTGTTCCGCAACGTGGCGTTCGGGCTGGAGATCCGCAAGCGGCCCAAGGACGAGATCAAGGCCCGGGTGGACGAGCTCCTCGAGCTGGTGCACCTGGACCAGTTCGGCGACCGCCTGCCGGCCCAGCTCTCCGGTGGCCAGCGCCAGCGGATGGCCCTCGCCCGGGCCCTTGCGGTGGAGCCGAAGGTGCTCTTGCTCGACGAGCCGTTCGGGGCCCTCGACGCCAAGGTGCGCAAGGAGCTCCGCGACTGGCTGCGCCGCCTCCACGACGAGGTCCACGTGACCACGGTGTTCGTGACCCACGATCAGGAGGAGGCCCTGGAGGTCGCCGACGAGATCGTGGTGATCAACGAGGGCCGGGTGGAGCAGATCGGCACGCCCGACGCCCTCTACGACGAGCCCGAGAGCGACTTCGTCATGAGCTTCCTCGGCCCGGTGACGACGCTGCGCGGCCAGCTCATCCGCCCCCACGACATCGAGCTGCGCACGACCGAGGCGCCTGCTGCCCGGGCGGGGACGGTGAGCCGGCTGGTGCGGGTGGGCTTCGAGGTCCGCGTCGATGTGGTCTCGGCCGATGAGGTCACCACGGTGTCGCTCACGCGCGCTGAGGCCCGGTCGCTGGGTCTGGAGGAGGGGACCGCCGTCTGGTTGGAGGTCGCGCCCGGCGCCCAGGTCCGGACACCGGGGGCTACCGCACCCGGTTCCGGTACTCCGACGACCGCTGGAAGCCGGTGACGAGGGCGTCGGTGCTGCCGGTGCGGGCCTTGGGCACCCAGTAGGACCAGCCGCTGGCGTCGGGGGAGCGGCCGAGCATGCCCAGGTAGACCATGGCCACGGTGACCTCGGGGGCCAGGCGTCCGGCGCCGGTGGCGCCCTCGGCGTACCCGCTGGCGAGGGTGCCTCGGCTGGTGCCCGCCTGCAGCTTCTTCACGTCGGCGTCGAGCTCCGCGCCCGACGGGTTGCGCTTGTAGACGAACTGGTACGTCCGGGTCACGAACTGCGAGTCCGAGAGCGCCTTGATCGACGGATCCTGGGCGTAGGTGTCGGCGATCTGCGCCGGGGTGGCGCCGCGCCGCAGCGCCGCCACCTGGTCGGTGATGGTGGCGGCCGAGGGCGGGTACGTGCCGCGGATCGACAGGTACGAGCGCACGACCGGGGAGACGACCTTGCCGAACTCGTTGGAGCCGATGAACGAGCGGATCACGCTGCTGCCCGTGGTGCCCTTGTGGAGGCGGCTCGTCCAGTAGGTGGTGCCGTCGGCGTCGGGCGTGCGGTTCAAGAAGTCGGCGTACTGCTGGCGCACGAAGCTGGCGGGGCAGTCGAAGGGGATCCACGCGTCGTGGCCGCCCTTCCACACGCCGGTGCGGCCGGCGTCTCGGTGGAACTGCGGCCAGTCGTTGCGGCACAGCCCCTTCCCGGTGGTCAACAGGTAGGTCTTGGTGAGGTCGCCGGCCGCCGGGTTGCCGCCGTGGCCGTTCACCCGGAAGACCGAGTTCTGGGCGATGACCGTCTTCCCGTTGACCTCGGCGACGGCCGGGGTCGATCCGCTGGAGTAGGTGGCCGGGTGCGCCATGCGGTACTCGGCCTCCACGGCGCCGTTGGGACCGTTGTAGACGCGGATGTCCTTGTCGAGGGCGGAGATGACCTCTTGGACGCCGTCGGCGTCGACATCGGCGATGACCGTGCCGGCCTTGGTGCTGTACCCGGTCTTGCAGCCCGAGGCGGTGGTGGCGTTGCAGGCGCGCCACATCCGCCGGCCGGTGGAGCTGTACGCGTAGACCCAACCGCCGTCGGAGGCGAACGACACGTCGAGGTGGCCGTCGTCGTCGAGGTCACCGATGGCGGGGGAGGCCACGACGCGCCCGTCGACCGCCACGGGCCAGCCGCTGAGGTTGCCGCCCGTCTTGGCCGTGAAGGCGTTGACGGACCGGCCCGCCGGCTCCTGCCAGTTGGCGCCGGTGCCGACGACCACGTCCTTGTACCCGTCGGAGTTGATGTCGGCGACCGCAGGCGACGACCAGACCGTCTGGCCGGGCGTCGACTTCGGGTACCCGGGATAGGTGGAGCCGTCGCGCTTGAGGATCCAGGTCAGGCCGCCCGCCGGCTTGCCGAGCGGGTTGCCGGCCCAGATGTCGCCGCCGAGGATGATCTCCGGTCGGTCGTCCCGGTCGATGTCGGCCACGACGGGGCTCGACCACAACGTGTCCTCGAGGTAGCGGCGCCACAGCAGCCCGCCGGTCTTCGACCAGGCGTAGACCGTGTGGTCGTAGCTCGGGGCGATGATGTCCTTGATGCCGTCGCCGTTGATGTCGGCGATGGCCGGGGTGGCGAAGAACCCGTCGGGTCGGCAGTCCTGGCCGGCGGGGCAGTGCAGCGGAGCGCCCTGGCGGAAGGTGCGCAGCACCGCGCCGGTGGGTCCGTCCAGCATCACCACGCGTCCGTCCATGGTGCCGACGACCACATCGCCCTTGCCGTCGCCGCTGAGGTCGCTGATGGTGGGCGACGACTGGATGGCGGTGGTGCCGAGGTCACGGCTCCAGATCCGGGTGCGGTCGGTGAGGCGGTACGCCTCGACGGTGCCGTCCATGCTGGCGACGACGATCTCCGGCGTGGTGTCGCCGTTGATGTCGGCGAGGGCCGGGCTGGAGAACGCCTCACGGGGCCCGACGCCGGGCGACCAGCTGCCGAGGGTGTGGTTGACGCTCCCCAGCACCGTCAGGGCGGTGGTCGCAGCGCCGGCGGGCGATGGTGCCAGCGGCGTGTGGGCCGGGGAGGCGAGGGTGATCACGGCGAGGGCGATGGCCGCGGTGAGGCGGCGGCGACGGGCTGGCATGGCAGACGGGCTCCGCAGGGTCGGTCGTTCGGTTGCTGGGGTGTGCACCACTCGTGCCCATCGGCAGCGTGCGCCCGTCGTGCAGCGGAACCTTTGTACCGGGTCCGGTGACTCCAGTCACATCGCGGCGCGATCTGTGGTTCGATGGAGGTGGTCCCCGAGCACCGAGGAGAACGCCGTGCAGGTCAGCGTGCTGTTGCAGGCCAAGGGCACCGAGGTGGTCACGGTCGCCCCCGACGCCACGATCGCCGAGGTGGCGATCGTCCTGGCGGAGCGCCGCATCGGCGCGGTGGTGGTCACCACCGACGGGACGTCGATCGACGGCGTGCTGTCCGAGCGCGACATCGTGCGCGCCCTCGCCCGCCCCGACGGGCAGACCCTCGCCGCCACCGCCCGCTCGCTCATGACCGCCGAGGTGGTCACGTGCCAGCCCGACACCACCCTCGACGAGCTGATGGCCACCATGACCGAGCGTCGGATCCGCCACATCCCGGTGGTCGTCGACGGGAGCCTGGCCGGGCTGATCAGCATCGGCGACGTCGTGAAGCACCACATCGCCAGCCTCGAGCACGAGAAGCAGGCGATGCACGACTACATCTCGAACCCCTACTGACGGTCCGCCGCTGCGGTCACCGGCGCACCGGTTTGCCCAGCGGGGTGCGGGGGATGGCGGCCACGAGGCGGAGGTCCCTCGGGGCGGCGTGGGCGGGCAGGTGCTGCTTCACGTGGTCGCGGAGCTCCGCGAGGTCCGGGGCGGTGCGGCGGTCGACGGGGACGACGATGGCGACGACCCGCTGACCCCACTCGGGGTCCGGCTCGCCGGTGACCAGCACGTCGGCGACGAGGGGGTGGGTGCGAAGGACGTCCTCGACCGGGCCGGGCCAGACGTTCTCGCCGCCGGTGATGATGAGTTCGTCGGCGCGCCCCTCGACGACGAGACGGCCGTCGCCATCGAGGTGGCCGAGGTCACCGGTGGTGAGCCAGCCCTCGGCATCGACCAGCGGGGTGACGGACCCGTCGGCGGCGCGCCGGCCCCGGGTGGTGGTGGCCGAGCGGATGGCGATCTGGCCGCCGTCGTCGATGCGGACCTCGACGCCCGGCAGCGCCTCACCCTCGTAGACCACGCCGCCGCCCGTCTCGGTGAGGCCGTAGGTGCGCACGACGTTGGACGGGCGGACGACCGGGTCGGCCGACCCGCCGAGCACCACCCACCGGAACGGCGCCGGGTCCACCCGGTCGAGCGCGGTCGCGACCAGCGAGACCAGGGTGGTGCCGTAGCGGTCGGGCGCAGCGGCCACGACGGACGCGTCGAACGCCGGCTCCACCTCGACGGGTGTTCCGGTCAGCACCGAGCGCGCCACGACCCCGAACCCGCCCAGGTGGTTGAGGGGGAGCGTCGCCAGCCAGCGGTCGCGCGCCGGGTCCACCCCCAGCCGCTCGTGCACGGCGAGGGCGTGGGCCAGCAGGGAGTCGTGGGTGTGGACCAGCACCTTGGGCTCACCGGTGGAACCGCTGGTGGAGACGACGAGGGCGTCGCCCTCCTCCACCGGCGGGGCGTCCGGGTCGAGGGGGACGGGATCGGCGCCGGGCGCGGTGAGCGCGTGGTGGGGGCGGGCGGCGCCGATCACGGCGGTCCGGGCGATGGCCGGCAGCCGCGGGTCGAGCACCACCACGGCGTCGCCCTGCTCCCAGCAGCGGCGCAGCGCCACGACGAAGTCCGCCCCGCCCGCCAGGTCCAGCGCGATCAGCCGCCTCACCCACCCATCCTGCCAGGGGTTCGGGGCGGTGGAGGCCGGGCGGCCAGACTCGGGGCATGAACATCTGGGTGGCTGGTGCTCGGCCTCGGACGCTGCCGGCGGCGGTGGTGCCGGTGGCGGTCGGGACGGCGTGTGCCGTGGGCGAGGTGCCCGGCGGTCTGATCTGGTGGCGGGCGGCCGCCGCGATGGTCGTGGCGCTCGCCCTGCAGATCGCCACCAACTACGCCAACGACTACAGCGACGGCATCCGAGGGACCGACGCCGACGACAAGCGGGTCGGACCGGTCCGCCTGGTCGGCCAGGGCCTGGCCGAGCCGAGCTCGGTGAAGAAGGCGGCGCTGCTGTCGTTCGCGGTGGCCGGTCTGGTGGGCACCGCCCTCGCCCTCGCCGTCGGGCCCGAGCTGTTCGTGGTGGGTGCCGCCGCCATCGCCGCCGGCTGGTTCTACACGGGTGGCCCGAAGCCGTACGGGTACGCCGGGCTGGGCGAGGCGTTCGTGTTCGTGTTCTTCGGCGTGGTCGCCACAGCCGGCTCGACCTACGTCCAGACCGGCGAGCTCACAGCGCTCGGCCTTGGGGCGTCGGTCCCGGTCGGCCTGCTGGCCACGGCGCTGCTCGTGGTCAACAACCTGCGCGACATCCCCGGCGACACCCAGGTCGGCAAGCGGACGCTGGCCGTGCGCCTCGGCGACCGGCGCACCCGCACGCTCTACGCGCTGATGATGGTCGCCACGTTCCTGCTGGTCCCGCTGGTGGCCGGGCTGAGCGGCCGGCCCGTGGGCGCCATCGCCATGATCGCGGTGCTCGTGGCCCGCAAGCCCGTGTTCGAGGTCCTGAGCGGCGCACGCGGCCCGGCGCTCATCCCCGTGCTCGGCGAGACGGGCAGGACCCAGCTCGCCTTCGGCCTCCTCTTCACCATCGGCCTCTCGATCATCGTCTGAGGGTGCGCCGGGTCCAGTCCGTGATGAGGGCGGCCACCGCGTCGGGGGCCTCGAGGTGGGCAGCGTGGCCCACGTCCACGAGCGAGGCGGTCTCTGCACCGGTGCCGATGCCCTCGGCCAGGCGACGGCCGAGCGCGGCGAACCTGGTGTCGGCTTCGCCCCACACGACGAGGGTGGGGGCCTCGATGCGGGGCAGCTCGTCCCACCAGGGCGGGTCCATGGTCCCGGTGCCGGCGAGCCGGAGCGACGAGGCCAGCCCGGCGGCGGTGTTGCTGCGGCGGGCGGCGAGGTCGTCGGGTTGGGGCCGGAGCCCGGCGAAGAGCGGCTGCGCCAGCCATGCGTCGAGGAAGGGCTCCACGCCCTCGGCTTCGATGCGGTCAGCGAGCTGGTGGTCGGCGTCGCGCCGGGTGGCTCGATCCGCGGGGTCGTCGATGCCGGCCGTCGCGCCGATCAGCACGAGCCCGGCAACGTCCTCGGGGTGGTCCAGCGCGAGGCGGAGCGCCGTGCGACCGCCCATCGAGTAGCCGACCACGATCGTCGCCCGGCCGTCGCCCCGCCGGATCAGCTCGGCCAGCCGGCCGGCGCTGGCGGCGAGGTCGAGGCGCAGGTCGGCGGCGGTCCCGTGCCCGGGCAGATCCGGGACCTGCACGTCCCACGACGCCGGCAGCCGCTCCGCCACCGGACGCCAGCTGGCGCCGGTCTGGGTGAACCCGTGCAGGAGCAGCAGGCGGGGTGGCGCAGCGGGCATCGCTGCATCCTCGCACCCTGTGCTCAGATGGACCGGTGACCGACGCCCTCTCACCGCAGGACACCCAGGCCACCTTCTGCGCCACGCTCGTCGACGAGTGGGTCCGGTGCGGGGTGACCGATGCGGTGGTGTGCCCGGGGTCGCGCTCCACCCCGATGGCCGTCGCTCTCGCCGCCGAGCAGCGGATCTCGGTGCACGTCCACCACGACGAGCGCGCCGGCGCGTTCACGGCACTCGGGCTGGGGCTCGCCAGCGGACGCCCGGCGCTGGTGCTCACCACCAGCGGGACGGCGGCGGTCGAGCTGCACCCAGCCGTGGTCGAGGCCCACCAGGCTTCGGTGCCGATGATCGTGCTGACCGCTGACCGGCCGCCGGAGCTGCACGACGTGGGCGCGCCCCAGACCGTCGACCAGACCCGCCACTTCGGCCGGGCGGCCCGCTGGTTCGTCGATCCCGGCGTGCCCGACGCGGCCGCCGCCGGCTCGTGGCGGTCGCTCGCGGCCCGGGCGGTGGCGGAGGCGGCCAGCGGTGCGGCCGGTCCCGGGCCCGTCCACGTCAACCTGCCGTTCCGGGAACCGCTCGTCGGCACGCCGGGCGAGCTGCCACCCGGTCGTCCCGACGGGGCGCCCTGGCACACCACCGTCGGCCGCCGGTCTGCGGTCGACCGCTTCGGCACCGCCCGCCTCGAGGAGCTGCTCGACGTCGACCGCGGCGTGATCGTCGCCGGGGCCGGCGCCGGCGACCCTGTCCTGCTGCAGTCGCTCTCGGTCGTGACCGGGTGGCCGATCCTCGCCGACCCGCGCTCGGGGTGCCGCCAGCCGATGGCGCCGACCGTCGCCGCCTACGACGCCATCCTCCGGCACCAGCCGACCGCCGACCGGCTCCGTCCCGACGCCGTGCTCCGCCTCGGCGCACCGCCGGCGTCGAAGGTGCTGGGCCAGTGGCTCGGCGCGAGCGGCGCCGTGCAGGTGGCGGTGGACCCGTACGGCCGCTGGTTCGACCCCGGCCACGACGCCGCCCACGTCCTCCACGCCGATCCCGCTGCCGTGTGCCAGGCGCTCGTGCACCTCGTCGGTGGCCGGGCGGAGTCCAACCGGTCGTGGGCCGACGACTGGACCGAGGTCGCCGCGGTCGCCCAAGCCGCCATCGAGGCCGATCTGGCCAGCCACCTCGAGCCCACCGAGCCGTGGACGGCCCGGACCGTCGCCCGGGTCCTGCCCGAGGGCTCGACCCTGGTCGTGAGCTCCTCGATGCCCGTCCGCGACCTGGAGTGGTACGCCCCCGCCCGCGACGGGTTGCGGGTGCTCGCCAACCGCGGGGCCAACGGCATCGACGGGGTCGTGTCCACAGCGGTCGGCGTCGCCCTCGCTGCGCGGGGGACCGGTGCACCGACGGTGGTGCTCGTCGGCGACGTCGCCTTCCTCCACGACACCAACGCCCTCCTGGGCCTGGCGGACCGAGCCGTCGACCTGACCGTGGTCGTGGTCGACAACGACGGCGGCGGCATCTTCTCGTTCCTCGCGCAGGCGGATGCGCTCGACGCACCCCGCTTCGAGCAGCTCTACGGGACGCCCCACGGCGTCGATCTGGCCACGCTCGCCGCTGCGCACGGCCTCATGACCGTGTCGCCAGCGGGAGCCGACGACGTCGGAGCCGCGGTGCTCGCCTCGATCGGCGCCGGTGGAAGCCGCATCGTCCGCGTCCGGACCGACCGGGCCGTCAACGTCGCGGTCCACGACCAGGTCCACGCCGCCGTCGCCGCCGCCCTCGACGGGCTCGACGGGCTCGATCAGCCCGGCACCTGAGCACCGCGCTGCGCTCCGAGCCGTGGCACCGAGATCGTCATGCGCTCATGGCCGGACGATGGCGGAGAGCATGGCCTGGAGCTTGGCTCGCGTCTCGATGAGCTCGGTGGGGGGATCGGAGTCGCCGACCATCCCGTTGCCGGCGATGATCCGGGCCGTGTCCCCGGCGATCTCGGCGCCGCGGATGGCCACCGCCCAGTCACCGTTGCCGGCCGCGTCGACCCAGCCGACCGCTCCGGCGTAGCGGCCGCGGTCGAGCTCCTCGAGCTCGGCGATGACGGCCAGCGCGGCGGAGCGCGGCCGGCCGCACACCGCGGGGGTGGGGTGCAGGGCCCCGACCAGCTCGAGGATCGATGCCGGCGGGTGGGACAGCCGGCCCTCCACCTGGGTGGCGAGGTGGACGACGTTGGCGAGGGGCACGACCGACGGCTCGGGCTCGTAGTCCACGTAGGACGAGAACGCGAGCAGCGTGTCGTGCACGGCATCGATGGTCACCTGGTGCTCGTGGCGGTAGGTGGCCGATGCGAGGAGCTCGGCGGCGAGCAGGGCGTCGGCATCGGGGTCGCCCCGTCGGGGCTTGGTGCCGGCCATCGGCTGCGCTCGGACCACGTCGCCGCGGCGGCCCACCAGCAGCTCGGGGGTGGCACCGCAGTAGCCGTCGACCAGGTAGAGGAAGCAGCCGGGGTAGTGCTGCGACAGGCGGAGGAGCACGAGGGCGATCGAGATCGGGGCGTCGGCGGTGACCGTCACCTCGCGGGCGAGCACGACCTTGTCCAGCTCGCCGGCCCGGATGCGCGCGGTGGCGGTGGCGACGGCGTCCTGCCAGTCGACCGGCGGCCGGGCCGCAGTCACGGTGAACGACGAGGGGCCGTCAGCCGGGGAGGGGCGGCGGGTGCTCGCCAGCCGGTGGGCGAGCGCGGCCAGCGGGTCGACGCCCGGTCCACCGACCGCGGTGACCCACGCAGCCCCGTCGGCACCGGTGCCGACCACCAGCTCGGGCACGAGCAGCTCGGCGGCGGCGTCGGGCAGGAACGGCAGGGCACCGAACGCCACCGGCCCGGTGCCGGGCCGAGCCACCGGGTCGTCGAGCTCGATGGCGGGGAGCACCGACGACACCTCGGACCGCGGGACGCGGAGGGCGACCCCGTGGCCGGCGAACCCGGTGCCGCTGCGGGCGAAGAGGACCCCGTCGTCGCCCGCCACGGCCAGCAGGTCGGGGACGGCGGCCGGGTCCAGGGGGCGGGTGCGGGCGATGAGCCCGGCGGCGTCGGTCACGCCCGGGTGGCGGTGACGAGCTGCGCGATGCCCGTCGACAGGAGGCGGCGGTCCACCTTCGTGAACCCGGCGGCGCGGATCTGCTCGAGCATGACCCCCGGCTCCGGCAGGTAGGCGACCGACTTCGGCAGGTACCGGTAGGCCGATCCGTCCGAGAGGAGGCCGCCGATGAGCGGGACGACCTTGCCGAAGTAGATGCCGTGGCCCCACCGCAGGATCGGGTTGGGGGGCTCGGCCACCTCGAGCAGGGCGATGCGGCCGCCGGGACGGGTGACCCGGCCCAGCTCGGCGAAGAACGGCTCCAGCGCGGCGAAGTTCCGGAGGGCGAACCCGCACGTGACGCCGTCGACGGATCCGTCGGGGACCGGCAGGCGCAGGGCGTCGGCCTGGGCGAGCGGGGCTCCGGTGCGAGCCGCAGCGAGCATGCCGAAGGAGAGATCGAGGCCGACCGGGCGGAGGCCGGCGTCGGCGAGCCCGCGGCACAGGTCGCCCGTCCCGCAGGCGAGGTCGAGCACGACGGCACCCGCGGGCAGCTGTAGCGATGCGATCGTCTTCTTCCGCCACCCGACGTCCATGCGGAAGGTCATCAACCGGTTCACGAGGTCGTAGCGGGGCGCGATCGCGTCGAACATCGACCGGACGGCGGCCACCTTCTCGTCGCCGGTGGGCAGCGGTTCCGTGTTGGTTCGGGCCATGATCGGGATCGTACGGCGGATCGCTAGGGTCGCCGCCCATGGCCCGCCGATCGCTGATCCTCGTGCCGCCCTCGGAGGGCAAGGCGCCGGAGGGCGACGGCCCGCCGTGGGAGCCCGGGACCATGGCGGTCGAGGAGCTCGACGCCCAGCGGGTGCAGCTGCTGAAGGCGCTCGGCCGACGGCACCCGGCCCGCACCGGTCCGACCCTTCCGGCGATCGAGCGCTACACGGGCGTGCTGTACGGGGGCCTCGACGCCGGGACGCTCGGGGCGGTGGCTCGCCGCCGGCTCGACCGGTCGGTCCTGGTGGTGTCGGGCCTCTGGGGGCTGGTGGCCCCGGGCGACCCGATCCCGCACTACAAGCTGAAGATGAGCGCCAGCGTGCCCCCGCTCGGGAAGCTGTCAACGTGGTGGCGTCCGGCGGTGACCGCGGCGGTGGCCCAGCGGGCGGAGCGGGCGCTGGTCTGGGACCTGCTGCCGATCGAGCACGCAGCGGCCATCACCTGGGACGGCATGGCCCCGGCCGAGCGGGTCACCGTGCGCTTCGTGGACGCCCGGGGCACGACCATCAGCCACTGGAACAAGCTGCTGAAGGGGTCGCTGGTGCGGTGGCTCGTGACCACGGGCGCCACCGGCGTCGATGCGCTCGTGGACTTCGAGCACCCGCAGGGCTACCGCTACGACCCGGCCGCCACGGTGCGCGACGGCCGGACCACCGCCCTCACGTTCCGCAGCCCCGGCTGATCCGACCGGCCCGGCTGATCCGGCCGGCCCGGCTGACCTGGGCGCAGGTGCGAACCGCTCATCACGGCGGTGCCCCCGCCGATGGAGCACGGACCACCCGTAGACGAGGCGAGATCCGGTGCACCTGTTCGAACTGGCGATGGAGCTCGGTGTCCGTTCCGCGGAGATGGCGGAGGCGGCGCCCAGCCTGGGCTTCGACGACGTGACCCCCACGAGCGTCCTCACCCCCGAGCAGGTCCAGGCGTTCCGCACCCGCTACGCCCCGGCGCCGAGCGCGGTCCAGGGCGCGTCGACCGCGTACCCCGGCGTGCAACCGGCCGCACCCACGGACTGGGGTGCGCCGCCGCCCGTGCCGACGGGCTCCGGCGGCGGTGGTGCGGGCGGTGCTGGTGGAGGTGGCGGCGGACGCGTCGTGCAGATGGCGGTGATCGGCGTCGCCGTGGTCGGTGTGCTCGGCCTGTTCGCCTTCATGTTCGCCAACAGCGGCACCGACCAGAAGCGCCTGGACCGCATCGCCGCCGCCGGTGCCGTCGACGAGGGCCCGGCCGTCACCGGCCCGAACGGGAAGCCCCTGACCGCCGCGGAGCGCGAAGGCCTGGCCAAGATGGGCGCCGCCAAGGAGGCGCAGGACGACCGGGCGTGCGCGGCGCTCGAGCCGATCAGCACGGCCGATCGGCGCGGCGTTCCGTCGAACCTCCGGACGATCGACGAGATCCGGCCGTTCCTCGTCACCGAGCTCGAGAAGCTCCACCACCTCTACGACGCGGCCATGGCGGCGGCCCCGGAGTGGAAGGACGAGCTCTGGCAGCTCCAGCGCATGAGCCAGGCGGTCCTAGAGTCGATCCGGGGCGTGACCTCGGCCGAGCAGCTGGAGCCGGCGATGGCGGAGGCCGTCAAGCCGTACCTCGCCGACGGGTTCCAGGAGTCCGCCAAGCGGCTCGACGACTTCGCCCAGGCGACCTGCGGGTTCTCGGTCAACCAGAACTGAGCGGCCACGGGCCGCGATCGGGGCCGGGTCCGCTCCGGCCTGCCATGCTCGGCCGGTGACCACGCCCCGGGACCACGGCTTCGAGGACCTGGCCGACCACCTGGGCTCGGCCTACCTCCGGTACTCCTTCACCAAGGGGACCGAGCAGGAGACCGCCTTCCTGGTGGACGAGCTCGGGCTGGCGCCGGGGATGCGGGTGCTCGACGTGGGCTGCGGTCCCGGGCGCCACGCCCACGCACTCGGGCGGCGCGGCATCGCCGTGCACGGCATCGACATCAGCCAGCGCTTCGTCGACCTGGCGGGGGAGGGGGCACCGGACGGTGTCACCTTCGAACGCCTCGACGCCCGCTCGCTGCCGTTCGACCAGGAGTTCGATGCCGCCATCTCCCTGTGCCAGGGAGCGTTCGGCCTCGCGGACTGGGGCCCCGACGTGGCCGTGCTCGACCCGGACACCGCCGTGCTCGACGGCATCGCCCGGGCGCTGAAGCCGGGCGGGCGGGCCGCCGTCACCGCCTTCAGCGCCTACTTCCAGGTCCGCCACGTCGAGGCCATGGGCAGCGAGTTCCACGTCGAGCGCGGCGTCAACCACGAGACGACCGTCATCAAGGACGAGCAGGGCCGAGACGCCGAAGCCGACCTGTGGACGACCTGCTTCACGCCTCGGGAGCTGCGCCTGATGGCGAAGCAGGCCGGCCTCGCCGTCGACTGGATCTGGAGCGTCACGCCGGGTGCGTATGCGCGAGCGGCACCGGGCCTCGACAGCGAGGAGTTCCTGCTCCTCGCCACCCGGTAGCAGCGCCGCCCGCTCACCTTTGAGACCGAGACAGGCACGGTGGTAGCTTCGTCTATCCCTGCGCGCCGTCCGGTGCGAGGGCATCCCATCCATCGACTTCCTATCCACCGAGAAGAGCATCCGTGTCCGAGTCATCGACCCTCACCCCGCCCGCCGAGATCGAGGAGTACGTTCCTCGCCAGATCACCGCCAACGACCTCGAAGGCAGCTTCGAAGATGCCATCGAGGGCACGATGGTCAGCGTCGAGGACGGCCAGATCGTGCTCGGCACCGTCGTGAAGGTGGACAAGGACGAGGTCCTGCTCGACATCGGGTACAAGTCCGAGGGCGTGATCCCCAGCCGCGAGCTGTCGATCCGCAACGACATCGACCCGTCCGAGGTCGTGACGCTCGGTGACGAGATCGAAGCCCTGGTGCTCACCAAGGAGGACAAGGACGGCCGTCTGGTCCTCTCCAAGAAGCGGGCGCAGTACGAGCGGGCGTGGGGCGACATCGAGCGGAAGAAGGAAGAGGACGGCGTCGTGTCCGGCCCGGTGATCGAGGTCGTCAAGGGCGGTCTCATCATCGACATCGGCCTCCGCGGCTTCCTCCCGGCCTCCCTCGTGGAGCTCCGCCGGGTGCGCGACCTCGCCCCGTACGTGGGCCGCACCCTCGAAGCCAAGATCATCGAGCTCGACAAGAACCGCAACAACGTGGTCCTGTCCCGCCGTGCCTGGCTCGAGGAGACGCAGAAGGAGCAGCGCGAGGAGTTCCTGGAGAACCTCAAGCCCGGCGAGATCCGCTCCGGCGTGGTGTCGAGCGTCGTCAACTTCGGTGCGTTCGTGGACCTCGGCGGCATGGACGGCCTCGTGCACGTGTCCGAGCTGTCCTGGAAGCACGTCGACCACCCCGGCTCCGTCGTGGCCGTCGGCGACGAGATCACCGTGCAGGTGCTCGAGGTCGACCTCGACCGGGAGCGCATCAGCCTCTCGCTCAAGGCCACCCAGCAGGATCCGTGGCAGGAGTTCGCGTCGGGCCACCGCGTCGGCGAGCTGGTCTACGGCCGGGTCACCAAGCTGGTCCCGTTCGGTTCGTTCGTCCAGGTGGGCGACGGCATCGAGGGCCTGGTCCACATCTCGGAGATGTCGGCGCACCACGTCGACCTGCCCGAGCAGGTGGTCACCCCCGGCGAGGAGCTGTGGGTGAAGATCATCGACCTCGACCTCCAGCGCCGCCGCATCAGCCTGTCCATCAAGCAGGCGGCCGAGGGCGGCACCGTGTCCGCCGAGTACCAGGAGCACTTCGGCGAGCACGCCTACGACGCTGAGGGCAACTTCATCGGCGGCGAGTCCACCGAAGCCCAGGAGGCCTGGGCCGAGTACTACGCCGAGCACCCCGAGGCGCTCGCCGCCGATGCGCCGGCCCCCGGCGCCGAAGGCGAGGCCGCTCCCGACGCCGAAGCCCCCGTCGAGGACGCCCCGGCCGAGGACGCGGTCGCAGAAGCTCCGACCGAGGCCGCCCCGGTCGCCGAGGCGCCGGCCGAGGACGCCCCGGCCGACGAAGAGGCTGCTCCCGAGGCCTGAGCCTCCGGCCTGCCGCCCGAACGAACGGTGCCCCGCCCGCTGGGCGGGGCACCGTCGCGTCCGGGCCTGGGCCGTCGGAACCAGAAATCGGGACGAAACCCTTGCGCCCGAGGTGATCACGGCCGACAGGCATTCGGTCACAAGCGCTCCGACCTCGGGGCGCTCGAACTCGAAGGGGTCCACGGTGAGCCAACGCCGGACACTCATCCTCATTGCCGCCATCGCCATCGGTGCGCTCGCGTCGTTCCTCGTCTGGAACTACGTCGGCGGCATCCAGGACCAGGCCTACAACGACGCCGAGCGCGTCAAGGTCTACCTGGTGAAGGCGCCGATCGCCCGCGGAACGAGCGGCCAGGTGGCTGCGACCTCGATCGTCGAGGAGAGCATCCCGAAGAAGTTCAAGCCGGCGAACGCCATCGTCAGCCTGGAGGACATCGCCGGCCGGGTCGCCAAGAGCGACCTCGTGGCCAACCAGGTGGTGGTGAGCGACATGTTCGTCGAGGCCACCGACCCCGAGGCGGCCGTCTCCTTCGCCGACAACCTCATCAAGATCCAGAACAAGGATCAGACCACCTACACGCTGAACGTGGACAACGTCCGAGGCGTCAACGGCCTGATCGTCCCCGGCGACTACGTCAACATCATGGTCTCCAACCTCTCCAAGACGGTCCCGGGCGCCGGGACCCAGGGCGACAAGCAGATCGACGGCGCCAAGCCCACCGAGCAGGCCCGCTTCCTGTACCAGAAGGTCCAGGTGCTGGCGGTCGACTACATGACCGTCGGTGACACGGCCGCCACCGCCCCGGTGGAGGGCGAGGCCCCCGCGGAGGGCGACGCCGCCGCCGCCGCCCCGGCCGTGCCGCTGCAGAAGGGCCTGATCACCCTGATCGTGCCGCCCGAAGCTGCGCAGACCCTGCTGTCGGTCCCGGCTGAGAGCCTGTACCTGACGCTGGTGTCGAAGGACTACGAGCCCACGCCCACCGGTCAGATCGACATCACGACGCTCCCGTCCGACGACCCCGCCATCTTGACCCCCTACGGGCCGGATGGGGCCAAGAGCACCAACTGAGCCCGAGGGTGTGTCGCCCGTGCCACTCCCGCAGCCACCCATCTCCCCCTCCAGGTTCGGACCACGATCATGAGCGAGTACCTTTGGGCGGAAGATCCGCCAGCGAGCGGACCAACGCAAGCTCCGAGGGCCATGTCGACGTTCCCCACATCTGACAGCTCCACGCCGATCGTGGTGGTCGAGGCGGACCCGTCGGTCCGCAGCCGGCTCTCGATGCAGCTCGGGGAGCGGGCCATCGCCCTCGAGAGCCTCGACGGCGTCGAGGACCGGTTCACCTCGCCGTTCCTGCTCGTGCTCGGACCGTCGTGCGCCCTGGTCCCCGGTGTCACCGGGGCCGAGGGGATGCTGGCCCGCCGGTCCGACATCGGTGCCATCTTGATCGCCGAGAACCTCTCCACCGAGGTCTTCCAGCGGGCCATGCGCTCCGGCGTCCGCGACGTCCTGGGTGCACCGGTCGACACCGGCCAGCTCAACGAGGCGGTCCGCCGCGTCAGCGCCTCCCTCGTGACCAGCTCGCCCAACGGCTCGGTCGGGTCCGTCGCCGCCACCGTCCCCGAGGACGACACCAGCGAGCAGGGCCGGGTCATCACGGTCTTCTCCACCAAGGGCGGTGCCGGCAAGTCCGTGCTGGCCACCAACCTCGGCGTCATCCTCGCCCAGCGGTCCGAGGGCACGGTGGCCCTCGTCGACGCCGACCTCCAGTTCGGCGACATCGCCGTGATGCTCAAGCTGGCGCCGCAGCACACCATCGTCGACGCCGTCGGCTCGTTCGACCGCCTCGACGTCGGGTTCCTCGAGAGCCTGCTCGCCACCCACCAGCCCTCCGGGCTCAAGGTGCTGCCCGCCCCGCTGGAGCCGGCCTTCGCCGACCAGATCGGTGCCGAGCAGATGAACGCGATCATCCGGCTGCTGCGCACGTTCTGCACCTACGTCGTGGTCGACACCCCGGCCTACTTCAACGACGTGGTCCTCGGCCTCATCGAGGAGAGCGACGACGTCCTCCTCGTGGCCGGCATGGACATCCCGAACATCAAGAACGTGAAGATCGGCTTGCAGACCCTTCGCCTGCTCAACACGCCGATGAACAAGATCCACCTCATCCTCAACCGGGCCAACTCCAAGGTGAAGCTCGAGGTGAGCGAGGTCGAGCGCACCCTCCAGGTGAAGGCCGACGCCCTCATCCCTTCGGACATCGTGGTGCCCCAGTCGGTGAACAAGGGGACCCCCGTCGTCATCGACGCCCCCCGCAGCTCCATCGCCAAGTCCCTCGAGCAGCTCGCCGACCGCTTCGCCCCCCGCGTCGACGCCAAGGCCAAGAAGAAGCGCTAGCGAGTCTCGTCACTCGTTCGCTGGCGCTCACTCCGTTCCTCGAACGTGAGGACGGGCTGACGCCCGGCCGGTTCCGCTCGTCGGCACGACTGCGTCGCACCTCCTCGATCGAGGGCGCTCCGCCGGCTCCGCCCCTCGAGCTCCCCGGGGCTCGCTCCGCTCGGAACCCCTGCCTCGCGCCGCGTCGCACCGGCATGGCGCAGGCGTCCAACGCGGTGGGTGAGGAGCTCGACCACGGGCGGTGAATCCTCGGCTCCCTGCTCAACCCTCGCGATGATGGGCCGATAGAGGTTTGTGTCCCTCTACAAGCGCCTCCACGAACAGCAGGGCAACGGCTCCTCCGGTTCCTCCAACGGCTCTGCGCCGGGTGGTGGCGGTGGTGGGAGCCGACGAGACCCGGTCCTCGACGACCTGCGCCAGAAGATCCACCACCACCTGATCGACGAGCTCGGTCCGATCCTCTACGACAAGCGCCTATCGGAGGACGACCTGCGCCGTCGGGTGCAGGAGCAGCTCCAGTCAGCCCTGGCCCAGGAGCGCTCGCCCCTCTCGGCGGCCGACAAGGCCCAGCTGATCCAGGACGTCTCCGACGACATCCTCGGCTACGGACCCATCGACCGCCTGCTGAAGGACGAGGACATCACCGAGGTCATGGTCAACGGACCGAACTCGGTGTACGTGGAGCGCGCCGGCAAGGTCGAGAAGACCCAGGCGAGCTTCGTGGACGACACGCACCTGCGCCGGATCATCGACAAGATCGTGGGCCAGGTCGGCCGGCGCATCGACGAGGCCCAGCCCCTCTGCGACGCCCGCCTGCCCGACGGCTCCCGTGTCAACGCGGTGATCCACCCGCTCGCCATCGGCGGACCGTTCCTCACGATCCGGAAGTTCTCCAAGGACCCGTACCAGATCGACGACCTGATCCGCTTCGGCACCCTCAACGCCGCCTCCGCCCGGTTCCTCCAGGCCATGGTGGTCGGCAAGCTGAACATCTTGGTCTCCGGCGGTACCGGCACCGGCAAGACCACCACGCTCAACGTGCTCTCCAGCTTCATCCCCGCAGACGAGCGCATCGTCACGGTGGAGGACGCCAAGGAGCTCCAGCTGCACCAGGACCACGTGCTGGCGCTGGAAGCACGGCCCCCGAACATCGAGGGCAAGGGCCAGATCACCATCCGCGACCTGGTCAAGAACACCCTGCGCATGCGCCCCGACCGCATCGTGGTCGGCGAGTGCCGCGCCGGGGAGGCGCTGGACATGCTCCAGGCCATGAACACCGGCCACGACGGCTCGATCACCACGATCCACGCCAACACCCCCCGAGACACCCTCTCCCGTCTGGAGACGCTGGTCCTCATGGCCGGCTTCGACCTCCCGGTCCGGGCCATCCGCGAGCAGATGGCCTCGGCCATCGACTGCATCGTGCAGCTGACCCGTCTCCGGGACGGCACCCGCCGCATCACCCACATCACCGAGATCCAGGGCATGGAGGGCGACGTCATCACCACCCAGGACATCTTCCTGTTCGACTTCGGGATGGGCGTTGACGAGCACGGCCGCTTCCGTGGCCACCTCAAGGCGACCGGCGTGCGGCCCAAGTTCGCCGAGAAGCTGGCGGACCAGGGCATCCGCCTCGGACCCGAGGTGTTCCAGCCCGAGACCTTCGCCAAGCGTGCGGCGGGTGCCTGGTGAGCCGGCCCGGCGTTGCCGCCCGCCTGGCGGGCGCGGCCCTGGCCTTCGGGCTGGTGGCCATCGGGGTCGCACCCCCGGTGCAGGCCCAGTCCCCGGACAGCCTGCTCACCGTCCGCAAGCTCGACGGCACCGACAAGGACGCGGTCGAGCTGACGTTCCTGTGGACCGGTGACGCCGAGGACCTCCAGAACCTGACCATCCGTGAGGACGGGCAGGCCGTGAAGGTC
>JAOBWH010000150.1 GCA_025463265.1 Ilumatobacteraceae bacterium
TCAATTATGAGCAATGCCTGAACGCAACGGACCTGGCCGAACATCCGGTCCTTGGCCTGGAAGTAGGCCTCCATGGTGCCGTGGTGGTCCAGGTGGTCCTGGCTCAGGTTCGTGAAGGCGGCGACCCGGAAGCGGGTGCCGTCGACGCGGTGCAGGTCCAGCGCGTGGGACGACACCTCCATCGCCACCAGGTCCCCGCCGGCGTCGCGCATGGCGGCCAGCTGCACCTGGAGCTCGGGAGCCTCGGGCGTGGTGCGGGCGCCGGTGAGGGTGCCGATGACGCCGCACGAGGTGCCCGCAGCGCGGGCGATGGCCGCGATCAGGTGGGCGACCGTGGTCTTCCCGTTGGTGCCGGTGATGCCGACGAGCCGCAGGGCGTCGGACGGGAACCCGAGCAGCGCGGCGGCGACGGGCCCCATCAACGAGCGCACGTCGGGGACGACCAGCTGTGCGACCTCGACGTCGACGATGCGCTCGCACAGCAGCGCCGCGGCACCGTCGGCCACCGCCGCGGCCGCGAAGTCGTGGCCGTCGACGGTGGCCCCGGGCACGCAGCAGAACAGGGTCCCCGGCTCCACCTGGCGGGAGTCGTGGGTGATGGCGCGGACCTCCACGCCCAGGTCACCGACGCCTTCGACGGCGTCGAGCGACCCCCGACCGGATGCGGCCGTGACCAGTTCTCGGAGCAGCACGGGTTCAGCCTTGCGCGCTCGTGGTGGTCGCAGCGAGATCCTCGCCGTCGACCTCCCGTGCCGAAGCGGACAGCTCGGGCACGTCGTGGGCGGCGTCGGCGAGCAGTGCCGGCGGGGGGACCTCGTAGCGGCGCAGGGCGGTGGCGGCCAGGTGGGCGAACACCGGGGCGGCGACGTCGCCGCCGAAGATCGAGGTCCGGGGGTCTTCGAGGGTGACGATGATCGAGAGGTCGGCACCGTTGACCATGCCCACGAAGCTGGCCTGGTACTCGTAGCGGCCCTCCTCGTTGAGGTAGCCGTCCTCCTTGTCGATGCCCTGCGGGATGCGGGCTGTGCCGGTCTTGCCGGCCGAGGCGTACCCGGGCACCGCAGCGTTCTCACCGGTGCCGTCCGAGACGACCTTGGCGAGCATGGCCTGCATGGCGGCGGCGGTATCCTTGGAGATGACCCGGCGGCCCGGCGACGGTTCCGTGGGGACCCGGCCCTTGCCAGAGTCGGTGGAGGCCACCAGCTTCGGGGCGATGAACACCCCGTCGTTGGCGACGACGTTGTAGGCGTCGAGCATCTGCAGGGCGCTGACCGCCACGCCCTGGCCGATCGGGATGGCGCCGATGTCCACGCCCGACCAGTCGGCGACGTCGTCTTTCATGATCCCGGCGGTCTCGCCCGGGAACCCCAGCCCCGGCTTGGTCCCGAACCCGAAGTCGCGCAGGTAGGCGTCGACCCTCGTCTTACCCAGCTGCTGGGCGATCTTGATCGTGCCGATGTTCGACGAGGTGGCGACGATGTCGGTCACCGACCAGTCGGTGGGCGGGTGCGGGTGGCTGTCGGTGAACTCCCGGTCGTAGAGCTGCAGCGACATCGGCACGTTCAGGATCGTGTCGGGCGTGACCACGCCGTCCTCGATCGCGCCGGCGACGGTGATCATCTTGTTGACCGAACCGGGCTCGAACACCGAGGTGACGGCCCGGTTGTCCCCGGTGTTGGTGACGTTGCCGTCGCCATCGTCGGCGACGCTGGCCATCGCCAGGATCTCCCCGGTGCTCGGGCGCATGATCACGGCCTGGCCGCTGTCGGCGCCGGTGGCCTCCACCTGCTCGGCCATGGCCTTCTCGGCCTCGTACTGCAGGGACTGGTCGAGCGTCAGGTAGAGGTCCGTGCCCTGGACCGCCTTGTCGAGCTTCCGCTCGCCGCCGGCGATGGGGTTCCCCTGCACGTCCTGCTCGTAGAACAGCTTGCCGGGCTTGCCCTCGAGGGTGTCGTTGTACTCGAGCTCCACGTTCGACATGCCGCCGGTCCTGCCGTCCTCGGCCTTCTGGCCCTCCGGGAGGGCGTTGCCGATGACGCCCTTGGCGAGGTCCTCGCTGGGCTTGTTGCGCAGGTACTCGTTCTCCAACGAGATGCCGACCAGCTCGTCGTCGTCGATGGCGTCCTTGATCGCCGTGGCGTCCGCCGCCGAGATCTCCTTGGCGATGATCCGGTAGCGGGAGTCGCTGGTGAGCTCGGCCTCGATGTCGGCGGCGTCCGCGCCGAGGATGGCGGCGAGCGTCCGAGAGGTGGCGATCGGGTGCTTCACCTGGGCCGGATCGGCGATCACCATCGGCTGGGCCACGGAGAGGGCGAACGCCTGGCCGTTGCGGTCGTAGATCGCCCCCCGGCTGGCGGGCAGGTCGCGGGAGCCGCGGAGCTGGGACTCGCCGTAGGCGACGTACCGGCTCGTGTTGGCGACCTGGACGTCGACCAGGCGGATCGCCACTGCGGCGACGACCAGGCCCATCGCCACCACGAAGAAGACGAGGCGCTTCAGGGTGCGGGCCCGCAGCTCGCTGCCGCTCAGGGACGGAACCTCGCGGCGGACCGGACGGGGACGAGGGGCCGGTGCGACCGGGCGACGGGGGCCGACCGCATCGGCCGCACGCTGCGAGCGGTTGCGGGCGGCCGGAGGGCGAGGCGCCCGGTTGGCGGGCGGCGGCGTGGAACGGCGCGT
>JAOBWH010000151.1 GCA_025463265.1 Ilumatobacteraceae bacterium
ACAACACCGGGAACGGCGACACCCAGACCTCGGCCCCGTCGGCCAACGACTGAGCGCCAGAAGCACCAGGAGCCCCACGATGAACCCCACCTCCTCCACCGCCTCGGGCACCACCCGTCGCCAGATCATCCGCACCGGCGCCGTCGGCGCAGCGGCCGCTGCCTTCCTCGCCGCCTGCGGCACCAAGACGGACCGCAAGGCCGGTCAGTCCGGCGCCGACCCGTCCACCACCATCGCCGCCCCGGAGGCCCCGCTCCCCGACGTCAGCGAGGCCGACCTGGCCGCCGACACGGACCAGCTCCGCACCGCCACGTCGCTCGAGCTGCTGGCTGCGGTCCAGTACAAGGAGTACGGCCCGAAGCTGAAGGATCCCGAGTGGAAGGCCGCCGCCGCCCGCTTCGCCGCCGACCACGAGGCCACCGCCGCCGAGTTCCGCAAGGAGACGCCGTCGGAGCACCGGGTCAGCGTGCCCAACGCCTACCTCCAGCAGAACACGATCGACCCCATCGCCGACCAGCTGACGAACGACCCGGCGATCCTCGACTTCCTCGCTGCCCTGGAGAGCACACTCGCCGCCACCTACATCACGGCCGTCTCGTCCTTCAGCCAGGTCGAGGGCCGCGCCCAGTTCGCCGGGTACGCGGAGGCCGCCGCCCGCCGCAACGCCGTCATGGGCGAAGCCGGTGCCGGCACGTTCCCCACCTCGGCGCTCTACGGGCTCCGGGACCTCATCCCGAACGAGGCCATCGTGACGGTCATCTCCGCTGACCCCGGCGTCGCCGAGGAGACCAAGGACGAAGGCGAGAGCTGACCCACCCGGGTCAGCTGCTCCACCCCGGTGGACGATCGGACACGAATCGCGCGGCGGGTCGAGCATCCGCCAGACTGAGTGCGACGATGAGTCGGCCGGGTGGCCGCGGTACCGGATCCGCTTGCGGTGACGGTGTCGAGGAAGGTCGGGGCTCCACAGGGCACCGGTGCTGGCGTGAGCCAGGTGGGAGCGATCTCACGGATCGGGCAACAGAGAACAGACCGCCGATGGCCAGGTCCGCCTGGCACAGGTAAGGGTGAAACGGTGCGGTAAGAGCGCACCAGCGTCGGGAGCGATCCCGGCGGCTCGGCAACCCCCACCAGGAGCAAGGCCAAATCGAGGGCAGGGCGGCCCGTCCGCTCCCCGCAAGGGGAACCCTCAGGTAGGCCGCAGAGATGGATGGTCACCGAACCGGACCCCCGCAAGGGACCGGGGAACAGAACCCCGCCTACAGGCCGGCTCATCGTCACCTGGGTCCGCTGACCTGCGGGTTTACATCCAGGAGCCGAAAACCCACGGAATACACGAGCTGTTGGCTCCTAGCCGCCTGCCTTGACCGAGCCGAACGCGATCGACGACCGCTGCCGTCGGTATGCCCGGCGGGTGGCCTTCGATGGGCGGCCTCACCACACCATCGGGCCATTGCGATGAACGTCGAGCCCTCCGCTGCGAGTCCGCAGGCATCCGGCGGCTCGAGGAGATCGTGTCTCGCGAGTCCGATCCGGAAGCCATCCGTGGGGCGCTCGTTGCCCTCAGGCGGTCATCCAAGCTTTCGAAGGCCGTCTTACAGGAGGCCCGGCGCCTTGGATCGACCGCACCAAATGACCAGGGCCTCTGCTTGAGCACCCACCCGGTAGGACCAGAGCAGGCGCAGCAGCCTGGTCCGCATCCCCAACGGCCAGCGCCACCCGCCGGACAAGGCACCACACCCCGCTGCTCTGAGCGGCCACAAACTAATCTTCGACCATGGATGAGCCGGTGACGACGGATCGAACCGGCCGCATTCAGTTCAGGGTCATGAGGGCGCTCGGCCTCGACAGCTTCGCGAAGGAGACGGACTGCGTCAGCCTGCGAAGCTCGGTCTCCAATTGTGTGGAGGCGGCTGACATGGCAGGCGGAGGGATCTATGCGCGGCGCGCGCTGCGGATCGCCTACGCGGCGCAGCGCCGCATCGAGGAACTGGGCTGCATCGAGCCCGTGACCCTCACCCGCCGAGCAACGGACCCTCAGCCAGAAATCTGAATCACGCAGGGCGCTACCCCCGTCGAACCAGCACGTACGGCGTTCTGTACGGTTTCGAAGGTTCAGGTGTCACCGAGCCGGCGGTCTGGGGCAGGCTGCGAAGAACCCCGGCCATCTAACCTGCGTGCGGCCGCGATCATGGATTGCATGGCATCGATTGTTGCGCTCCACTCGGACGGCGAGCATGGCTTCTCAAAGCAGGCGGCCGAGGAGGTGGAGTTGATCGCAGGCGTCGGCGTTGCGGGAGACGCCCACGCTGGCCCCTTGGTGCAGCATCGCTCGCGCGTTGCGGCCAGCCCCGACCAGCCCAACCTCAGGCAGGTCCACCTCATCGCCTACGAGCTCTTCGAGGTGCTCGATGCGGCTGGTTACCGGGTCGGCCCGGGTGACTTGGGCGAGAACGTCACCACCGAGGGAGTCGACCTCCATGGCCTGCCGGTCGGATCGGTGATGCGGCTTGGTGAGAGCGTTCTCATTGCGGTGACTGGCCTCCGGAATCCCTGCGCGCAGATCGAGGCTTTCCAGCCGGGCCTCTTGAAGCAGGTCAGCTACCGAAGTGCCACCGGTGAGCTGGTACGCCGTGCGGGGATCATGGGTGTCGTCGTGCTCGGCGGCACCGTCCGTGTCGGTGATGGCATCGAAGTGCAAGCGCCGCCTGGGCCGCCGCGCCCTCTTGAGCGCGTGTAGCCAGAAGCCGCCTCTCTCCCGAGGTCCCGGTCGAGGACGATCGCGAACCGTCACGGTGCCGGCGATAGGGGACAGTCTGACCCGAGGCTCAGATGGGGCTGGCCTCGAGGACGGCCTAACCCACGGCGAGCGTTGCGCCGCCAGCCGCACGACCAGTGACGGCGATCGCCTGAACTGCCCAGCGACGTGGTCGACCGTCCTCCCCCCATGAGAGCGTTCACAAGCAGGCGAGACCGAACATGATGGGAATGTCAACCCCCCCGTCCGTCTTGCTGCGCGCGCGCCGGTCACCGGTCGTCACTCCAAGGCGGTCGTTGGGGCGCCGATAGGGTTCGTCGACCATTGGACGGGAGGGCGCTGCCATGACCGAGACCACCAGCACCGACGACGGGCTGGCACGACCTCGCGACTTCGCAGCGCGGTCGGCCGACGGGCTCGACCTCGCCGTCGTCCTCGGAGGCGGCGGGCTGTTCCTCCTCGCCTGGTACGTGGCCTACCTCCAGGAGCTGAAGCAGCACGGCGTCGACCTGGCCAGCAACGACCGCATCGTGGGCACGTCCGCAGGAGCGGTCATGGCCACCGGGCTCACCGGCGGGAAGCTCGGGCGGATGCACCGCCTCATCGAGACCCTGGAGAAGCAGCCCGGGATCATCGCTCGCCTCGCGCCGGCCGGCGATCCGACCCCGGCGCAGACCCGGGCCCGGGACGCCTTCTGGTTCATGACCGACGCCTCGCCCGAGACTATTCGGCGGGTGGGGCACGCCGCCCTCGCCGCGCCGACCCAGTCCGCTGACACCACGGCGCGCACGCTCACGCTGGTGCTCGGCATGCGGAAGTGGCCCGGTGCGAACCTGCACACCACGTGCATGGACACCTACACCGGCGAGCGGATCGTGGTCACCGCGACGGCCGGGGTCTCCCCCGGCCGAGCGGTCGCCGCCAGCAGCGCCGTGCCCGGCATCTTCTCGCCCCAGCCCATCGGCGACCGCCGGTGCATGGACGGCGGGGTCAGCGACTCCGGCACGCACATGGACCTCGCCGCCGGCGCCCGCCGGGCCGTGGTGCTCGCACTGCCCCCGCTCGACCTCGGTCTGCCCGACGATTCGGCCCGTCCGACCGACCCCGAGGCCGAGATGGCCGAGCTGGTGGCATCGGGAACCGAGGTGTTTCACCGCACGCCAGCCGAGGTCGATCCCGAGAAGCTGATGGATCCGGCGATGGTCCCGGTGGCGTTCGCCATGGGCCGGACCCAGGCGACGGCGGACGCCGACGACCTCCGCACGTTCCTGGCGTAGCGCGCCACCCGCCCGGCACGAAACGGGGCGCTCAGCAGCGCACCCGCACCACCACGACCGGCCCGCCCGTCCGCCGAGCGGCGCCGTCGAAGCGCTCCTCGACGCACCACCCGGCCAGGTCGCCCTCTCCGCCACCATCGCCGTCGCGGCCCACCTGGTCGGCAGGCACCGCGTCGATGCGGACGGTCGCCCGGTCTGCCGGCCACGGCGAGTTGAGGGCGCAGGGGTCCTCGATGGTGGAGCCGTCCGCCTCGAACGCGCTCCAGCCGAAGCAGGTCCGGACGACCTCGCCACGGTGGCGGGCGTCCACCGCCCGGCCGGCGGCGCGGAGGTCCTCCCACTGCTCGACGGCGGGCCCCCGCGCGACGCCGTCGCCCAGGTCGACGGCGAGGTTCCGGGTGAGGAGCACGCACGAGAGTGCGATGAGCAGCGCGGGGACGACCACGGCGGCTCGCTGCCACCGATGCTGCCGGACGGCTCCCCGCACCCAGCCGGCGGCATCACCCGCCAGGATCGCGATCGGCGCGTACAGCGGTGCGACGTACCACGGGTAGGGAGCACCGAGCGGGAGCAGCGAGACGGCGGCTCCGGCGAGGACGAGCCACGCCACCAGCACGAGGCGCGTCTCCTGCCCCGGCGGATCGTCGCGGCGGCGCACGGCCACCGCCACACCGGCGACGGCGGCGGGCAGGACCGCCCGGACCCGGCGCAGCGCCCAGGTGGGGTCGTAGCTCGCACCGGGAACGTCCGCCCGGCCCGACGCCTTCGACAACAGGGACTGCGGGAGCGGATTGCCGTACACCCAGGTGGCCCAGACGAACCACGGGGCCGCCGCCAGCGCGGTCCACGCCAGCATGCGCAACGGCAGGCGGTGTCGAAGCAGCACGTGCACCCCGACGACGGCAACCAGCAGGGCCCCGGCGTCGAGCTTCGCCACCAGCGCGACGCCGAGGGCGATGCCGGTGAGCCGCTCCCGGCCGGCCTGGAGGGCGGCGACGGCGACGAGGCAGCCGGCGATCAGGGTCGTGGACTCCAGTCCCCCGGTGGCGTACGACCGGACCGGGCCAGCGATGAACAGCAGCATCGCCACCAGCGCCGCGGTCCGACCGCCGAGGCGCGACGCGATCAGGCCGATGAGCGCCGTGCAGCCCGCCAACCCGACGACACCGAGCACCACCGCGGTCGACGTGACCGGCAGGCCGAACCAGCGGCCGACCGCCAGCAGGATCGTGTGGAGGCCGCTGCTCGCCCCCAGGACGTGCTCGCCGTCGTTGTAGGTCAGCCCCCTTCCGGTGGCCAGGCGCTCGGCGTAGCGGAACGAGATGGCGGCGTCATCGAGGGCGAGCGCCGGGCGGGTCGTCCACGCCACGGCCCCGCCGAGGAGGCCCCCGGCGCCGATGACGGACCAGGCCGGAGGTCGCCAGCGGCTCGTCGCACCCATGCCCGCCCATTCGACCACACCGCCGCAGACGGACCGGTGTCCCGGCAGCGAGCGACGGGGCGAGGCGGGCCGGAGTGGCGCCGGCGGTGCGGATGTCCTCCGCGGCGCGCTGCTACCTTCGGCACCTGGGGCAACGGGCCCCAGGGGGACCATGAGCGAGACCGCAACCAGTCCGACGGTCCCCGACCGCCGTGCGGATGCTGCCATCGCAGGGGGCCTCCTGGTCCTGTGCCTGGTGCGCGTCATCCCGTACCTCGCCGCCGGGCCCGGCTTCTTCCTCGACGACTGGCGCAACCTGGCGCGACTCGACACCGTCGGCTGGATGCGGGCCGCCGAGGCGAGCAAGTTCGCCAGCCGGCCGGGCGCCTGGGCGGTGGAGACGGTCCTCTACACCGTGCTCCGGGACCACGCCGCCTGGTGGGTGCTGACCCTGGCCGTGCTGTCGGCGGCCACCGCCACCGCCCTGTTCGTGACGCTGCGGCGCTTCGTGCCGCGCTGGAACGCCCTGGCCGTGGTCGTGGTCTGGGTGCTGCTGCCCAACCACACCTCGCTGCGGGTCTTCGCCAACACGACGCCGATGACCGTGGGCCTGCTGCTGCTCGTCATCGGCGTGTGGTGCATGGACGAGGACCGGTTGGTGCTGGGCGCACTCCTCGCGTCTGCCGGCGGCCTCTGCTACGAGGTGATGCTGCTCCCGGCGCTCAGCGCCGTCGTGGCCGTCCACCTCCTGCGGCATCGAGGCACCCGCCGCCAGGCGGTGAGGGCCGGCGCGATCGTGGTGGTCACCGGCTGCCTCATGGCGATCCACCCCACCTACAACCCGGGCACGGCGCGTCGCGGGACGCCCCTGGTGCTCGCGCCCGCCCACTTCGGTTCGGGGCTGACCGAGAACCGGTGGCTCGGATGGCTCCTGGCGGCCACGGCCGCCATGGGGATCGCCGTCGCGCTCGTGCGCTTCGTGCGGGGCGAACGGGGAGCGCACGAGGCCCCGTGGCTGGTGGTGGCCGGCCTCGGCGTCATGACCGTGGGGCTGGCGGCCTTCGCGCTCAAGTGGCCGACCGGTGTCCGAGGCCCGGCCGACCGGAACTTCGTGGTCTCGTCGGTCGGCAGCGCCATGGTCTGGGTGGGATGTGCACGAGTGCTGTGCAGGCGGTCCCGTGCCGCCCTGGCGGTCGCCGTCGGTGCCTTCGCGCTCATCGTGGTGCCGACCAACGTCACGTACCAGCGCCAGTGGGCGGAGAGCGCCCGGTCGACGCGGTCGATGATCGAGGCGGTCGACTGCCGCTACGCCGGCCAGCCGCCAGCTGACCTCGGCGTCGGGCCCTACGTCCCCCTGCCCGGCGGGGTCCGGGCGATCCACCAGTTCTTCCTGGCCGACGCGACCCGGGTCGTGGCGGGCCACCCCATGCGGTTCGTGGTGACCGAGGACGACGAGCAGTGGGAGGAGCGCCCCGCGGACCGACGGGTCACCTGGGACGACCTCCTCGCTGCTGGCTGCCCGCCCTGAGGGCGGCTACTCCATGACCCGGATGGTGCCCTTCATGTACTCGTGGATCGAGCACTGGTAGGAGTACTCGCCAGCCTTGTCGACCGTGATCTCAGCTGACTTCCCGCCATCGATGTCACCGGTGTCGAACGTTCCGGGATCGTCCTCGTCGGCCGTTGCGGTGTGGGTGGCATCGTCATCGTTGGTGAACGTGACGGTGTCGCCCACCTTCACCTCGATCTCCGACGGGTCGAACGTGAAGTCGGCGATCTTCACCTCGGTGGCGCCGCCGCCTCCGGCGTCGGAGGACGACGTGGCGGCGGTGGTGGAGGCGCCCGATCCGGATCCGGAGTCGGAGCCGGAGCCGGAGCCATCGCTGCTCCCACCTCCGCAGGCGGTCAGGACGAGGGCACCGGCGAACAAGACGGCGGCGAGCGGACGGGTCACGGGCATGGCGGACTCCTCAGGATCAGAGACGGATCGAGCCCGCCCCCCTGCAGCCATTGTGCAGGAGGACGGGCTCGAACGGAAGGCATGGTCAGGGAGCGACAGCCATGTCGGTCTTGGCGAACGTGTCCGGGACCGGGTACTCGCCCAGGACGAAGTTCAAGACCGCCACGTGCTGCATGTCGATCGGCTGGATCGACGCGGCCAGCCGGATGGGGTCCTCCGTGGCCAGCAGCGGGATGACCGAGAGGTAGGTCGCGGCGGCGATCTGCTCCAGTTCCCGAGCCAGCTTGGCGGCCCCGGCCACGTCCTTGACCTTGCCGAACTCCTTGTTCACCGTGGCCTCGAGGTCCTTCGGCGGTTCGGAGACGGCCTCGGCGCCGGCACCGGTCAGCAGCTCGTTCCAGCGGTCGAGCTGGGCCTGGTGCTGCTTCTGGGCCACGGTGACGTACTCAGCCACGGCGGGCGGGACCTCGCCGAGGGCGCCCTTGCCGGCGGCGTCGAGGGCCGCACCGTAGGTGTTGACGGCGAGGACCTCGAGGCCTGCGGCGAACGCGCCGAGCTTCAGGTCGTTCTCCGCAGAGCGCTCCGTCTCCGGGGCGGTGGTCGTGGTGGACCCGGCCTCGGCCTCGGTGGTGGTCGTGTCGCCACCCTTGGCGGCGGTGGTGCTGCTGTCGCTGCCACCGCCGTCGCTGTCGCTCTTGCTGCACGCAGCCAGCACGGCGGCGGCGCTCAGGGCACCGCCGATGGCGAGGAAGCCTCGCCGGTTGACGCCGCTGCGCTGGGGCTCGGTGGTCCCCATGTCGGGATCGATCTGGTTCTTCATCAGCTGACAGCTCCTTCTTCGGGCGGGCTGGCTTTGGCTCGGTCCTCGAACGCATCGGGGAAGGCGACGCTTCCGGCTGCGGCCGGGAGCTTCGCCGGGTCGGTCGGGATGGCGATGAGCTCAGCGGCTCCGCCGGCGAGCAGTGCACCGACCGCCCGGAGGGTGGCGAGGTGCTGCGCTTCCACGCCCATGACGCTGGCCATGAGCTCCTTGGACGTGTTGTCGCGCATCAGCGAGATGTTCGACACGTAGGTCTGGGTGGCGACCTGCTCGAGTGCCATGGCCAGGTCGACGACCTTGGCCGGGTCGGTGAGCCCGGGCTTGGCGTCGTTGACGACGGTCAGGTACTTCGGGTTCGGCTCCGTCTGCTCCTTGCCACCGAGGCTCTTGGTGGCGCCCTTGAAGGCGTCGCTGTGCTCCTTGTGCTGCTTCATCGTGGTCTCGGCGAAGGCCTTCACGACCGGGTTGCCGTCCTTGATGAAGTCGAGGCCGAGCGCGGCTTCGTAGGTGGCCACGGCGAGGTTCTCGAGCGAGGATGCCGTCTGGAGCACCATCACATCGACGTCCTCGGTGTCGCCCTGGGCGCCGACCGGCGAGGCGAACATGGTCGTCATGGCGCCGGCGAACGCGGCGCCGAGGGCGCCCACGGCGGCCAGGGTGCCGAAGCCGAAGCCGTCGTCGGCGAGCAGCTTGCGGCGGTTCTCCGCGAACTCGCGGGCCTCGTCGGGGTCGACGCCGTTGCGGATGCGGTCCGCCCGGCCGTCGGCCAGGTCGGCCTGGATGCCCTTCATGTCGCGCAGGGCATCGACCTGCAGATCTTCGGACTCCACGATCAGCTCGCGGAGTGCCCGTTCGTCGACGGTCACAGTTCCTTCTCCGGGGTAGCGGTCCAGTTCACGGCGAGGCAGGTGACCCCGTCGATGGGGATGGTTCGCAGCCGAGCTGGCCGGCGGATTGCACTCCATCCGCACCGGGACCCGGAGCGCTCCCCTGGCTGGGTGAGCGCACTGCCGCTGACCTGCGAAACGTCGTCAGATCAGGAATTCCCGGAAATCCGACCGTCGGTCGGTGCCGTCGAGGAATCCTGCGCTCGACTCATCCGCCGACCCCACCGGCAACGGACCTCCTGCATGCCAGGACCCCCAGAACTGCTCATCCTCCTCGTCATCGTGCTGCTCGTCTTCGGCGGCTCCAAGCTGCCGAAGCTCGCCCGCTCGCTCGGCGAGGCTCAGACCGAGTTCAAGAAGGCGACCGACACCGCCACCACCGACGTGCCCTCGCCGCTGGCTCCGCCCGCCGCGCCGACGCACCGCGTCGACGAGGTCAAGGCTCCCTGATCGCCTGCGGCCTCGAGTCGCAGGAGGTTCCGGACGCTCAGCGCCGGCGACGGGCGCCGGCCACGATGACCTTCTGGTAGAGGCCGGCCGGCAGGCGGGAGGCCAGGTCGAAGAGACGGGCATCGGCGCCGATCAGGACCCGGCGCCGATCCGCCTCGACCGCAGCAAGGATCACCTTCGCCGCCTTCTCGGGCGTGGTCCGAGCCACCTTGTCGAAATCGACGACCAGCTGGTCCTTGTCGCTACCCGCGACCTTGGCCGCGCTCGGGTCCAGGCGGGAGTTCCGCACGATGTTGGTCTTGATGCCGCCCGGGTGCACGGTGGTCGACGACACCGCTGCGCCCTCGATCTCGAGCTCCATCCGCAACGAGTCGGTGAAGCCCCGCACCCCGAACTTGGCGGCGTTGTACGCAGACTGCGACGGGATGGACAGGAGCCCGAACACGCTCGAGATGTTGATGACGTGGCCTTCGCCGGAGGCCTTGAGGTGCGGCAGGAACGCCTGGGTCCCGTGCACGACGCCCCAGAAGTTGATGTCCATGAGCCACCGGAAGTCCTCGATGGCCATGGACTCGACCGTGGCGGTGAGCGCCACGCCGGCGTTGTTGAAGATCAGGTTGGCTCGCCCGTGGTCCGCCACCACCGAGTCGGCCCAGGCGAAGACCGCGTCGCGGTCCGCAACGTCGAGGCGCTGCGAGGTGACCTTGGTGCCATGTCCCTCGCACCGGCCGACGGTCTCGGCCAGCCCGGTCTCGTCGACGTCGGACAGCGCGAGGTGCGCCCCGCGCCCGGCGAGGTCGACGGCGAGGGCCCGGCCGATGCCCGAGCCCGCTCCGGTGATAGCGGCGACCCGCCCGCTGAGGTCCTTCATGGTGTGCTCCCGTCGCGCTGTGCTCCGAGGATCCTTGCCGCTTACTGACCCCGGGTCAACTGCGCTCGATCACGGGCGCAGGGAGGTCAGTCCTCCCACCGGCCCCGTTCGCTGCGCTGCTTGAAGAACGCCACCACGACCACGATGGCCAGGAGACCGAAGAGAAGGCCACCAACAATGAACATGGGATCACCTGAAGCTCGAGGATGAGACACGGAACCGTGTCCGCCCGGACACTAATCCTCACGGTGGCGGACCCGAGGCACCCGGTCGCTCCCCGTGCGACCGGTGGCAGTAGGGTCGCGCCCCGTGACCAGCGAGGAGGAACTGCGCCGAGACCTGTCCCAGCGGGTGCTCCTCCACCGCAGGCGGTTCCTCGCCCTGCTGGCGGGCACGGGCGGCGCGGTCGTCCTGGGTGCGTGCTCGAGCGACGACCCTGCGCCCAAGCCCAAGCCCGAGGCCACCACGACCACCACCGGCGCCGGGCCCACCAGCACCACCTCCACCACGCTCGCCGACCTGGCCGAAGCGCCCTCGGCGAAGGGCATCGAGTCGGACCCGTTCCTGCTGGGCGTCGCATCGGGTGACCCGCTGCCGGACTCGGTCATCCTCTGGACCCGCCTCACCACTGACCTCGCCGACCCCACCGGGTTCGGCGGCATCGGCGACACCGACCACGCGGTCCTGTGGGAGGTGTCCACCGACGAGGACTTCACCGACATCGTGAAGCACGGCACCGAGCCGGCCGCCGCCGAGTTCGGCCACAGCGTCCATGCCGACGCCCACGGGCTCGAGGCCGACACCTGGTACTGGTACCGGTTCCGGATCGGCGACCACACCAGCCCGGTCGGCAAGACCCGGACCACGCCGAAGGACGACGCCTCGGTCGACGAGCTGACGTTCGCCTTCGCCTCGTGCCAGCTCCGCACCGCAGGTCACTGGACCGCCTACCCGCAGGTGGTCGCCGACGAGCCCGACCTGATCCTGTTCCTCGGCGACTACATCTACGAGTACCCCGGCGGGACCGGCGAACTGGCCATCCCGCTGAAGGCGGAGCCCGTCACCGTCGCGGACTACCGGGTGCTCTACGCCGCCTACCAGCGCGACGCCAACCTCCAAGCGGCCCACGCCATCGCCCCCTGGGTGATCACCTGGGACGACCACGAGGTCGAGAACAACTACGCCGCCGGCACCGCCGAGAAGGCCGAGGACCAGGCCGGGTTCGAGGCCCGACGGGTGGCCGCCTACCAGGCGTTCTGGGAGTCGCACCCGATCCGGATCGACCCGCCCGCCGAGGACGGCTCGCTCGAGGTGTACCGCTGGTTCCGCTACGGGACCCTCGCCGAGTTCTTCGTCCTCGACGGCCGTCAGTACCGCAGCGACCAGGTGTGCGGCGACCAGGTCGGCACCAACGCCAAGGACTGCCCGGACCTGGCGAACCCGGAGCACACCATGCTCGGGCCCGAGCAGGAGCAGTGGCTGGCCAAGGGGCTCAAGGCCGCCGACGCCACCTGGACGGTGCTCGCCCAGCAGACCGTCGTGAAGTCCCTGGTGCTCGGCGACGTGATCCTCAACGTCGACCAGTGGGACGGCTACCCGGCGGCGCGGTCACGGCTCCTGGACTCCATCTACCAGGCCGGGCTGCAGAACGTGGTGGTGCTCACCGGCGACATCCACGCCGGCGGCGCCGCCGACCTGCGCATGCCCAACGCCACCACCGAGGGAGAGATCGTCGCCCACGAGCTGGTCGCCCCGGGCATCTCGTCCCCCGGGTTCGGCGACATCGCCAAGGGCCTCGACCTCGCCGCGTTCGGGCTGGCCTACGCCAACTTCGAGGACAACGGGTACGTGCGCTGCACCGTCACCCGCGACACGTGGACCACCGAGTTCGTGATCGTCGACTCCATCGCCACCGAGACGTCGCCGGCTTCGGTCGACGCCACCGTCGAGATCAAAGCCGGCACCCCGGGCATCACCCGGATCTGATCACTCCGGCAGGTCGAGGCGGCCCTCCGCGAAGAAGCGCTGCCGCCGGACCGGGTCGTCGAGGCCGAACCAGCGCCAGGCCCACACGCCGACCGCCACCCCCACCGCCTCCAGCACGAGCGACAGCCCGACGTGCTCCCACTCCGGGATCTGCTGATCGGCGAACGCCCACCCGGCCACCGGCCACCAGAACACCGCGGTGACGGCGAAC
>JAOBWH010000170.1 GCA_025463265.1 Ilumatobacteraceae bacterium
CAACGGCCGCAAGGGCCGCGCCGGCCGCGCCAAGCGGTCGTCGGGCGGCGAGGGCGGCACCGCCCGCCGCATCGGCTGCGCCGTCATCCCGATCGCCGTCGTCACGGCCATCGCGTTCGGCATCTTCGGTGCGGTCCGGAGCTGCGACCTCAGCACGGCCACATCGAGCTTCGACCCGTTCGAGTTCGACTCGTCGAAGCTGACGCTCAGCGGGAGCGGCACCGTCCTGCCTTCCGACGGCGCCGGCGACGAGGGCGATGTCGTCATGCTCCTCCAGTCCACCGAAGACTCCGAGACCACCCGCCACGTCGCCCGCATCGCCTTCACCGGAAGCCGGTCGGAGCTGGTGTGGCAGAGCGAGGCGCTCCCCGACGACAGCTACCGGGCCGAGATCGCCCTGGTCGGCGACACCCTCTTCGCCGGCGTCGACGACGACCTCTACGCCCTCGACGCGGTGACCGGCGAGACTCGGTGGAAGACCACCTTGCGCGACAAGCTCACGTCGGGGTGCGACACCTGCTTCTCCGCGGTGCGCGGCCGGCTGATGATCCGCACCACCGATGCCTACATCACCGCCTACGGCACCCGCGGCTCTGAGCAGCTCTGGTCGAAGCGCCTCAACTCGACGCAGGGCTCGATGTCCGTGGTCGGCGACCGCCTGTTCGTCGTCGACGACGGGGAAGCCGCCAACAGTGCGGTGCCGGCCACGCTCGTCGACCCGGCGAACGGCCGGACCATCCGGGCCACCACGCCGCGCTGCCCGAAGGGGCAGGCGACCCCGTGGGACCTGGCGATGTCGGCGGGGGACCAGGTCCTGCCGGTGCCGGGCAGCAGCGATGTCTTCGCCGCCTTCGGGTTCGGCGACGGCTGCGTGGTGCGGTGGACCCCCGAGACGGGCGCCATCAAGTGGACGTCGCGCCTCGACGGGCTCGGCAGCATCGACGAGGACGAGGTCCTCGCCGGGGAGCGCGACCTGGTCATCGGCACCACCGGCTCGCCGATCGTCACCGTGTACCTGCCCAACGGCAAGGCCCGCGTGCTCGGCGAGCCCTCCGGCGACGTCGACGCCGAGCCCAGCCAGATCGTCGGCCGCACCCTGGTGGCGCTCACCGTCACCACGCGGGGCACGCCCAAGGGCGGTATGGCAGCCTGGGACCTCGCCACGGGCGAGCGCACCTGGTCGAACGCAGCCCTCGGCACGGCCCAGCCGGCAGCGGGCAGCGGGAGCCACACCTCCGATGTGCTGTTCGACGGCACCCCGCGGTCGCTGCTCGTGCCCGTGGGCGACGGGCTGAACGTGTTCGTGTTCGAGGGCACCGAGCGCACCTTCAGCGTGTCGCCGCTCGACCTGGCGACCGGCGAGCTCGGCACCGAGGTCCGTCGCGCCTTCTCCACCCGCTACGACTCCGGCTCGGTCTCGCTCACCGTCGAGGGCCAGACCGGCGATCGCCTCATCGTGTCGGTCGACAACCTCCTCCAGTCCCTCCCGGTCTCGGGCAAGGGCGACGTGGTCTCGTACCCCGAGAAGAACTGAGGGGGACTCGGCGGACGGTGACGGTCGGGAGCTGGGTACGGTGAGCCGATGGCTCCGGTGACCGATGCACTCGACCTCGACAGCCCCGTCGGGCGGTACCTCGAGGTGGGGCTGCGGCTCGGCCGCCACCTCGACGGGATGGTCGACGCCTACTACGGCCCGGAGGCTCTGGCCGAGCGGGTGGCTGACGAGCCGCAGCGGCCGCGGCCGGCGCTGGTCGCCGACGTCCGCTCGCTCGTCGCCGGCCTCGACGCGGGCGAGGGCGACCTCGACGCCGTGCGCCGCCGCTGGCTCCGCGCCCAGGCCGCCGGCCTGCACACGGCCGCCCGGAAGCTGGCGGGGGAGGACGTGGCGTTCGTCGACGAGGTGGAGCAGTGCTACGGGGTCCGACCAGCGATGGTCGACCACGAGGTGCTGGCCGCCGCCCACCAGCGGCTCGACGCCGTGCTCCCGGGATCGGGCCCGCTCGCGCCGCGCTACGACGCCTGGCGATCGACCCACATCATGACCCGCGAGCAGCTGACCGCGGCGGTGCACGAGCTGGCCGCGGCGTTCCGGGAGCGGACCCGCCAGCAGTTCGGGTTGCCCGACGGCGAGCACGTCGAGTTCGAGCTGGTGACCGACGAGCCGTGGTCCGGGTTCAACTACTACGAGGGCGGCCTGCGGAGCCGGGTGGCCATCAACACCGACCTGCCCGTGTCGTCCACCTCGATCGGCCACCTGATCGCCCACGAGGCGTACCCCGGCCACCACACGGAGCACTGCCGCAAGGAGGTGGGCCTGGTCCGCCAGCGCCAGCAGCTCGAGGAGTCGATCTTCCTGGTCGGCACGCCGCAGTGCCTGCTGGCGGAGGGTCTGGCCGACCTGGCGCTGGAGGTGCTGCTCGGCGACCACCCCGAGCCCCAGCTGGCGGAGCTGCTCCATCCGCTCGGGATCCGCTACGACACGGAGGTGGTGGCGGCGGTGGCGGCTGCCGGTGAGGCCCTCAGCGCCGTGCGGGGCAACGCCGCCCTGATCCTCCACGACCGCGGCGGCAGCGAGGACGATGCTATCGACGAGCTGGTGCGCTGGGCGCTGCTCCCGAGGGACCGGGCGGCCAAGTCGGTGGCCTTCCTCACGCACCCCACGTGGCGGGCCTACATCTTCTGCTACGTGGCCGGGCTGCCGGCGTGCCGCACCTTCGTCGGCGGCGATCCGGACCGCTTCGAGCGCCTCCTCGCCGAGCAGTTCACCCCGGCGGATCTCCTCGCTGCTTGACCCGTGGGTCAAGATGGGGGAGGGAGGGGGACGGCGGTGTGCCGGGTGTCCCACCTCCTCCACTTGGCAGGGGTCTGGATATCAGGCAGAGTGGGTACCGAATCCGAGCAATAGCTCGGTTCTGTGGTGGAGAAGGATCCAAGATGAGCAGCTACCCGTACAAGGACCGGTTCCCGGTCAACCGCACCCTGCCCGAGAAGGGCCGGCCTCGCGAGGAGATCCTGGCGGAGATGGCATCGCTCGCCCACGAGGAGGACGCCTCCTGGGAGGGAGGCCGGGTCTCGGGCACCATGTACTGCGGCGACCACGACCACTACGACTTCTTGAACGACGTGTTCGGCCTGTACGCCCACGTCAACATCCTCCAGCGCGACATCACACCGAGCGCCACCCGGTACGAGGGCGAGGTCATCGCCATGGCGCTCGACCTGTTCCACGCCGAGGCCGTCACCGACGGCGAGCCGGCCGGGCTCGTCACCAGCGGCGGCACGGGCAGCATCTGCCACGCCGTGCTGGCCTACCGGGAGGTGGCCCGCGAGCGCGGCGTCGTCCAGCCCAACTTCATCAAGCCCGAGACCGGGCACCCCGCGTTCGACAAGGCGTGCCACCTCTTCGGCGTCGAGCTGCGCCAGGCCCCGGTCGACCCCGTCACCCTCCAGGCCGACGTCGCCTGGATCAAGGACAACATCGACGACCAGACCATCGGCTTCATGGGCTCGGCCTGCAACTACGGCTACGGCACCATCGACCCCATCGAGGAGATGTCGAACCTCGCCCTCGAGAAGGGCGTGCCGCTGCACGTCGACGGCTGCCTCGGCGGCTTCATCCTCCCGTTCGGCGAGGAGCTCGGCTACCCGATCCCGCTGTTCGACTTCCGCCTCCCCGGCGTCACCAGCATCTCGGCCGACACCCACAAGTACGGCTACGCGTTCAAGGGCACCTCCACGGTCCTGTTCCGCGACAAGGCCTGGCGCAACGCCCAGTACTTCTTCCTCACCGACTGGACCGGCGGCAAGTACACGTCACCCGGCATGGACGGCTCCCGCTCCGGCGGCCTGCTCGCCGCCACGTGGGCGTCGATGGTCCAGCTCGGTCGTGAGGGCTACCGCGGCTACGCCAAGGCGATCTTCGAGACGTCGGCCGCCATGCAGGATGCGGTGCGGTCCCACCCCGAGCTCCGGCTCATGGGCACGCCGTCGTTCCTGTTCAGCTTCACCAGCGACGAGTTCGACATCTACCACGTCAACGACGCCATGCGGCCGAAGGGCTGGCGCTTCAACGGCCAGCAGTACCCGAACGCCCTGCACATGGCGGTCACCCGACCGCAGACCCAGGACGGGGTGGTGGAGGCGTTCGTCACGGACCTGGCCGCCGCCGTCGAGTACGCCAAGGAGAAGGGCCACGGACCCGCCGCCTCCGGTGCCATCTACGGCGGCGTCGCCGGCGGCATGAACGACGAGGCCGACGAGTTCATCAAGATGGTCATGGCCCAGATGCTCGACGAGCAGCAGGCCCTGCCCCCGCTCGCCTGATCTGACCGCAGAGGTCGCACCGCTCGCACCCCGCCGGTCGGGCGGATGTGTGCCAACCTGCGGCATGCGGCTGGTTCCGAAGCGGTGGCACACCGAGACCTGGATCTGCTCGATCCGGGGCCACCAGACGCCGGCCGCCCGGGTGCTCCGGCTGCGTGCGGAGGACCGTCCGCTCGGCATCGAGGTGCCGGGCCAGGGCGGGGACCGGCTGGCCCGGTGCCTGCGGTGCGACGCGTGGCTCGAGGTGCCGGCTCCGGCGCCCGGCACACCGGGCGTGACCGAGGTGCTGCCCGCGCTCGCCGATCTGGCGAAGCCGCGACGGGGCAGGGTCCTCCAAGACGCCGTCCTCCTCCGGCTGATCGCCATCAACAAGGCCATCCACGCCATCACCTTCGGGTTGCTCGCCATGGCGCTCGCGGTGCTGCGGTTCAAGCTGCCCGGGCTCCAGGCGAGCGCCCGCGACCTCGACGACCAGATCCGCCAGAACCTCGCCCAGACCGGCCAGCAGGCCAGCCGCGACCGCATCGTCGACGTGCTCCACCGGGTGGTGGGCCTGCACCGGTCGGTGCTCACGATCCTGCTGGTGACGGCGGTCGCGTACTGCGTGGTCGAGGCCATCGAGGCGGTGGGGCTCTGGAAGGAGAAGCGCTGGGCGGAGTACCTCACCGTGGTGGCCACCGCCGGGCTGCTGCCGTTCGAGATCCACGAGCTCATCGAACGGATCACGGTGTTCCGCGTGGGCGCCCTCGTCGTGAACGTGGCGATCCTCGCCTGGCTGGTGTGGGCCAAGCACCTCTTCGGCGTGCGCGGCGGGGCCAAGACCCTCGACGAGCACACCGACTGGCCCGCCATCTTGGCCACCCCCGCTCCCGCCCCGCACCGGTAGCGTTCGGCCCCATGGGAGACAGCACCGATCCGCGCTGGCGGGCGGCGGTGGAGGTGCTGGACCGGATCAACGCCTCGGCCACGCCTCCGGTGCTCGTCCGAGAGGGACTGTCCCTGCTGGTCCGCCAAGACGGCGTGCTGGTGCGGTCCCGGCTGCGCTCCGACGAGCCGGTGGCGGCCCGCGAGGTCGAGGTGGGCCGGGCGCTCGCCGACGCCGGCGTGCCCTCGGTGCCGCTCGTGGGCGGGCTCGGGCAGCCGTGGATCGTCGACGGCTGCGTCGTGACGGCGTGGCGCTGGGAGGAGGTCACCGGTGTTGCGTCGCCTGCCGACCTCGGCTCGCTGGCCCGCTCGCTGCGGGAGCGGACGGCGGGGACCTACGCCTTCGACGTGCCCCGCTTCGACCCGCTGTCGGCCATCCGCGCCGCCGTCGCAGCGGTGGCGATCGGCGATCCCCAGGGCGACTTCATCCGCATCCGGGCGCAGGAGCTGTCCGCGGACTGGGCCCGCATCGCCGACCGGGATCCGGCCGGGACGGCGATCGTCCACGGGGACCTGCACCGCGACAACGTGCTGCGGACGGCCGATGCGGTGCTGTTGACGGACCTGGAGCTGGCGGGCGCCGGGCCGAGCTCGTACGACTCGGCCCCGGCGGTCGTCATGGTGGAGCGCTACGGCGCCGAGGCGGCCACGCTCGACGAGTTCCTCGACGCCCTAGGCTCGGACCCCCGGGACTGGCCGGGCTTCGCCACGTGCCTGGCGGTGTACGAGCTGTGGGTCACGGCATGGTCGGTGGGCGTCCGCGACCGGTCACCCGAGCTGGCCGCCGAGGCGGCGGTCCGGGTCGGCTGCCTGCGGGACCAGACCTGCGAGCCGTGGCGTCTGCACTGACACCGTTCCCACGTCAGCTGCCGGCGCTGGCACTGGCACTGGTGCCGGGCCGTGCGGACGGCGGAGTCTGATCAGACGGAGCTGACCAGCTTCTTGGCGATCACCTTGAGGCAGAGGGTCTCGTCTGCGCCTTCGAAGATGCTGAGGACGCGAGCGTCGACGAAGTAGCGGCTGACGTCGTACTCCTCGGCATAACCCATGCCGCCGTGGATCTGCATGGCCTCACGGGTGACCCACTCGGCGGCCTTGCAGACGTAGGCCTTGACCATCGAGGCCTCGGCCTGGCCCTCGCCCTTCGCCATCAGCTTCGACACCACGTAGCTGAACTGGCGGCTGGCCTGGATGATCACGGCCATGCGACCGAGCTTGGCCTTGGTGAGCTGGTAGTCGCCGACGGGCTGGCCGAACACGACCCGGTCCTCGCCGTACTGGCGGGCGGCCTCGTAGGCGGCCTGCATGACGCCGATGGCGCGCGCTGCGGTCTGGAGCCGGCCGTTCTCGAACCCGGCCATCTGGTAGTAGAAGCCGCGTCCCAGGCCGCCGTCCATGCCGATCAGGTTCTCCGCAGGGACGAACCAGTCCTCGAGGGCGACCTCGTAGGAGTGCATGCCCCGGTAGCCGATCGTGTCGATCGGGCGGCCCTCCATCTTGCCGCCGCCCGCCGCGCCGTTCTCGGCCCGCTGGACGAGCTCGAAGCCGTGGCTGTCGCCGCGGTCCTTCGGGACGATGAACATCGACAGGCCGCGGTGGCCGATCGAGCGGTCGGGGTCGGTGCGGGCGAGGACGAGCAGCACGTCGGCCCGGGCGCCGAAGGTGCACCAGGTCTTGACGCCGTTGAGCAGCCAGCCGCCTTCGGTGGGGGTGGCGGTGACCTTCACGCCGGCCACGTCGGAGCCGTAGTCGGGCTCGGTGACGGCGACCGCGTTCATGACCTCGGCCGACGCCAGCTTCGGCAGCCACTCGTGCTTCTGCTCCTCCGTGCCGCCGGCCATGAGGGCCCGGGCGAGGATCTCGGGGCGGGTGATGAGCGAGCCGCCGGCGCCGAGCGAGCCGCGGGACAGCTCCTCGGTGGTGACGACCATGGCGATGTACTCGCCTTCGCCGCCCTCGCCGTAGCCGCCGTACTCCGACGGGATGGAGAGGCCGAAGGCGCCCATCTCGGCCAGGCCCTCGATGATCTCCTCGGGGATGTCGCCGTTGGTGCGGTGGATGTGCTCCGCCTTCGGGGCCAGCTCGGTCTCGGCGTAGCGGCGGAAGGTGTCCTGCACCATCTCGAAGTCGCTGTCGAGGTGGCGGGGGCCCGGGTCGGTGATGGAGGCGAGGAAGTCGGCCGCCTTGTAGGTGCCCACGAAGTCCCGGGCGCCGTCGAGTGCGCCGGCGTCGATGCCGAACTCGGCCTCGCGGCCGAACACCTTGCCGGCCAGGTCGGCCACGGCGTCCGCGGTGAACGCGCAGGCGATGTTGCCCTCGGCGTCGCCCTTGGCGCCGTAGTCGAGCAGGCCCTTCGCCATGGCGACGGCCGACGCGGCGTGGGCGAGGTCGTAGGCGAGCACCTGGTTGGCGTCGACGCCACCCTCGGCGGCGGCCAGGGAGCGGACACCGGCGTCGACCACCGACGAGGCCAGGTCGATCACGGTTGCGGCGGCGGCAAGATCCGGAGCAGTCATGGGCCGGATCGTACTTTCGGTCCGGCCCGCAGCCCACATCGGACGCCCGTCCAGAGCACGTGTCCGCTCGGCGCTTCGAGCGGCACGGCGGATGGGGTCAGCTGGCCTCGCTGGGCAGCACCATCGCGGCGGAGTACTGGTCCAGCCACACCAGCAGCTCATCGAGGGGGAGCGGCTTGGCGAGGTGGAAGCCCTGGGCCAGGTCGCAGCCGAGCCGGCGCAGCAGGACCAGGTCATCGGCGTGCTCCACGCCCTCGGCCACCACCTTGAGGCCGAGGTTGTGGCCGAGGTCGATCATCGAGCGGACGATCGTGAACTCCTCGGAGCGACGGTGCATCTCGCTGACGAACGAGCGGTCGATCTTCACCTCGCGCAGCGGGAGGTCGCGCAGGTAGGTGAGCGACGAGTAGCCGGTGCCGAAGTCGTCGATCGCCGTGCCCACCCCCAGGTCGCCCAGCTGGGTGAAGATCTCCCGGGCGAGGCCGGGGTCGTCCATCAGCTCGGTCTCGGTGAGCTCGAGCACCAGCTCACCGGCCGGGACCTGCGAGATCGACAGCTCCTGGGCGATGTAGGGGACCAGCTCGGGGTCGTAGAGGTTCCGAACCGACAGGTTGACGGCCAGCCCGACCTGGTGCCCGGCGGCCCGCCACCGGGTGGCAGCGATGAGGCCCTCGCGCAGGACCCAGCGGGTCAGAGGCTGGATGGCGCCCGACAGCTCGGCGAGCTCGATGAACTGGTCCGGGTTGATGCGGCCGAGGCGGGGGTGGTTCCACCGGATGAGGGCCTCGGCCCGGACCGGCATCCCGGTCCGCAGGTCGACGCACGGCTGGAAGTGCACCTCGAACTGATCGAGGGCCACGGCGTCGGGCAGGTCGCCGATGAGGGTCAGGCGCTCGACGCTGGAGCGGTCGTGCTCGGCGGCGTAGACGGCGGCGCCCGTCCCCGAGCGCTTGGCCATGTACATGGCGACGTCGGCTCGCTGGATGAGCGCGGGGACGTCGTCGGCGTGCTCCGGGAACAGGGCGATGCCGATGGATGCGTTCGACTGCAGGCGGACGTCGTCCATCAGGAACGGCTCGCTCAGGGTGTCGCGGATGCGGCCGGCCACGAGGAGGGCGTCGTCCTCGGAGACGTCGCCGGCGAGGACCAGGGCGAACTCGTCGCCGCCGAGCCGGGCCACGAGCGCCTGGTCGAACTCCCGGGTGAGGCGGTCGCCGATGCCGCGCAGCAGCTGATCGCCCACGTGGTGGCCCAGCGCATCGTTCACCTCCTTGAACTGATCGAGGTCCATCATCAACAGCGCGACCCGCTGGCCCCGGCCCGGCGCGTCGCGCACGGCCTTGTGCAGCTCCTGGTCGAAGAGGCGGCGGTTGGGCAGGCCGGTCAGCCCGTCGTAGAGCGCCTGACGTCGCAACGCCTCCGACGCGGCGACGGCGTCGGTGATGTCCTGGAGCGAGATCGCCACCGACCGGTCCGGGAGCGGGAACGCCCGCAGCGTGACCACCCGCTGGTCTGCGTCGGCGGGCTGGACGATCAGGTCGTCGACGCGCAGCGGCACCCCCCGCTCGACGACGCCGGCCAGGCGGTCGCGCAGGCGGGACCCGGCCAGCGCGGGGAACGCGACCTCCACGCTGCTGCCGATCAGCGAGTACAGGTCCCGGCGCATCAACCGCTCGGCGGCCGGGTTCGCGGCACGCAGGCGGAGCGCCTCACCCGTGCCGTCGTCGCCGTCCTCGAGGCGCAGCACGATGAGCGCCTGGTCGATGCGGTCGACGATGTCGGCGTACTGGTTGACCCGGTGCTCGATCTGGACGCGGTCGGAGATGTCGATGCTCATGCCCTGGAGCGCGGTGGGGCTGCCCGCCCCGTCGACGGACACGGTCACACGGTCGTGGAGGTGCACCCAGTGGCCGTCGGCGGCCCGGAACCGGTAGCTGACCTCGTGATCGATGCCGAGCGCGACCGCCCGCCCGACCGTCTCGGTGGTGGCGGTCAGATCCGCCGGGTGGACGTTGGCCAGCCAGAAGCCCGGAGCCAACCAGTCCTCCACGGCCCACCCGAGCATGGTGGTGGCCCGCTGGTTCACGAACGTGAACCGGTCGTCGGCCGGGTCGCGGACCCACAAGATGGCATCGAGGTTGTCGACCACCGTGTTGAGGCGCCGACGGACCCGGTCCTCGACGGCGGCCAGCTGGCCCACCGCCGTGGCGATCATCAAAGCGGCGATGGCGAACCCGGCGATGAGCAGCGCGGCGTCGGGCAGCGGGTCGTAGAGGTCGATGAGCAGCAGGCCGGCCGTGCCGACGGCCGTCGTCAGCAGGGCCGGGCCCAGGCCCGACACCGACGCCGCCAGCGACACCACCGCCAGCATGACGAGTGCGGCCGGCACGGCGATCTCCGGGGAGATGGCCGGGAAGACCAGCACCCCGAGCATGTCGGTGAGGTGCATCCACGTGGGGGCCTGGCCGGTCCGCTTGGCCTGCACGTGGGCCACGGCGTTGGCCGTGTACCCCACGCCGATGATCAGCACCGGCATCGACGCCGGGAAGGTCCCGAACACCACCGAGCCGACCGCCAGCGCTGCGATGGCGATGTAGCGCTGGAGGAACAGGGGGTGCAGGAACCCGTCCTCGCTGATGTCCACCAGCGGTCGCCGGAACTCCCGCATCGAATCGTGCAGGCGCTCGCGTACTCCGGTCCCGGCACTCATCGTGGCCATCATCCCACCTGGAGGGGTGATCTCCCACCTCGGGTGGGGCCGCGACGCGGCCCGTTGGTACCGTCCGAAGCCCGTGGCCCGCACCGCACGCACCCCGTCGCCGGCCTCGTCCGGCCTCCAGCCGCCACCGGTCCTGCTGGTGCTGGGCTCGATGCTGTCGCTCCAGTTCGGCGCCGCGATCGCCACCGAGCTGTTCGACGACATCGGGCCGTCGGGCGCCTCGGCCCTCCGGCTCGGGCTCGCCGCCGTCGTCCTCCTGGCCTGGGCGCGCCCCGACGTCCGCTCGTGGACCGCCCGGCACCGCCGTTCCGTCGTCCTGCTCGGCCTGTCGATGGCGGTGATGAACTTCGCGTTCTACGAGGCGGTGTCGCGGATCCCGCTCGGGGCCGCCATCACCATCGAGTTCCTGGGGCCGCTCGGCCTCGCCGTCGCCCTCACCCGGCGGTGGCGCGAACTGGTCTTCGTCGCCCTCGCCCTGGCGGGGGTCGCCATCTTGGGCCTGGGCCAGCACGGCTCCGTCGAGGGCGCCCTCGACCCCGTGGGCGTCGTCGCCGCCCTCGTCGCCGCCGTGTTCTGGGCGGCGTACATCTGGACGGGATCACGCCTGGCCACCACCGATCCGGGCATCGGAGGTCTGGCCGCCGCCTGTGCGGTCGCCGCTGTGGTGGTGGTCCCCATCGGTGTGGCGTCGAGCGGGAGCGAGCTGCTCGACCCCCGCGTGCTGGGGCTCGGTCTGGCGATGGCGGTGCTCGCGTCGGTGGTGCCCTACTCGTTCGAGCTGCGCGCGCTCGAGCGCATGGCCAAGCGGACCTTCAGCATCCTGGTGGCGCTGGAGCCGGCCATCGGTGCCCTGGTCGGGGCGGTCCTGCTCGACCAGCATCTCGGCGCCCTGTCGTGGCTCGGCGTGGCCATGGTGGTGGCGGCGGGCATCGGCGCCACCGCCACGGCGCCCGCCGACCAGGCGCCGCTGCTGCCCGAATCGAACTGACCGACCGGAACCGACCGACCGACCGGAATCGACCGACCGGAATCGACCGACCGGAAACGGCCCCACCGGCCCCGAGCGGCGCGGCCTACGATCCCGGCGTCGAAGGGAGCAGGGCATGGGGACCGCAGATCACATCAGCGACGTCGCAGCGGAGGGGTTCGGTGCCGGTGCCGCCGCCTACGAGAAGGGCCGGCCGAGCTACGCCGACGATGTGGTCGACTGGCTGGTGCGGCACCTGGGCATCGGGCCCGGGCGCACCGTGGTGGACCTCGCCGCCGGCACCGGCAAGCTCACCCGCCTCCTGGCTGCGACCGAGGCTCGCATCACCGCCATCGAGCCCGTCGACGCCATGCGGGACCAGCTCGTGGCCGCCTGCCCCGGCGTCGACGCCCTCAGCGGGACCGCGGAGTCGATCCCGCTGCCCGACGGCACCGTCGACGCCCTCACCGTCGCCCAGGCGTTCCACTGGTTCGACCCTGCCGTCGCGTTGGCCGAGATCGCCCGCGTCCTGCGCCCCGGCGGATCGCTCGGCATCGTGTTCAACGAGCGCGACACCCGTGAGGCGTGGGTGGCCGACCTCTCCAAGCTGATCCGGTGGGACGAGCGCGAGCGCTGGCGGGTGCCCTACACGGTCGAGGTCGACTGGGCCGCCGTGGTCGCCGAGCACGGCCCGCAGTTCCAGCCGGCGGTGCGGTACGACTCGAGCTACATCCAGCCGATGGATCCCGACACGCTCGTGCAGCGGGTGCTGTCCACGTCCTACATCGCCCGGCTCCCCGAGGCCGAGCAGACCGCCCTCGCCGCGAAGGTCCGCGACCTCGTCGCACCCCTCGGCCCGTCGTTCGAGCTCCCCTACGTCACCGTGGCCTACGCAGTGCCCCTCCGCTGACGCCATGGCGCCCGTCTCGCCCGCATGGCCCGCATCAGGTCACCGATGGCTGCTGCCCAACCGCCGGTGACCCGATCGACCCGAGCCCGGCACGAGGCGCTGCTCGAGTGGTTCGGCCGGCGGCAGCGGGACCTGCCGTGGCGGCGCACCCGCGACCCGTGGGCGGTGCTCGTGGCCGAGCTGATGCTCCAGCAGACCCAGGTCAGCCGGGTCCTGCCGAAGTACGAGGCCTTCCTCGACCAGTGGCCGACCCCGGCCGCGTGCGCATCAGCGCCCCTGGGCGATGTGGTCACCGCATGGGCCGGGCTCGGGTACAACCGCCGGGCCGTGAACCTGCACCGCTGCGCCCAGCAGGTGGTGGCCGAGCACGGCGGTGAGCTGCCCGACGACCTGACCGCACTCCTGGCCCTGCCGGGGATCGGTCCCTACACCGCCCGGGCGGTGCTGGCGTTCGCGTTCGAGTCCGACGAGGTGGGCGTCCTCGACACCAACGCCGCGCGGGTCCTCGCCCGCTGGTCGGGCCGGTCGCTCAAGCCGAAGGAGGCGCGGGCGCTGGCCGATGCCTCGGTCGCCCCCGCGGCGGGCTGGGCGTGGAACCAGGCGATGCTCGACCTCGGTGCCACGGTCTGCACGCCGCGCGCGCCGAGGTGCGACGAGTGCCCGGTCGTCGAGTGGTGCGCCTGGTCCTCGGCCGGACGACCGCAGCCCGACCCGGCCGTCGGGTCGGCGGGTGTCTCGACCGGCCAGTCACGCTTCGACGGATCCGACCGCCAGGGAAGGGGTCGCCTGGTGGACGCCCTCCGCGCCGGCCCGGTCTCCTCCGCCGCCCTGGCCGCGGCCATGGGCTGGCCCGACGACCCCGTCCGAGCCACCAGGGTCGCGGCCACCGTCGTCGCCGACGGTCTCGCGGTGGTGGCCCCCGACGGGACCCACCACCTCCCGGCCTAGACCGACTCGGTGCCGGACCAGGATCCGAGGGCGTGGCGGCGCTCGTCGGTGGCGACGGCCCGGCCCTGGTGCGTCGCCACGGATCGGGCCCGTGCGCTCAGCTTCGGAGGAAGTCGACGATGAGGCGGTTGACGACCTCGGGCTGCTCGAGCTGGAGGAAGTGGCCGGCGTCGGCGACGACCTCGTAGCGCGAGCCCGGGCCGGTCAGCGAGGCGAGCACGCCGTCGTCGATGAGCTCCGCGCCCATGCAGCCGTCGGTCGCTCCGTGGAGGTAGAGCGCAGGGACGGTCAGCGGCGATGCGCCGGCCGCCTCGATCGCGTCGTACTCGGGGGACCGGGCCCCGGCACCGAGGGTGGCCCGGTAGTACCCGAGGGCGGCGGCGAGGTTCGCGGGGTCGCGGAAGCAGTCCTTGGCCCGGGCGGCATCGGCTGCGCCGTCGTGGCCCGGCGACCAGTCCTGCCAGAGGCGGTCGATGAACGCCAGGTCGTCCATGGGGACCGCCAGGTCCGACAGGGGCGACTGGAAGAAGAACATGTACCAGGACCGCTGGAGCTGGTCGTACGAGAAGAAGGCCTGGGCCACGGTGGCGGGCGGGGGCACCGACGCCACGACGACCTTGGCCCACCGCTCGGGAGCGTGGCCGGCGGCCGCGTAGGTGGCGAGGGCTCCCCAGTCGTGGCCGATGAGCACGGCGTCGGCGCCGCCACCGAGGGCGTCGTGGAGGGCGATGGCATCGGACGCGACCGCCCCGGACTGGTAGAGCCCGTCCGCCGGCACCCCAGTCGGGGCGTAGCCTCGGAGGAAGGGGGCCACGGCGCGGAAGCCGGCTGCGGCCAGCTCGGGCAGCAGGTGCCGCCAGCTCCACGCCGAGTCCGGGAACCCGTGCAGGCACAGGGCGAGCGGTCCGTCGCCCATCGAGAGGATCCCGAACTCCAGGCCGTTGGCGGCGACGGTGGACTCGGTGATCGAGGGATGGGGATCGGTCATTTCGGGGACAGTAACGGCAGGCGAACGGCCGTGATCGCCTGGCCCACCGACGGCACCCCTTGTGTGGTTTGCGTCACACTTCGGGCCGCTGCGTGGCCGGTTGGCTACCGTTCGCACCGCATCAGGGGCAGCAGGAGCACAACATGGTGAACGTTTCGTTCTGGGGGGTTCGGGGGTCGACCCCGTGTCCGTGCGATGCCAACAAGCGCTACGGCGGAAACACGGCCTGCGTCAGCATCCAGGCGCCGGGGCAGGACCCCATCCTCTTCGACCTCGGAACGGGCCTGCGCTTCTTCGGCGAGTCCCTTGCTCCCGACGAGGTCTTCCACGGGATCTCGCTGGTCACCCACCTCCACTGGGACCACGTGCAGGGCCTGCCGTTCTTCACGCCCATCAACCGCCCCGGCGCGTCGCTCACCATCTGCGGACGTCACGACGAGGGCACGTTGGCGGAGGCGTTCGGGGACTTCATGCGCCCGCCGTACTTCCCGGTGCGACCGGCGGACCTCTGCGGCGAGATCACCTTCCGCGACACCGACGCCGAGACCTTCAAGTTCGGCCGGGCCGGCATCACCGCGGCGAACGTGCCGCACACGGGGGCCACCAACGGCTACCGCGTGGAGCTTGACGGGTTCACCATCGCCTACATCAGCGACCACCAGCAGCCCAACGACTCCGACCGGATCGAGCCCTCCGTGCTGGCCCTGTGCGAGGGTGCCGACCTCGTCATCCACGACGCCCAGTACGAGCCGCACGAGTTCGCCGTGAAGTCCGACTGGGGCCACTGCACGGTCGAGTACGCCGTGCGGGTGGCGGCAGAGTCCGGGGCCAAGCGCCTGGCGCTGTTCCACCACGACCCCGCTCACAGCGACGATGTCATCGACCGGCTGCTGGTGGAGGCGCAGGGCTTCGCCCGGGGCACCTCGGTCACCGAGGTCATCGCCGCCGCCGAGGGCACCACCGTGTCGCTCAGCCTCGCTCCGGCCACCGCCTAATCTGACGCCCCGCCCGACCCGTCAGACCACTCACCTGCCAGGAGCCCACCGATGACCGAGCCTGCGTTCGACAGCGCCCGTTTCCGCCAGGTGCTCGGGCACTTCCCCACGGGCGTCAGCGTGGTGGCGGCGGTCGGTGAGGACGGTTCGCCGGTCGGCATGGCCATCGGGTCGTTCTTCTCCATCTCGCTGGACCCGCCACTGGTGGGGTTCTGCGCCGGCAGGGGCTCGTCGACGTGGCCGAAGCTGCGGGCCGCCGGGCGGTTCTGCGTGAGCATCCTCGGCGACGACCAGGAGGAGCTCTCCCGGCGCTTCGCCTCCAAGGAGGCCGACAAGTTCGCCGGCCTGGCCTGGGACCGCTCGCCGCTCGGCTCGCCCCGCCTCGGCGGCTCGCTGGCCTGGATCGACTGCGAGACCCGTGACCTCCACGACGGCGGCGACCACGAGATCGTCGTCGGCGCCGTCCACGACCTCGCGGTGACCGCCGAGGGCCACCCCCTCGTCTTCTTCCGGGGCGGCTACAGCCACATCGCCTAGCTGCGCACGCGCCCGAGCTTCAGGCCAGGCCCAGCTCGGCGAGGACCCAGGCGAGGACGAACGCCTCGTCCTTCCAGGCGTCGTAGCGGCCGGTGGGGCCACCGTGGCCGGCGCCGAGCTCCACCTTGAACAGGGCATCGTGGCCCTGGTCGCGCAGGCGGGCCACCCACTTGGCCGGCTCGTGGAAGCCGACCCGCGGGTCGTTGAGCCCGGCCGTGGCGAGGATCGCCGGGTAGCGCACGGCGGTGGCGGGCGCCACGTTCTCGTAGGGCGCGTACGCCTTCATCCAGCCGTAGGCCTCCTCCGTGTGGAGCGGGTCGCCCCACTCCTCCCACTCGATCACGGTGAGCGGCAGCGAGGGGTCGAGCATGGTGGTCAGCGGGTCGACGAACGGCACCTCGGCCACCACGGCCCGGAACAGCTCCGGAGCCAGGTTGGCGACCGCACCCATCAGCAGGCCGCCGGCCGATCCGCCGCGTGCGGCGAGCACGGACGGCGCGGTGCGCCCGGTGTCGACGAGGTGCTGGGCGCTGGCGGCGAAGTCCGAGAACGAGTGGTGCTTGGCGCCGAACTTGCCGTCCTCGTACCAGTGCCGGCCCAGCTCGCCGCCGCCTCGCACGTGGGCGATGGCGAACACCACGCCCCGGTCCAGCAGGGACAGGCGGGCGATCGAGAACCACGGGTCCATGCTCATCTCGTAGGCGCCGTAGCCGTAGAGCAGGCACGGGGCCGGACCCTGGGCGGGCACGGCGTCGGGGCGCCACACGAGCGAGATCGGGATCTGGGTGCCGTCGGCAGCGGTGGCCCACTCCCGGGCCGAGGCGTAGCGGCCCGGGTCGAAGTCGCCCAGCACGGCGAGCTGCTTGAGCACCGTGCGGTCGCCCGTGGCCACGTCCTGCTCGAGCACCGACGGCGGCGTGGTCATCGACTGGTAGCTGAAGCGGTAGGTCGTCGACGTGAACGTCGGGTTGGCACCGGGGCTGATGGTGCCGACGGCGTCGTCGGTGGCGAAGCGGGTGGTGGCGCCGGTGCCGGGGTCGAGCAGCCAGATGGCGGTGAGGCCCTCGGTCCGGCCGTGGACGATGGCGTGCCCGGCGAAGGTCTCGACGCCCGACAGGCGCGTGCCGGGGCGGTGGGGGAGCACGACCTCCCAGGAGTCCCGAGGCCCGGTGGTGATCCCGTCGAGCGGGGCCCGCCAGAGGGCGAAGTCCTCGGCGCCGCCGTGGTTGCTGGTGACGTAGAGCCCGGTGGGGTGGTGGGCGATCGAGTACTCGACGCCTTGTTCGCGCGCGGCGACCACGACCGGATCGAGCGTCGGCTGGTGGGCGTCGAGCAGCCAGCTCTCGCTGGTGATCGCGCTGCCGGCGCTGATCACCACGACGTCGCCCGACCGAGACGCACCGACGGAGACGTGGAAGCGCTCGTCGTCGTCCCGGAACACCTCGACGTCGCTGCTCGGGTCGGTGCCGACCTGGTGGCGGACCACCCGGTCGGGTCGGTGGGCGTCATCGTCGAGCGTGTACCAGCACGTCTGGGAGTCGGCGGCCCAGGCGAACCCGTAGGACACGGCGTCGATGGTCTCCGCCGACTCAGCCGGCGCCGCGCCGTCGCGGAGATCGCGGAACCGGAGGGCGTGGCGCTCGTCGCCCTCGCGGTCGATGGCGTAGGCGAGCCAGTTGCCGTCGGGGCTGACGTCGAGGACACCGAGCCCGAGGTACTCGCCCTCGCCGGCCAGCTCGTTCGGGTCCAGGACCACCTGCTCGGCCGCCGGGTCGGGGTCCCACGTGGCCGTGGTGCCGTCGTCGGGGCGGCGGCAGTGGATGGGGTACGCCTTGCCCTCCTCGGTCCGGGTCAGGTACCACCAGGCACCGTCGCGGACCGGGACGGACAGGTCGGTCTCCTGGGTCCGGGCCTTGATCTCGCCGAACACGGCGTCGCGCAGCGGGGCCTGGCCGGCCGTGGCCACCTCGGTCCACGCGTTCTCGGCCCGGAGGTGGGGAAGGGTCTCGGCGTCGTCGGCATCGAGCAGCCACGCGTACGGGTCGACGAAGGTGTCGCCGTGGAACGTCCGCTCGCTGGGCCGCTGCGCCGGGCGAGGTGCAGCGGTCGGTGCGGGCAGGTCAACAGGAGCGTCGGTCACGACGGTGAGGCTACGGGCAGATGCCAGGTACCCTCCGCGGATGCCCGTCTACGCCTTGGGCCACCAGGTCCCCCAGATCCACCCCGACGCCTACATCTCCCCGGAGGCGGTGATCATCGGCTCGGTGACGATCGGGTCGGAGAGCTCGGTCTGGCCGGGGGCGGTCCTCCGGGGCGACGATGGCGAGATCCACATCGGCGCCCGCACGTCGATCCAGGACGGGGCCATCGTCCACACCACGTTCTTCCAGCCCACGACCGTCGGCGACGAGTGCGTGATCGGCCACCTGGCCCACCTGGAGGGCTGCATCATCCAGGACGGCGCGCTGGTCGGGTCCGGCGCGGTGGTGCTCCACAAGGCGGTGGTGGAGAGCGGCGCCCTGGTCGGTGCCGGGGCGGTGGTGTCGGGCGGCACGGTGGTTCCGGCCCGGGCCATGGCGCTCGGCATCCCGGCCAAGATCCGCCCCGACGCGGTGAGCCCTGAGATGATCAGCCTCGGCATGCAGTCGTACGTCGACCGCGGGCACCGCTACCGCCGTGAGCTGCGCCGGCTGGACTGACCGGACCGAGCGTCGACCCCGCTATCCGAACGCCGTGAAGACCGGGTCGGGCGGTTCGAAGACGCCTTCGAGGATGATGGGCCTGGGTTCGGCCTCGAGGAGGGTGACGGCGGTGTGGGTCGAGCGCTCGCGGGCCCACCGGGTCACGACCGGGTCGTC
>JAOBWH010000178.1 GCA_025463265.1 Ilumatobacteraceae bacterium
CGGCGGTGGCGGGGGCGATGGTGGCGGCGGCGGTGGTGGCGGCGGTGGTGGTGGTGGTGGAGCGTCGGTGGGAGGTGGAGCGTCGAAGGGAGCGGGCCCGTCGACGACGGCAGGCTCCGAGGGCCCGTCGGACTCCTCCATGGCCGCGAGGCGGCTGGCCAGGCGCCCGCAGTTCGGGCACACGGCGCGGGCGCCGGAGGTCATCGGGCTTCCGCACCATTCGCAGGTGCGAGCGTTCGGGGCGGTGTCGTCGGTCACTGGCCGGGCACGATACCGGCCGCGTCGCCATCGCGAGGACCGGCCCCCTCAGAACCCCGCTGAACCGCCACGAGCGGGCTCAGGCCACGAAGTACTTGGCCTTGGGGTGGTGGCAGATGATGGCGCTGGTGGACTGCTCGGGCTGGAACTGGAAGCCGGTGTCCTCGTTGACCACGATACCGATGCGGTCGGCCTCGAGCAGGATCGCCACCTTCTCGTTGTCCTCGAGGTCCGGGCAGGCCGGGTAGCCCCAGGAGTAGCGACCGCCGCGGTACTGCTGGCGGAAGAGGCCCTGCAGCGAGGGCCCGTCCTGGTCGGCGAAGCCCAGCTCCTCCCGGATGCGGTGGTGCCACAGCTCGGCGAGGGCCTCGGCCATCTCGACGCCCAGCCCGTGCAGCTTCAGGTACTCGTCGTAGCGGTCCGCCTTGAACAGCTCGGTGGTGCGCTCGGACACCCGCTCGCCCATCGTCACGATCATGAACGCGGCGTAGTCGACCTCGCCGGAGTCGATCGGCCGGAAGAAGTCGGCGATGCAGAGGTGCGGCTCCTTGATCGAGCGCGGGTACGGGAACCGGGTGACCTCGGTGGTGCGCGACTCGTCCTCCCAGATCACGACGTCGGTGCCGTCGCCGTTGCACGGGAAGTACCCGTAGACCACCTGTGGGACGAGGAGGTCGTCGGCGCGGGCCTTGGCCAGCTGCTCGCGGAACTCGGGGCGGATGCGGGTCTTGAAGTCGGCGTCGGTCTCGCCGCCCTGGGGGCGGTAGCCCCACTGGTTGCGGAACAGTGCGGTCCCGTTGAGGTAGCCGGCGATGTCGTCGAGGGAGACGCCCTTGATGATCCGGCTGCCCGTGAACGGCGGCACGTAGACGGGGTTGTCGGTCTCGACGGCGGGGGAGCGGTCGGGCAGCACCAGGTCGCTGGTGTCGGGCTTCTTGTAGAGCTCGCGGATCGACGACTCCTTGGGGACGATGCCCCAGTCCGGGTCGTCCTTCGACGGGTCCCGCCGGATCTCGCCGAGCTGGTCCATGACGCGAAGGCCCTCGAAGGCGTCCTTGCCGTAGAACAGCCGGCCTCGGTAGACGCCGCGCAGGTCGCGCTCCACGTAGGTGCGCGTGAGGGCTGCGCCGCCCAGCAGGACCGGCGTGTCGAGCGAACGGGTGTTGAGCTCTTCGAGGTTGTCTCGCATGATGAGCGTGCTCTTGACGAGGAGGCCGCTCATGCCGATGGCGTGGGCGCCCACCTCCTCGGCCTTCTCGATCATCTCCGAGATCGAGATCTTGATCCCGATGTTGTGGACCTCGTAGCCGTTGTTGGTGAGGATGATGTCGACGAGGTTCTTGCCGATGTCGTGCACGTCGCCCTTGACGGTGGCGAGCACGATGCGGCCCTTGGACGAGTCGACGCCGTCCACGGCCTTCTCCATGAACGGCTCGAGGTGGGCGACCGAGGCCTTCATGGTCTCCGCGCTCTGGAGCACGAACGGGAGCTGCATCTCGCCGGAGCCGAACAGCTCGCCGACGACCTTCATGCCGCCCAGCAGGTGCTCGTTGATGATGTCGAGCGGCGCGATGCCCTCGGCCATCGCTCGATCCAGGTCAGCCGCGAGGTTCTCGCGCTCGCCGTCGATGATGCGGTGGTGGAGGATCTTGCCGATCGGCCAGTCCGACTTGTCGACCTTGACGGCGGCGGCCACCTTGACGTCGGCGAAGACGTCGAGGAACTTGGCGAGCGGGTCGTAGTCCTCGGCACCTTCGGACAGGGCCCCGGCCGTGCCCCGGCGGTCGTAGATGAGGTCCATCGCGACGTCGCGCTGCTCCTCGGGGATCTTGCTCAGGGGCAGGATCTTGGAGGCGTGGACGATGGCGCTGTCGAGGCCCACCTGCTGGCACTCGTGCATGAAGACGCTGTTGAGCACGTGGCGCGACGCCGGCGAGAGGCCGAAGCTGACGTTGGAGAGGCCGAGCGTGGTGAAGCAGCCCGGGATCTCCTCCTTGATCGCCTTGATGGCCTCCATCGTCTCGATGGCGTCCCTGCGGAGGTCGTCGTCGCCGGTGGAGAGCGGGAACGTGAGGGCGTCGAAGATGAGGTCCTCGTTGGACAGCCCGTAGGTGTCGCGGGCCAGCTCGGAGATGCGCTTGGCCACCCGGACCTTCCACTCGGCGGTGCGGGCCTGGCCTTCCTCGTCGATGCAGAGGCAGATGACGGCGGCGCCGTACTCCTTGGCCAGCGTGAAGATGCGGTCGAGGCGGGAGCCTTCGGCGAAGCCGTCCTCGAGGTTGGCGGAGTGGAGGATGGCGCGGCCGCCGATCCACTGGAGACCGGCCTCGATGACCTC
>JAOBWH010000194.1 GCA_025463265.1 Ilumatobacteraceae bacterium
CGAAGAACGTGAGCAGGGCGGTCCCGATGGTGGAGTCGCTGAAGGCGTGGACCGAGTCCAGCACCCCGGACCGCGTCAGGAACGTGCCGAGGAAGGTGAGCGAGAACGTGGCGCACAGCAGCGACAGGTTCCAGACGCGGAGCATGCCGCGCCGCTCCTGGACCATGACCGAGTGGATGAAGGCGGTGGCGGTGAGCCACGGGAGGAACGAGGCGTTCTCCACCGGGTCCCACGCCCAGTAGCCGCCCCAGCCCAGGACCTCGTGGGACCACCAGGCGCCGAGGATGATGCCGATGGTGAGGAACGACCAGGCGAAGAGGGTCCAGCGCCGGGTCTCGACCAGCCAGCCCTCGCCGAGGCGGCCGGTGGTGAGAGCGGCGATGGCGAACGCGAACGGCACGGTGAAGCCGACGTAGCCCAGGTACAGCATCGGCGGGTGGAACGCCATCAGCGGGTGGTTCTGCAGCAGCGGGTTCGGGCCCGGGCCGTCGAGCGGCACCTCGGACAGCACCCGGAACGGGTTGGCCGGGCCGAGCATGAGGCCGAAGAAGAACAGCGCCACCACGAACATGGTGAGCATCGCCCAGCCCACGAGCGGATCGGTGAGGCGCTTGCGGAACTTGATGGCGACCGCCACCGTGTAGCCGGCGAGGATCAGCGCCCACAGCAGGATCGAGCCCTCGAGGGCCGACCACAGGGTGGCGACGTTGTAGAGCGCCGGCGTCTTGGTGGATCCGTTGTCCGCCACGAACTTCAGCGAGAAGTCCCGCGTGATGAGCGCCCGCTCCATGGCGAGGAACGAGATGACCCCGGCGCCCAGGATCAGGTAGGCGTAGGTCCGCGACATCCGGAGCAGGTCGGGGCGGTGGTTCTTGAGACCGATGGACAAGGTGACGATGGCGCCGATGCACCCGACCACCCCGAGCACCACGCCGCCGAACCCGAGGGCGGCGTTCACGAGTCCTTGCTCTGGTTCTCGTCGACGCGCTCGGGATGCTCCTCGTCGTAGTCCTTGTAATCGGCGTCGTGCTTGATCAACAGCCGATCGCTGTCGAACTCGGTCCCCGCCTCGTTCCAGTGGCCCTCGGCCACCACCGGGATGCCCGCCTTGAACATGGCCGGTTCGCTGCCGGTGTGGCGGACGGGGACGTCGACGCCGTTGAACTGCAGCTTGAAGAGGGTGGCGGCGCCCGCCTCCTTCGGCTTGCCGACGACGGTGCCCTGGAGGCGGAACCGCTTGGTGCCGAGGCTCTCCTTCTGCTCCACCGCCTCGTCGGCGTTCTTGAAGTAGAGCGATGCGCCGCGGGCCTGCATGGCGATGATGCCGATGACGAGGCCCAGCACGCAGAGCACCACGATGGGCGCCCAGCGGCGGCGGCTGGTGCGCGCCGCTCGGCCCGGCGCATCGTCGCGCGGCGACAGATCGAGGCCGCCCTCGTCGAGGTCGCGGTCGTCGGGCAGGTCCGGGGTCACGACGACCACGTCCGATCTTCGGCGGGCAGCTGCCGACCGATCTTGCGGCCGCGGCGGAGCATCCAGGCGGTGTACCCGCCGAGGAGGCCGATGGTCACCCCGTAGGCGAGACCGACGTAGCTCCAGGCGCTGGCCTCGGCGAGCACGACCATCACGAGACTCCTTCGTGCTCGACGGACGCCGGGACCGCCCCGCCGTCGGCGAGTGCCTCGGCCCGGCGCTCGGCCAGAGCCAGATCCAGTCCCTTGGCTTCGAGGGCGGCTTCGGCGTAGGCGAGTCGGAAGCGGTGCATCATGAGCCAGACGTAGAGCATCAGGGCGACGATCATCCCCACGAACAGGGCGAGCAGGCGCAGGCCGTTGATCTTCGGGTCCAGGCTGGCGACGGTGGCCGTCTGGTGGAGGCTCCGCCACCAGTCGACGGAGAAGTGGACGATCGGCACGTTGACGATGGCGATGATGCCGAGGACCGCCGACTGCTTGGCGCGCGAGACCGGATCGATGATCGCTCGGCGCAGCGCCAGGTACCCGAGGTACATCACGAACATGAGCGCGGTGCTGGTGAGGCGCGGGTCCCACTCCCACCAGGTGCCCCAGGTGGTGTGGCCCCAGATGGAGCCGGTGAGCAGGGTGATCACCACGAAGATCACGCCGATCTCGGCGGACGAGGCGGCCAGGGCGTCCCAGCCCATCGTCTTCTTCCAGAGGTACATGGCGCTGGCGGCGGCGGTGACGAAGAAGGCGGTGTAGCAGGCGATGGCCGACGGCACGTGCAGGTACATGATGCGCACCAGCTGCCCTTGGGCATCGAGGCTCTCGTCGGGCTTGGACGCGACGAGCGCCAGGAACAGGAACACCACCACGGACACCAGCACGACGGCGCCGAGGATGCGGCTGCCGCGCGACGCGGTGCCGTCGGGGTGGAGGCGCATGAAGCCGGCGCCGGTGCCGGTCGGGGGGGACGTCACGATTCCTCCAGGAGGGGTTCGAAGGCGAAGATGCCGATCGCGAGGTAAAGCACCGAGAAAGCGGCCAGGAGGCCGCACCACTTCCAGCCGTCGCCGGACGACTCGGCATAGGCCGCGGAGAAGGCCTCGGTCCCGGCGATGAGCACGGGAGCCACGACGGGGAGCATCAGGATCGGCAGGAGCGTGTCGCGCACCCGCAGGCCGGCGGCGAGGACGCCGTAGAGGCTGCCGGCGGCGGCGAGGCCGGCGGTGGCGAGCAACATGGTGGCGACCAGGAGCAGGTAACCGCGGGGCGTGGCGCCGTACAGGACGGTCACCCCGGCGAAGAGGGCGACCTCGAGGACCAGCAGGTGGAGGCCGATGCCGGCGGCCTTGCCCAGGAAGATCCCGGCCGGATCGAGATCCGAGAGGCGGAGGGCGTCGATCACGCCATCGGCGGTCTCCACGGCGTAGGCGCGCTGGATGGCGAGCAGCATCGAGAACAGCACCGCCAGCCAGAACAGCCCGGGCGTGGCCTCCTCCAGGATCCGGCGGTCCGGATCCAGGGCGAAGGCGAACAGGATCAGCACGAGCAGGGCGAACGGCAGGATCTGGCTGAGGGTGACGCGGCTGCGCCACTCCAGGCGGAGGTCCTTGCCCACCACCGTGGCGGCGTCGCGCAGCATCGAGTCGGCGGCGAGCTCAGGCAACGGGCACCTCCGCGAGCGGTGCCGGGAGCAGGCCGCTGACCGTGCCGCCCGCCACGGTGACGGACCGGTGGGCGACGGCCTCGGCCCGGTCCAGCTCGTGGGAGGCGAACACCACGGTGGCGCCGGCGGCGACGGCGTCGGCCATGAGCCCGTCGACCAGGTCACGACCGCCCTGGTCGAGCGCGGCGTGGGGCTCGTCGAGCAGCCAGAGCCGCGGGCGCCGGGCCACCAGGATGGCGAGCGCGGTGCGGCGCCGCTGGCCGGCCGAGAGCTTGGCCACCGGCACCTCGGCGAGGCGGCCGTCGAGCCCGAGGCGGGCCAGCGCCGCGTCGGCATCGGACCGCTGCGACCGGCCGGCCTTCGACCAGAAGCGCACGTTCTCGGCCACGGTGAGGTCGTCGTACAGCCCGGCCTGGTGGCCGAGCAGCCCGACCAGGGGCCGGACCGGTCGGCGGTCGGCCCGGAGGTCGACGCCCAGGACGTCGGCGTCGCCCTCGGTGATAGGCACCAGGCCCGCGCAGGCGCGCAGCAGCGTGGTCTTGCCAGCACCGTTGGGTCCTTGCAGCAGCACGATCTCGCCAGCAGCCACGTCGAGGTCGACGCCGGCCAGAGCGGGAAAGCGCCCGAGCAGACAGACCGCAGCGCGGAATCTGACGACGGAGTCCATGGGCACCACGAACGCTACCGGCGCTCCCCGGCCGGAAACGAACCCGCCTCCCCTCTGTGACACAAGTCCGACGGGTCCAGAACGTGACGCCCCGGGTGGGTGGCATGTTTCACCCGGTCCGCTCGGGAACCAGACGGCCTGCCACGTAGTCTCAACCCCCGTGCTGTCCAAGGTCCTCGGTGGAATCGGAAGAACGCTGATCACGGCCGGGACGCTGATCCTGCTGTTCGTCGCCTACCAGCTGTGGGGAACCGGGCTGCAGGAGGCCAAGTCGCAGAAGGCGCTGGCGAAGGACTTCGAGGTCCTGCTCGCCGACGCCGACCAGACCACGACCACCGCGCCGCCCACCACCACGTCCACGACCTCGACCCCGGCGGGCACCACCCCCACCATCGCCGTCCAGAGGTCCGAGCCGGCGACCCAGGACCTGCCGCTGCCGGCCGAGGGCGACCCCATCGCCAAGATCAAGATCCCGGCCATCGGCGTGAACCGGACCGTGGTGTCGGGCGTGCCGCTCAGCCAGCTCAAGCGGGGCCCCGGCCACTACCCGGAGACGCCGCTGCCCGGCCAGAAGGGCAACGTGGCCATCGCCGGCCACCGCACCACCTACGGCCAGCCCTTCCACAACATCGACAAGGTGAAGAAGGGCGACCAGATCATCTTCGAGACGGTGCAGGGCACGTTCATCTACGAGGCCACCGACACGATCATCGTGAAGCCCAGCCAGGTCGAGATCCTCGAGGACAAGGGCGACAACCGCATCACGCTCATCGCGTGCCACCCGAAGTACTCGGCGAAGGAGCGCATCATCGTCATCGGCAAGCTGGTGGGGACGCCGGCGCCGATGCTCACCGGCCAGGCCGACGCGCAGGAGAAGGCCCGGGTCGAGGACAAGGGCGACGGCCTCGAGGAAGGTGCGTCGATCGACGGCGGCCTCTCGGGCGAGTCGGTCAGCAGGTGGCCGGCGGTGTTCTGGGGCCTCGTCGCTGCGGCCATCTGGTTCGTGACCTGGGTCATCCAGACCCTGCTCCGCCGCCGGATCCGCCGCGACGTCGAGGAAGGCGAGCGCCCGACCCGGGCGAGGCGGCTGCTGACCTGGACGCCCTACCTCGTGGGGGTGCCGGTCTTCATGGTGGCGCTGTACGTGTTCTTCGAGAACTTCGGACGCCTGCTCCCGGGCAACTTCTGACGGCTACCGGCCGCGGAAGGTCGGGGTCCGGCGGGTCCGGAAGGCGTCGAGGCCCTCAGCGAAGTCGTCGCTCTCCCACGCCCGGGCGAAGGCGGCGGCCACCTCGGCATCATCGCCGGGAACACCCTCGAGCTTGTTCAGCATGATCTTGTGGCCGGCGATGGTGAGCGGAGCCAGAGCGGTGATCTGCTGCGCCCATTCGAGCGCCTCGGGCAGGGCGCCCGCACGGTTGACGAGCCCCAGGCGCAGGGCGGCGTCGCCCCGGACCACCTCGGCCGCGAGCAGCACGGCGCGGGCCGTGCTCGGGCCGAGCAGGGCCGCGGTGCGCTGGACGGTCCAGTGGTTGACCATCAGCCCGAGCTTGGCGGCCGGGATCCCGAAGGACGCGCCGGCCGTGGCCACCCGCAGGTCGCAGGCGACGGCGAGCTGGGTGCCGGCTCCGAGCGCGGCACCCTCGATGGCCGCCATGGTGGGGAACGACACGTTCACGAGCCGGTCCAGCACGCCCTGGAGCAGGGTGGCGAAGGTGGCGTCCTCGACGCCCTGCAGGTCGGCGCCGGCGCAGAAGTGGCCCGACGCCCCGGTCAGGATCAGGACCCGGGTGGGCCGGGCCTCGGCTGCGGCGAGGACCGCCGTGAGCTCGTCGAGGGTGTCGTGGTCGAGGGCGTTGCGCCGCTCGGGCCGATCGAGCGTGACCACCGTGATGGCCTGGTCTGCTCCGACGATCTCGACGTGCACGGTCACGGGCCCAACCTCCGGTCTGCGGACCGGCCGACCCTACCGGCGCGCCCGTCGCGGGCCGGACACCGCTAGCCGGTGGAGGTGGCACCCACCGGCTCGGGCTCCGGCTCCAGCTCGGGGACCGGACCCGCCGCCAGCTCGGCGACGAGAGCATCGACCTCGGCGCGGCGCGCTGGGTCCGGGGTGCGCGGTGCGTAGGTGGCTTCGTCGATCGTCCGACCGGCGGCCGCCAGGCGGTGGTCGCCGTAGAGCTGGGCGAGGACGGCCGCGTAGGCGGCCGCGGTCTCGTCGGGGCGTCGAGGACGGTCGACGC
>JAOBWH010000001.1 GCA_025463265.1 Ilumatobacteraceae bacterium
CTGCCGGGCCCCGACGGGCAGATCGCCCTCGCGGCGCCGGCCCGCCCGCTGGTCGGCTCGTCGCCCGCCGATGCGCCGGTCCTCGACGCGCCGGCGTGGCGGGACGCGGGATGACCGCCGAGGCTGGCACCCGGACCCTGGTGGTCTGGTGCCCGGACTGGCCGGTCCTGGCATCGGACCCCGAGCCGGCGGCGCCGGTCATCGTGGTCCGGGCCAACCGGGTGGTGGCGGCGTCGATGGCGGCGCGGGCCGCGGGCATCGAGGTCGGGCTGCGCCGCCGTGCCGCCCAGCGCCGCTGCCCCTCGGTGGAGGTCGTCGAGCACGATCCGGGGCGCGACGCCCGGGCGTTCGAACCGGTGGCGTCGTCGCTCGACGCCATCACGCCGGGGGTGGAGGTCTCCCGGCCGGGCGCGCTGGCGTTCGCCACCCGCGGTCCGTCCCGCTACTTCGGCGGTGACGAGTCGCTGGCGGAGCGGGTGGCGTGGATGGTGTCGGGTGCGCTCGGCGACCGCTGGCCCGTGCGCGTGGGGGTGGCCGACGGCGCCTTCGGTGCCCTCCTGGCCGCCCAGCAGGCCCACCGTCGGGGGGCGGCCTCGGTGGTGGTGCCCCCGGGGGAGGCGGCGGCCTTCCTCGCGCCGCACCCCGTGAAGGCGCTCCTGGAGGTCCTCGAGGTGCCCGACGAGGTCGACGTGTGGCAGCGCCTCGGCCTGCGCACCCTGGGCCACGTGGCCGAGCTGCCCCGGGGCGACGTGTCCGCTCGCTTCGGTCACCCCGGCGTGGCCGCGCACCGCCTGGCCTCGGGACTGGACCTCCGGCCGCTGGCGGCGCGCCACCCCGCCCCGGACCTGGCGGTCACCCAGGACCTGGACCCGCCCGTCGACCGGGTCGACCGCGCGGCGTTCACCGCCAAGGTCCTGGCGGACCAGCTCCACGCCCGTCTGGCGGCCGAGGGGCTGGCCTGCACCCAGGTGCTGGTGGAGGCTCGGACCGAGCACGGCGAGGTGCTGGCCCGGCAGTGGCGCCACGAGGGCGCCCTCACCGCCGGCGCCCTGGCCGACCGGGTCCGGTGGCAGCTCGACGGCTGGCTCACCGGGTCCCGGTCCACGCGGCCCACCGCGGGCATCGACCGGCTGACCCTCGTTCCGATCGAGGTGGTGGCGGCGCGGGGTCGCCAGCTCGGGTTCTGGGGCGGGGAGACCCTCGTCGACGAGCGCATCTGGCGGGCGGTGGCCCGGCTCCAGGGCCAGCTGGGGGCCGAGGCCGTCACCGTGCCCGAGGTGCGCGGCGGGCGCGGCCCGGGGGAGCGGGTGGTGCGGGTCCCGGTGGCCACGGTCGACCTCACCGAGGAGCGGCCGGCCACGCAGGTCGCCAGCATCACCGAGCCGTGGCCGGGGCAGGTCCCGGCGCCGGCACCCGCCACCGTGCTCGATGAGCCGGAGCCGGTGCTGGTGGTCGATGCCCGCGGGGAGCCCGTCACCGTCTCGGGCCGCACCGAGGTCTCGGCGCCGCCCGCCGTGCTCACCCTCGTCGGCCAGGCGCCGGTGGCGCTCACGGCGTGGGCGGGCCCGTGGCCGGTCGACGAGCGGTGGTGGGACCGCGACCGCCACCGGCGCCGGGCCCGCTTCCAGGTGGTGGACCAGGAGGGGGCGGCGCACCTGCTGGCGGTCGAGGCCGGGCGCTGGTGGCGGGAAGCCTCCTACGATTGACCGCACCGAGACAGCGGTCCAGACCACCCGGACACATGTCACATCACGCCCGACTGAATTCGCACCGATGGTGCAAATAGGATGGGTCAGCGCTGTGCCGCCAGGGGGCCGCACCGAAGGGATACGCAGATGAGCGACGGCGACGCCGCAGAACTCAACGAGCTGGAGCCGACGCGGCGCAAGGGCTCGCTCAAGGTGCGCTCGTTCGTGCTGGGCGGGGTCCTGCTGGTCGCGGCCGGTGCCGCGCTCTTCACCTGGCGGCAGGCGAAGCCGGTGATCGAGTCCCGCAAGTACGCCAACGTCACCTACGAGGTGCCCGTGGCGCCGAAGCTGAAGCCGGCCGACGGCGAGACGGTGTACCGGATCGATCCCTCGAAGTCATCGCTGAGCTACGAGGTCCAGGAGCGCTTCGCCGGCAAGAAGACCAGCTCGGCCAGCGGCACCACCAGCGGCATCGCCGGCGACATCGCCGTCGACCCCACGGACCTGGCCGCCACCCGCATCGGCACCGTGGTCGTCAACCTCGAGCAGCTCCACTCGGACAACAACCTGCGCGACGCCCGGCTCCGCCTGGACTACCTGGAGTCCCACAAGCACCCGCTCGCCACGTTCGAGCCCGATGAGGTCACCGGCCTGAAGGGCGAGCTCGCCGAGGGGAAGGCCCAGGCGTTCACCATGGCCGGCGACCTCACGGTCAAGGAGATCACCAAGCCCGTCCGCTTCGCCGGCACCGCCACGCTCACCGACGGCGCCCTCACCGTGAAGGCCACCGCCGACACCAAGCTCTCGGACTTCGACGCCGGGCCCATCCGCATCGCCGGCATGGTCTCGACCGACGACGACGCGGAGCTCACGCTGGAGCTCACCGCGTACGACCCCACCGAGCGCACGATCCCCACCCGGATCTCGGGCCCCGACGCCAAGGAGCCCACCGGCGGTCCGTCGTTCGCCAAGACCGTGCAGCCCATCCTCGAGGCCAACTGCGTCTCCTGCCACAACACCGGACAGATGGGCGCCCACGCCCTCACCATCGACACCGCAGGCGATGCCCGGGGCGTGTCCGACGGCCTCAAGACCGTCACCACCCTCAAGCACATGCCGCCGTGGCCGGCATCGGACGAAGGGGTCCCGCTCAAGCACAAGATGGCGCTGACCCAGGCCGAGATCGATGCCATCGCCAGGTGGTCCGACGCCGGTGCGCCGCTCGACGTCTCGGCCGAGGCGCTCATCAAGCCCAAGCCCACCGAGCCCGGGCCCACCCCGCGCAAGGACATCGTCCTCGACCGACCCGCCTACACCGGGTCCCTGGAGAACACGAACGACTACCGCTGCTTCGTGCTCGATCCCAAGCTGACCAAGCCCACGTACCTCACGGGCTACACGTTCGTCGGCGATCAGATGGAGGAGCTCCACCACGCGCAGGTGTTCCACATCAGCGGCGAGCAGGTCGCCTCGTCCAAGGCGGTCGACGGCAAGGACGGCGAGCCCGGATGGGGCTGCTACAGCGGGCCCAGCCTCCAGGGCAAGCGGCCCTCGAAGGTCCCCGGCCGCGCCCCCAAGCGCGACGTCGGCTTCTCGGGTCAGGCGAACCTGGTGGCCGGCTGGGTGCCGGGCCAGGGCCCCTCGGACTTCGGCGAGGACACCGGCATCCTCATGGAGCCGGGCGACGCCCTCGTCCTCCAGCTGCACTACCACTACACCGGCAAGCCCGTCCCGGACCGCTCCACGCTCGCCCTCCAGCTCGAGCCCGGGACCAAGGACCTCAAGGCGCTGCGGGTCATCAACCCCATCGGGCCGGTCGAGATCCCCTGTGCGCCGGCGGACCAGGACGCTCCGCTGTGCGACCGCACCGCCGCCCTCGCCGACAACGTGAAGCTGTACGGACCGTCGGGTGCAGCCAACGAGGCCGGCCTGCTCATGTTGTGCGGCAGGACGCCCGAGCAGCTGACCAAGGACTTCGACGGCCAGGTGGCGGCGTCGTCGTGCGACCAGTCGGTGCCCGAGGACGGCACCCTTGTCGCCGTGCTCGGCCACATGCACACGCTCGGCAAGAGCTTCCGCCTGACGCTCGACGCGGACACCGAGCAGGAGCAGGTCCTGCTCGACATCCCCGAGTGGAGCTTCGACTGGCAGATGAACTACGAGCTGGAGACGCCGGTGCACGTGAAGGCGGGCCAGCCGCTGCGCCTGGAGTGCTCGTGGGACCGCAGCGCCGACCCGCTGCGCCCGCCGAAGTACATCGTGTTCGCCGAGGGCACTGAGGACGAGATGTGCTTCGCCACCTACGCCCTCATCCCCGACGACCAGGGCTGACCACACCAGGGCGGTCCCCGCCGCTCAGGCGTCGACGAGCTCGCCGGCCTGGGCCTCGTCGCGCTTCGCGGTGAAGCGGCGGCCCACCCGGGCGATGCGCTCCATGCGCTTGAGGAGGTCCTTGCGGGCCTTCTCCGCCTCGGGCGTGAGCCCTTCGAGGTGCTCCACATCCCAGTGGCGCAGGATCACGGGGACCAGGACGCTGTCGTGGTGCACGGTGAAGTCGTAGATCCCGGCTCGGGCGATGGCATGGGCGTGGGCCTCGAAATCAGGGATGCCGGTGCCGGGCATCTCGAACTCGCGCACCTGGCGCTCCATGGCGATGACCATCCCCGATGGGTCGATCTCGAGGGCGGCGGTGCCGAGGTCCCGGTAGAAGAGGTGGTGGCGGTTCTCGTCGGCCGCCACCCGCTTCATGACCTCGTAGCCGGCTTTGTCGGTGAGGAGCTTGCCGGTGTTGTGGTGCGCGATGCGGGTGGCCAGCTCCTGGAGCGTGACGTAGACGATGCCGTCGGCGACCAGGTCGACCTCGGGCACCTGGCCGCCCTCCACCTGCTGCATGCGGGCCCGCTCCAGCGCCACCGGGTCGAGCATGCGGGTGACGGTGAGGTAGTCGCGCAGGACGATGGAGTGGCGACCCTCTTCTGCGGTCCAGCGGCGGACCCAGGTGCCCCATGCGCTGTCGGCGCCGAAGAGCGTCTCGATCGTGCGGAAGTAGTAGGGCAGGTTGTCCTCGGTGAGGAGGTTGACGAACAGGCTCGACCGCACGGCCGGGTCCATCGGTGCCTCGTCCTCGTTCCAGTCCTGACCGGGCTCGAAGTCCCGGCCCCGGCTCCACGGCACCAGCTCGTGCGGGAACCACTCCTTGGCGGTGGCGAGGTGCTTGTCCAGCAGATCCCCGGCGACCGGTTCGAGCTCGTTCAGGAGTGCGGTCTGGTCCATGCACCCCAGCCTACCTACTGGTAGGTAGGGAAGAAAGGAACGCCGGTGTGACAAGGGTCCAGGCCCTCTGGGCGGCCGTCCACGTGCCAGACTCCCGACATGAACCAGGGGGAAGCGGGACGTGAACGACGGGTGCTGCCGCACGTGGGGAGGCGGGAGTTCCTGCTCGGCGCCGCCGCCGCAGCCACGTCGGTGGTGCTCGTGGGCTGTGGGTCCAGCGGCTCGGACGGGGGTGGCGCGGGCGGGGGGTCCACCACCTCGCCAGCGAAGGCGGGTGAACCGGTCGAACCGCTCGAACCGGGCGACTGGAGCGAGGGGCCCGTGTTCACGCTCGGCGTGGCCTCGGGCGACCCCACGTCCACCTCGGTGATCCTGTGGACCCGCCTCGCCGTGGACCCCACGGCCGATGACGGCGCCGGCGGGATGCCCACCGACGACGTCGCCATCGCCTGGGACCTCGCCGCGGATGAGGACTTCTCGGAGATCCTGGCGTCGGAGCTCATCCCCGCCAAGGCGGCCCACGGCCACTCGGTCCACGTCGACGCCCGGGACCTCGAGCCCGGGACGACCTACTGGTACCGGTTCCGCCTCGGCGACCAGACCAGCCCGGTGGGCCGGACCGTCACGCTGCCCGACGGTTCGCCCGAGTCGTTCGGCCTCGCCGTCGTGAACTGCCAGATGTACGAGAACGGCGCGTACGGCGCCTACCGCAACCTGCTCGACGAGGACATCGCCCTCGTCGTGCACCTCGGCGATTACATCTACGAGTACCCGGGCGGGAGCGGCGACGGCCGCCACTCGCTGCCCGACCGGGTGCTCAGGACCGTCGAGGACTACCGGCTCCGCTACGCCTCGTACAAGCTCGACCCCGATCTCCAGGCCGCCCACGCCCGCTTCCCGTTCGTGGCCACCTGGGACGACCACGAGGTCGCCAACAACTACATGGGCGACACGGTCCCCGGCGACGCCCCCGCCGCCGAGGTCGAGGAGCGCAAGACCGCCGCCTACCTCGCCTGGTGGGAGCACATGCCGGTCCGCCTCGACGCACCCGACGGCCCCGACCTGGCGGTCCACCGGGACTTCGAGATGGGCTCGCTCGCCAAGCTGTACCTCCTCGACGAGCGCCAGGACGCGGCGGTGCCCCCGTGCCGCGACGCGTCGAGCAGCGGGCTCGACTACGGCAACTGCGACGACGTCGGAGGCGAGGACCGCACCCGCCTCGGTGCGGACCAGGAGGCGTGGCTGGCCGAGTCGCTCGAGGCCAGCACCGCCCGCTGGAACCTGTTGGGCAACCCGGTCGTGCTCGCCGGTGTCGACGCCGGCAAGGACGAGCCGCAGTTCTACCTCGACACGTGGGACGGCTACCCCGACGCCCGCAAGCGCCTGATCGCCCAACTGGCCGCGGTCGACAACCCGGTGGTGCTGACGGGCGACTACCACGCCGGCATGGTGCTCGATGTCCACGAGGTGCCCTTCGACCAGGACACCCCCGTCGTGGCGCCCGAGTTCATGGCCCCGCCGATCTCCTCGGCGCTGTTCGACGCGGACGTCACCGCCCGCACGCCCCAGCTGCGCCAGCAGATCAACGAGTACGGCTACCTCGTGGTGGCCGTCACCCCCGACCTGCTCACCGCCACGTTCCGCGTCGTCGACGACGTCGGCGACCCGGAGACCGCCATCAGCACCGCCGCCACCTGGACGGTCACCGCCG
>JAOBWH010000016.1 GCA_025463265.1 Ilumatobacteraceae bacterium
GTTCATTCCAAGAAGCACCGTCGGGCCACGCTCGAGCGGGCCAAGGGGTACTACGGCAACAAGAGCCGTTCGTACCGGGCCGCCAACGAGCAGGTCATGCACTCCCTGCAGTACGCGTTCCGCGACCGCCGGGCCCGCAAGGGTGAGTTCCGCAAGCTGTGGATCGCCCGCATCAACGCCGCCTGCCGCCAGAACGGCGTCAGCTACAGCCGGTTCATCAACGGCCTGAAGCTGGCCGAGGTCGAGGTCGATCGCAAGGTCCTCGCCGACCTCGCCGTGACCGACCCTGCTGCGTTCACCGCCCTGGTGAAGGTGGCCGGCGAGGCCAGCGGCGCCAAGGTCGCCGCGTCCTGATCTGCTGTCGGGTGCTCCGGCACCCGGCTCGCAGCACCACGTAGATCCATGCGCCCGCTGTCGGCCCGCAACCCTCGCATCCAGCGCCTGACCCGTCTGGTCAAGCGGCGAGACGAGCGGGAGGAGCAGCGGGCGCTGGTCGTGGAGGGCCCGGTGTCCGTCGCGGGGGCCCTCGACGCCGGACTCGACGTGCTCGACGTGTACGTCGACGAGGGGGCCGTGGACCGTCCGGCGGTCGCCGCCCTGATCGGTCGCCTGCCCGAGGAGACCTCGGTGTGGTCGCTTCCCGCCGGGCTGCTCGACCGCATCGGCGATGTCACCACGTCCCAGGGCGTGCTCGCCGTGGTGTCCCAACGAGAGTCGGCCTGGCCGTCGCCCGATGAGGCACCGTTCGTGCTCGTGCTCTCCGGGCTCCAGATCCCCGGCAACGTGGGCACCCTGATCCGGGCCGCCACCGCCGCAGGGGCCGGCGCCGTGGTCGTGGCGGGCGGGGTGGACCCCACGAGCCCGAAGGTGGTGCGCTCCTCGGCGGGGGCCCTGTTCGGGATCGACGTGCTCGCCGTGCCCGCCGTCGAGGATGCGCTCGAGCGCCTGCACGCCGACGGCTACCGCATCGCCACCACCGTGGTCCACGGGGGCGAGCCCTACGACCAGGTCGACCTGCTCGGGCCCCTGGCCCTCGTGCTGGGGAGCGAGGCGCACGGCGTCGACGATGCCACCGCTGCGGCCGCGGACCTGCTGATCACCATCCCGATGGCCGGCCCCGCGGAATCGCTCAACGTGGCCATGGCCGGCACGGTGCTGTGCTTCGAGGTGCTCCGCCAGATCCGCTCGACGGCGCAGTGACCATGGGTCAAGCGAACGATCCGTATGTGGTGCCCGTCACACCTCTAGGCTGTGCGCATGATCGCACTCATCCACGCTGTCGTCCTCGCCGCTGACTCGTCCTTCGGTGGCGTCCAGATCCTGGTCAGCATGCTGATCGGTGGCGCCGTGGGCGCAGCCATCGGGAACGCCCGGGGGCGCATGCCGCTCGGTCTCGTCCTCGGCGCCCTCCTCGGCTGCATCGGTTGGATCATCATCGCCGTGATCCCCAAGAAGACCAACTGACCGGGTCCGGGCGCGCGAGCCCGACCAGCACGGTCGGGCTCGCCAACCAAGTGGACGCAAGGGTCCGTCAACGGGCAAGGTTCCCGGCACCATGATCGACGAGATCCGCCGCATCCAGGCGTCCTCCGACGGCCTGATCGCCCAGGCCAGCAGCCTCGACGCCCTCGCCGAGGTGGAGCGCACGCTCACCGGCAAGGGGTCCGAGCTGCTCGGGCTCAAGAAGGGCCTCGGCGCGCTCTCACCCGATGAGCGCCGAGAGACCGGGCTGGTCATGAACGAGGTCAGCGAAGCCATCCGTGCCGCCGTCGCGGCCCGACGGGCCGAGCTCGACGCCGAGGCCCAGCGGGTGCTCGCCCAGGCCGAACGCCTCGACCTCACCGAGGTCCGCGCCGGGCGTGACGCCGGCCACCTCCACCTGGTCACCCAGACCATCGAGGAGCTCGAGGACGTGTTCGTCGGCCTCGGCTTCACCGTGGCCGAGGGACCCGAGGTCGAAGACGACTGGCACAACTTCACCGCCCTCAACTTCGGGCGGTACCACCCGGCTCGGGACATGCAGGACACGTTCTTCGTCGGCCTCGGCGCCGACCGCGAGGTCGTCATGCGCACCCACACGTCGCCGGTGCAGATCCGGGTGATGGAGGAGCAGGAGCCGCCGATCTACTCGGTGATGCCGGGGCGGGTGTACCGCAACGAGGCCACCGATGCCACGCACCTCGCCGTGTTCCACCAGCTCGAGTGCCTGGTGGTCGATCGGGGGATCACGTTCGCCCACATGGCGGGGACCATCGACATGTTCACCAAGGCCTACTTCGGCGCCGGATGGAACATGCGCCTGCGCCCCGCCTACTTCCCCTTCACCGAGCCGTCGGCGGAGTTCGACCTGCAGCGCCCCGACGGCACCTGGCTCGAGCTGGGTGGCTGCGGCATGGTGCACCCCAACGTGCTGGCCAACTGCGGCATCGACCCCGAGGAGTACTCGGGCTTCGCGTTCGGGTTCGGCCTGGACCGCCTGGCCTCCACCCGCCACGGCGTCACCGACCTGCGCGAGCTGGCCTCCACCGACATCCGCTTCCTGGAGCAGTTTTGATCTCCCCACCCGCCCCACCTGTCCACTGCTCCGGTCCGGTGGCCACTCCCACACCCGCCGAACGGTCTGACGTCTGATGAAGGTCCTCCACTCCTGGTTGTCGGAGTTCCTCGATGCTCCCGTCGATCCGTCGGCGGTGGCGGCGGCGTTCGACGACCTCGGGACGCCCGTCGAGGAGGAGACGCGACTCGGCGAGGGGCTCGACGGCATCGAGGTGGTGCGGGTCCTCGCGCTGAGCCCGCACCCCAACGCCGACAAGATCCAGCTGGTCGACGTCGATCGGGGCGATGGGGAGGCCCTGCAGATCTGCTGCGGCGCCTTCAACATGGCCGTCGGCGACCTGGTCCCGTTGGCCACCCTCGGCACGGTCATGCCGGGCGGCATGAAGATCGAGCGCCGCAAGCTCCGCGGCGAGTGGTCGAACGGCATGCTCTGCTCCGACAAGGAGCTCGAGCTGGGCGACGACCACAGCGGGATCTTGATCCTGCGGGCGGGCCTTGCGCTCGGCACGCCCATCGTCGACGCACTCGGGATCCAGGCCGACGTGCTGTGGGAGCTGGAGATCAACCCCAACCGCCCCGACGCCATGTCCGTCATGGGCCTCGCTCGTGACGTCGCCGCCAAGGTCGGTGTCGGGTTCGTCCGTCCCACGCCTCCCGGGGGTGCCCCGGGCGTGCCGGTCACCTGGGTGTCCAGCGGTCCGGGCGGACGGGTGGAGGCCGGCGGGTTCGCCGTCGACATCGCCGATCCCGACGGGTGCGGCCGCTTCGTCGCCCGCGTCCTGAACGGGGTCGACCCGAGTGCCTCGTCGCCGCCGTGGATGCAGCAGCGATTGGCGCACCTCGGCATGCGGTCGATCTCGGCCATGGTCGACATCTCGAACTACGTGATGCTCGAGCTGGGCCAGCCCAACCACCCCTACGACCTGGCCAAGGTGGCCGGGTCGACGCTGCGGGTCCGCCGGGCCGTCGAGGGCGAGAGGCTGACCACGCTCGACGACGTCGAGCGCACGTTCACCGCCGATGACCTGCTGATCTGCGACGGCGCCGACGCGCCGGTCGGCATCGCCGGGATCATGGGCGGAGCCGACGCCGAGATCACCGACACCACCACCGACGTGCTGCTCGAGCTGGCCTGGTTCGACCCCACGTCGATCAGCCGGTCGTCGCGGCGGCTGGGCCTGCGGTCCGAGGCCTCGGCCCGCTTCGAGAAGGGCTGCGACCCCGCAGTCGCCGACCTGGCCGCAGACCGGTTCTGCCAGCTGGCCACCGAGATCTGCGGTGCGTCCACCGAGTGGACGCAGGTCGAGGTCCGAGGCACGTTGCCCGAGCGCCCGCCCGTGACCGTCCGGACCGCTCGGGTCAACGCGATCTTGGGCACCGAGCTGGCTGCCGACACCGTCGCCTCGCTGCTCGATCCCATCGGGTTCACCGCCAGCCGGCTGGCCGGCACCGATGACCACGAGGTGACCATCCCGACGTGGCGCTACGACTCGGCCACCGAGATCGACGTGATCGAGGAGGTCGGGCGGCACTTCGGGTACCGGAACATCCCGAACCAGGAGCTGACCGAGCCCCGGTCCGGGCAGCTCACCTCGCTCCAGAAGGAGCGCCGGGCGGTCCGCCGCCTGCTGTGCGGGCTCGGCCTGGCCGAGACGCTGCCGCTGCCGTTCCTCGCCCCCGGCGAGCTGGCCGACGCCGGGCTCGACCCCACCGGCATCGAACTGCTCAACCCGCTCGTGGCCGAGGAGTCGGTCCTGCGGACCGCGCTGCTGCCGGGCCTGGTGGCCGCCGTCGCCCACAACCACGCCCGCCGGCAGCTCGGCATCGGCGTCTGGGAGATCGGTCACGTCTTCCTCCCGCCGCCGGAGGGCCAGACCCTGCCCGACGAGCGCGAGCACCTCGCCGTGGTCCTCGCCGGCCACGACGCGCCGGCCGCCGTCGAGGTGTGGCAGATCCTGGCCGAGCAGCTCCGCCTGGAGCAGCCGTCGGTGCGCAACGCCGCGCTTCCGGGCCTGCACCCCACCCGCGGGGCCGAGGTGCTCGTCGCCGGACAGCCGTTCGGCATCGTCGGCGAGATCGACCCGGCCGTCCTCGGACGGCACGACATCGGCGAGCGCGTCGCCTACCTCGAGGTCGACCTCGGCGGCCTCTACGCCGCGGCTCGCCGCAGCGAGGCCTACCGCCAGATCAGCCGCTTCCCGTCCAGCGACATCGACCTGGCGTTCGTGGTGTCCGACGAGGTGTCCGCCACCGACGTCGAGCGCACCCTCGCCGGCGCCGATGAGCTGGTGTGGTCAGCTCGGCTGTTCGACGTGTACCGGGGCACCGGGATCGACGACGGGCATCGGAGCCTGGCGTTCGCCGTGCGGCTCCAGTCGGTCGATCGCACCCTCACCGACGCCGAGGTCGCCGAGGTGCGCGCCGCCCTCATCGCCGCCGTCGGATCCGCCCACGGCGCCACCCTCCGCAGCTGAAGCGCCGCAGGTCGGCCTAGCCTCGCCTCCATGCTGGTCGAGGGGTACGAGTTCACCGACGGCGATGTGTCTTCGACGCTCGCAGCAGGGTGGGCGCTGTTCGACCAGCTGGAGCTGCACCAGCCCCATGACATGGTGCGGCTGGTCGAGCCCCATCGCCGTGCGGCCGAGGCGATCCTCGAGGAGGTGCTGGCCGGCTCGGTCGCCGACGCCGATGGGCTGCCGCTGGTCTGGGCGGAGTGGCGGGCGGCGATGGCGGCGCTGCGCACGGCCGGCGCCTTCGGCCCGACCGTGAACGGCACCGTCGCCGGGCTGTTCCGGTCCCACGGCGGCGTGCCCAAGCACCCGCAGCCCTCGCTCCAGATCGGACTCGCAGGCGTGGACGGCGACGCGCAGAACGACCGGGGCAACCACGGCCGGCCCTGGCAGGCGGTGTGCCTCTGGGGGACCGAGGTCATCGACGCCTTCCGGGCCGACGGCCACCGGCTCGCCCCCGGTCTCGCCGGCGAGAACATCACCACCACGGGCATCCCCTGGGACCGGGTCGTGCCCGGCGCCCGGCTGCGAACGGGCGACGCGCTGCTGGAGCTGTCGGCGTACGCCGTGCCCTGCCGCAAGAACGCTGCCTGGTTCACCGACGGGCACTTCGGCCTGATGCACCACCGCCACGGCTTCGTCAGCCGGGTCTACGCCACCGTCGTGCGCCCCGGCACCGTGTCCCTCGGCGATCCGGTGATCCTCGAGCCACCGGCCTGATCGCCGGCCGGCCGATCGGGTCACCGATGGTGGCATGCCCCCGGTCGTGCCTGATCGCTGAGGTGGATCAGGTGTGGAGGGCCTGGGCGAGGGCGGCGATGGCGCGGTGCTCGTAGGCCTTGGCCGACGGGATGAGGCGGGTGAAGGCGAACGAGGGGTGGACGTGACCGGGGAGGACCTCGGACCGGACCGGGACTCCGGCTTCCGTCAGGGCGGCGGCGTAGGCGACGCCATCGTCGCGGAGCTTGTCGAACTCGCAGCTCATGATCCACGCCGGCGGGAGGCCGCTGAGGTCCGCGGCGAACAGGGGCGACGCGTAGGGCTCGGTCATCCGGTCCAGATCGCCGAGGTAGCACCGCCGGTACTCGAGGATCGAGTCCAGATCGAGCAGGTGGCCGTCGGGGACCGAGCGCACCGACGGCTGCGACATGGTCAGGTCGACGGCGGGGACGTCGAGCCACTGGTGGCGGATCGCGGGGCCGGATCGGTCCCGGGCCATGAGGCACACCACCGCCGCCAGGTTGGCGCCGGCGGACTCGCCGCTGATGCCGATGCGGGTGGCGTCGAAACCCAGTTCGTCGGCATGGTCCACGAGCCAGACCAGAGCCGCGTAGCAGTCCTCCGGTGCCGTGGGATAGGCGTTCTCGGGGGCCAGGCGGTAGTCGACCGAGGCCACGGCGCAGTTCGCTCCCGACGAGATCATCCGGCAGCGCGCGTCCCGCTCGTCGAGGGTGCCCAGGCACCACCCGCCACCGTGCAGGAACACGTGCAACGGCGCTGGGCGGCCGCCGTGGGGCAGGTAGAGGCGAACGGTGATCTGGCCGCCGTCCACTGGCACGGCGAGGTCGCGCTGCTGGGCGGGTGCCGGGCCCCTGGCCATGACGAGGGGTCCACCCCGTCGTGCGATGGCCGCTGACGAGGCCCGGCGCTGCGCCATCGTCGCCTCCGCCGGTCCGCGGTCGAGCGCGTTCATCAGCTTCACGATCTTCGCGACCCGTGGTTCGAGTGGCATGCAGGTGGTCCCGTCGTCAGTGGGGGCAAGGGTTCGGAGGGGTTCGGAGCCCCACCCTCGCACGGATGTCAGGTGCGCCGGGAGAAGTGGAAGTCGACGCCGGTGGAGAACTCGGTGAGGGTGACCTCGTCGGGCTGGCGGGCGGGCTCGCCGTCGGGATCGAGCCAGATCCGCCACGACGCGGCAGCATCCGCCTGGCGCTCGATCCGCTCGACGCGGGCCAGCGGCGCCAGGCACTGCACCGCCGACGCCAGACCGGCATCATCGCCGCTGACCAGGATGGCCGGCCACGTGAGGCCATCGTCCTCGGTGGTGGAGGGGCACGGGCCGATCGACACGGTGAGGGCGCCACCGCCCGGACAGCGCTCGAGGCGCAGGTCGACGTAGGCGCGGGGGAGCAGCATGGGGTGCACGGCCAGCACGGCGGCGATGCCCTCCAGGTCGGGCTGGGCGCCGAGCACGGCCGCGAGCCGCTTGGTGGTCACGCCGGCGATTCCGGTGAGCTGCTTGCCGCCCATCTCCGCGGCCTCGGTCCCGCTGGAGCGCTCCGCCACCTGCAGGAGGTACGCGCGCGACAGGAGGTGGCCCTGGAGGCAGGTCTCGTCGGCGATGGCGCTCAGCGAGGCCGACGAGAAGCGTTCCATGACCAGGTCGGGATCGAGCGGGCCGGCGTAGTCGGGCCAGCCGTCATCGGTCGGGAGGCCGGGTTCGGCCGGGGAGAGCGGCAGGTGGGCGGCGTGCGAGCGGCCCAGCTGCTCGGCCTGGGCCGGGTACGGCAGCGGGTCGGCCTCCGGGACGATGTCGACGGTCCAGGCGCAGTGCGGGGCCCGGTCGGCGGGCACCCTCGGCGGCCGGTGGATCGGCCGGACCTGTGCCCGGGGGTTCGTCGCGGTGGCGGTGGCGTCGAAGGTGGGATCTTCGATGTCGTGGCACATCGCCTGCACGTAGTCATCGCCCATGGGCTCGACGTCCATCAGCGCACCGCAGTGGTCGAGGTGGAACTCGCCGTGGAGGTCGTCGTGGACCGTGTAGCGGAAGTCCATGAACTCCGGTGGTGCACCCACGTCGAGCTGCATCCCCTTGAAGATCACCTCGACCGTGTCGCCCTCGAAGGAGAGGAGCTGCTGCATCCGCTTGGTGTAGATCGGGCTGGCCGCCATCCACTCGTCGATGGCGACCTCCGCCATCCCGTCGCGACCGAAGCGGGAGATGAGGTGCGGCATGCCGGAGCGGTCGATGAGGTGGCCGGCGAGGAGCAGCTCCCGCGTCAGCTCGGCCAGCTGGGCGTGCGTGCGACCGACCCACGGACGGCGCACCTCGACGGGGGCGGCGGGGACCGACGGTTCGCTCACGGGAGCTCGCTGGCGGGGTCGTGGCCGTCGGTGGCGGCGGGCATGCGGGCGATGATGTTCTCGACCTCGGTGTTGAGGCGTGCCGCCCGCGGCCAACCTGCGTAGTGGGCGAGGAACACCACGATGGTGCGCAGGTCGTCGGCGTCGAGCTCGCCGAGGCGCACGGCAGCGTCGAGCTGGAGGCCGGCCACATCCTCGAGGCCCGACCCGGCCGCGAGACCGATCAGCATGAGCCGCCGGTCGCGGACCGACAGCTTGCCCTCCGCCCACACCTCACCGAACAGGTGGTCGACGGTGGTCTCGACGAAGGGGCCCACGACCTGATCGATGTCCCATCCGTAGACCTGCTTCATCAGGGCCTTGCCCCGGGCTCGCTGGTCGCTGTCTGCTTCGGTCATCGGGTGCTCCGGTTCAGGTGGGGTCGGGGGTGTGGGGGACGCCGAGCGCGTCGCCCAGCTGCTGGAGGGCGAGGTGGGCGAAGGGCAGCTCGACGCCGACCTCGTGGCCCAGGGCGAGGGCGAGCTGGAGGTCCTTCTCGCCGAGGCCGCGCGTGTGGGTGAAGATCGGCTGCAGGCCGTCGGACGGGTCGAGGGGGCCGGTGGTGCGGCGCAGCATCGTGGAGCCGGCGCCTCCGGTGACCTTGTCGGAGTGGCGCACCACCTCACCCAGCTTGGCCAGGTCGACCCCGGCCGCCTCGGCGAGGCGTGATGCCTCGCCCACCGCCGCCATGGAGGCGAAGGTGATGAGGTTGCGGGCCAGCTTGGCGCGGGTGCCGGCACCGATGGGCCCGAGGTGGGCCACCAGCGTGCCGAGCAGGGCGAAGGGCTCCTGCACCTTGGCGACGGCCTCGTCGGAGCCGCCGACCATCAGGGCGAGGGTGCCGGCGTGGGCTCCCATGAACCCGCCGCTGACCGGCGCGTCGACCACGTCGACCCCGTGCTCGGCGGCGAGGGCGGCGAGACGGGCCGGCGTGTCCGCCTCGACGGTGGAGTGGATCGCGACGACGGTTCCCGGTCGGGCCGCGGAGAGGATCCCATCGGTCCCGGTCAGGACCTCGGTGACCTGGACGTCGTCGCGGACCATGATCGAGATGACCGTCGCCCGGGCGGCGACCTCGGCCGGCGAGGAGGCGACGTGGGCGCCCTTCTCGGCGAAGGGCTCGGTGGCCGGTGCGTGCACGTCGAACACGGTGAGGCCGTCTGGCCACGATGTCCAGCGCGCCGCCATCGGCCCGCCGATCTGCCCCAACCCGACGAACCCCACCCCGCTCATCGGAAGATCTGCCCGCCGTCGACGTCCAAGATCTGACCGGTGATCCAGCTCGCGTCATCGGAGAGGAGGAAGAGGCAGGCGCCGGCCATGTCGTCGACCGTGCCCTTGCGCTTGAGCGCCAGGTTCTTCACCAGCTCGTCGACGTAGGCGCCGGCCTGCTTCTCGGTGGCGGCGGTGTCGGTGGGGCCGGGGGCGATGGCGTTCACCCGGATGTTGCGGCCGCCGAGCTCGTGGGCGAGCTGCTGGGTGAGGCCGTTGATGCCGACCTTCGCCAGGCCGTAGAAACCCGAGTACAGCCAGGCTGCCGTGGATGACTGGTTGACGATGGCGCCGCCGCCGCGCCGGGTCATGTGCTTGTACACGGCTCGGGTGCACAGCAGGGCGCCGTGCATGTTCACGTCCATGATCCTGCGGTAGTAGTCCCAGTCGACGGTCAGGAGCATGTCGAACTCCATGTCGCCGTAGATGGCGGCGTTGTTGACCAGGAGGTCGATGCCGCCGAACCGCTCGTCGGTGGCTTCGGCCATCGCCTGGGTCGAGGCCGGGTCGCTGATGTCGACCCGGATGTAGTGGGCGTCGCCGCCGGCTTCGGCGGTGATCTCGGCGGCCACCTTCTCGCCGGCCTCCTCGGCGACGTCGGCGATCACCACGTCGGCCCCCTCGGCGGCCAGGCGGCGGGCGTAGGCCTCGCCGATCCCGCCCGCCGCACCGGTCACGATTGCGACCTTCTCGTCGAACCTGCTCATGTCATCGTCCTCTCGTCTCGCACGTTGCTGGAACTCCTGTGAACCTGGTCGCCCGGCCACCACGATCACGGAACGTTCGTGGACGGCCGATGGGGTGGGGTCAGATGCCTTCGGCGACGGCCTTGGTCTCGAGGTACTCCTCGAAGCCGGCGACGCCCATCTCGCGCCCGATGCCGGACGCCTTGTAGCCCCCGAACGGCACGTCGGCCGAGTACCAGACGCCGCCGTTGATGCTGAGGGTGCCGGTGCGGATGCGCCGGGCGACGCTCCAGGCCCGCTCGGTGTCGGCGGACCACACGGCGCCGGAGAGGCCGTAGGCGGAGTCGTTGGCGATGCGCACGGCATCATCGTCGCCGTCATGGGGGATGGCGACGATGACCGGCCCGAAGATCTCCTCCTGGGCGACCCGGGCCGTGTTGTCGAGCCCGGTGATGAGGGTGGGCTCGATGAAGAAGCCCCGCTCCTGGTCCGCGGGACGGCCTCCGCCGGCTGCGAACGTGCCGCCTTCGGCGACGGCGAGGCGGAGGTAGCCCTCGATGCGGTCTCGCTGGCGGGCGGAGATCACCGGGCCGCAGATGGTGCCGGGGTCCTGGGGGTCGCCGGCGGCGAGGGCCTGCATCGAGGCAGCGGCGATCTCGACGGCTTCGTCGTAGCGGGCGCGGGGGACGAGCAGGCGGGTGGTGATGGCACAGCCCTGACCGGCGTGGGTGCAGGCGGCGAACGCCGCCATGCCGGCGGCGGCACCCAGGTCGGCGGCGTCGAGGATGACGAAGGCGCTCTTGCCACCGAGCTCGAGGAAGACCCGCTTCAGCGACTCCGCAGCGCCGGCCATGACCTTGCGGCCGGTGGCGGTGGACCCGGTGAACGACACCACGTCGACGCGCGGGTCGGTGCTGAGCATGGCCCCGATGGTGTGATCCGAGCTGTTCACGACGTTGAGCACGCCGGCGGGCAGGTCGGTCTCCCGGGCGGCGATGGCGGCCACGGCCGACGCCGCCCAGGGCGTGTCCGGGGCGGGCTTGAGCACGACGGTGCAGCCGGCGGCGAGGGCCGGGCCCAGCTTCGCCAGGTTGATCTGGTGCGGGAAGTTCCACGGGGTGATGGCCCCGACCACCCCGGCCGGCTCCCGCACGATGGTGCGCCGGCTCTTCACGCCGACCGGGCTGGCCTCGCCCAGGTCCTTGGTCCACTCGTAGGACTCGGCCAGGTCGGCGGCGAAGCCCAGGTCCTCGACGGGGGAGTCGAGCTGGGCGATCGTGGTCAGGAACCGAGGGGCCCCGACCTCGGCGATCGTCAGCTCCCGGAGCTCGTCGCTGTGGGACTGGAGCGCGTCGCGGAGCTGGCGGATGCAGCGGGCCCGGAACGCCGGGTCGGCCCACTCGGGCGCACCACCGTCGAACGCGCGGCGGGCGGCGCCGATGGCGGCGTCGAGGTCGGCCGCCGTGCCGTCGGCGGCGACGCCCAGGACCTCCTCGGTGGCCGGGTTGATCGTGGCGAAGGTGCCGCCGCCGGTGGCGGGGACCATCTTGCCGTCGATGAGGTTCTGGTCGAGGCCGTCGATTGCGGTCATGCCGGGTGACTCCGGGTCGTCGGAGCGCAGCGGGTCGCCACGCTAGGGTTCAGGCTGGATTCAGTCGCTGGTGCGGGACAGTGGATGGGGGACGGGGCCAGGGGATCGGCGCCGGCCGCGAGACCGGGATGTCGATGAGGACTGCCACGCCGAGCCGCACGGGGGACGAGGGGTCGTCGCGCCGCGACGGCGTCGATCTGGCGTGGGTGGTGGCCGCGTGCTCGGCCGGAGCCGCCCTGATCCACATCGCCATGATCTCGGTGCACCGATCCACCGGCTGGGTCGATCCTGTGGCCTTCGCCCTGGTGGGCGGGTTCCAGCTGGCGGTGGCGGCGATCCTGGTGGCCGACCAGGCGTCGCGCCGCCTCTACCAGCTGACCATCACCGTCAACCTGGCCGCGGTGGGGGCCTGGGTCCTGAGCCGCACGGTCGGGCTGCCCGTGGGCGGCCATGCGGGATCGGTGGAGGAGGTCGGCTTCGTCGACCTGACCTGTGCGGGCCTGGAGCTGGCGGTGATCGCCATCTCGGCGCGCCTCTTGCTGGCGGGAGCGCAACGGGTCCGGCTGCCCGCCGCCGCGTTCGCCGTGGTCGCGGCGCTCGGGGTGGCGGCGGCCGCCAGCTTCTCGCCCGGGGCCGCCACCCACGGCGACCATGGAGGCGCAGCGGGGCACCACGGCGCGGCGAGCGGGGAGAGCGAGGCCGAGCACCAGGCCCGGATGGCTCGCCTCGATGATCAGCGCTGCGATCGGGACCTGAACATCCCCGCCTACTGGGATGAGGCCGAGCGGGCCGGGGTCGATGTCTACGACGGCGGCGAGATGCCCACCGGCGACGACATGGGCCACGCCCACGGCGCCGCGGCGACCTCCACCAGCACCACGGCGCCGACGGTCACCGGCGACGCCGTGCTCGATGCGCTCGTGGCCCGGACCGGCAGATCCCTGGTGAACGAGGGTGCTCCGGTCGAGCTGGTGGAGGAGCTGGGCCGCGCCGACGACGCCACCTACGACGCTTGGGTGGACTGGCTGCGCACCACGGGCGCGCTGTCGCACGACCACGCCGTCGGCGATCCGGCGGGGGACGGCAGCGGACCGGGTGGCTTCGTCCACTCCGGCCACCTCGGCCCCCAGCCGTGGGTGGCCATCACCGATCCGGCCAGGTGCGCTCAGCTGGCGGCCGACATCGAGCAGGCCCGGGCGGTGGCCGCCAGGTACCCGACCGCGGCGGACGCCCTGGCGGCGGGCTACGACTCGTCGACGCCCTACGTCGGTGCCATCGCCGCCCACTTCGTGAAGTTCCCGCTGGTGGACGGGCACTTCGACCTCGAACAGCCCGAGATGCTCCTCTACGACGGCAACGGGCCCGACGCCCACCTCGTGGGGCTGAGCTACTTCGTCATGAAGGACGGCGCCGAGCCCGAGACCGGCTTCGCCGGCGTGGAGGACCGCAGCCACCGCCACCACCTCCCGCTGTGCGAGAAGGGCGACGGTGTCATCGGACCGCTCACCATCAGCGACGCCGACTGCGCGGCGCAGGGCGGCACGCGCGGCGACGGAAGCCGAGGCTGGATGATGCACGCCTGGGTGGTGCCGGGCTGCGAGAGCCCGTGGGGCGTGTTCAGCGGATCGAACCCGATCCTCGAGGGCGGGCTGGGCGACGCCGCCGGATCCGACGACGGCCACTGCGCCGGCAGCAAGGTGCGGAGCCGGTACGGGCTCGACGAGCTGCCGGCGGCCAGCGCCGCCGACTGACCTCAGGACGGGACCTCCCACAGCCCCACCGGCGTCTCGTCGAGGGGGTAGTGCCCGGGCAGCTGGCCCGGCCTGAGGGACCGCTCCATGCGTGCGGTCATGCCGGAGGACAGGGTCCCATCGGTCATCATCTCCATGAACAGGGCGGCGGCGTTGCCGAAGTCGAACCAGTCCCGCTGCCAGCTCCACTGCATGTTGCCGGCGTAGCGGAACCAGCTGCCGCCGATGCCGGCGACCTCGTAGTGGCTGCCGTCGGGCCGGGTGGCGTCGGCGATCTGGCGCCAGAAGCCCACGAACTGGCCCTTCTGCTCATCGATCAGCGTCTCGACGTAGGGGTACTCCCAGCCGTCGAGGCCCATCATCTCCGAGCCCAGGGCGAACTCCTCGATCTCCTTGCGACCGACCGCCATGAAGTTCTCCTTGGCGCCGTAGTTCCACCCGTAGGTGGCATCGTCGGTGTAGCAGGCGGCCATCGGCTCCCAGTTGCCGTCGGCCTCGGCTGCCTTGTTCACGGCGAGCCAGTGCTCGACCATGGCTTCCATCTCTTCGCGCGGGTAGGCAGGCATCGTTCGGGTCCCCTTGTGGTGTGGTGCTGGTGCAGGTGCAGGTGCTGGTGCTGGTGGTGTCGGTGCGGATGGGCTGACCGGGCGGTCAGGCCTCGTCGACGATCGACAGGGCGTGGGTCGGGCAGTACGTCACGGCGGCTTCGGCTGCGGTGCGCAGCTCGTCGGGCGGACGGGCGTCGAGGACGGTCAGGTCGCCCTTCTTCGACACGGAGAACACGGCGGGCGCCTCGCTCTCGCAGACCGCGTGGCCCTGGCAGAGGTCGCGGTCGACCTCGAGGCGCCAGCCGTCGGCCCGCGTCGCCGGAGCGGTCTCGGGTGCGGTGGGTGTGGCGGAGGCCGTGGGCGTGGCGACGTCGCGTTCGGCGTCGGCGGTGGCGCGGCGGGTGAAGGTCGCCCGGCACGGCTGGGCGAGCTGGACGACCATCTTGGAGTGGTCGTTGCGGTAGCTGTCGAGCGGCTGGGCGGCATCGAGCGTCCAGTCCTTGAGCAGCACCGAGAAGATCGCCTTCAGCTGCATCATGGCGAAGTTGGCGCCGACGCAGCGGTGGCGGCCGGCGCCGAACGGGATCCAGTTCCACGGGTTCGCCGCATCGGCCCCCGGATCTTCGAGGTAGCGGCTGGGGCGGAAGGCCTCCGGGTCGCCGAACGCCTCGGGCAGCCGGTTCGACACCGACGGCGAGGCCGCCACCATCTTCCCCTTCCTCACGACGTGTCCACCGACCTCGAGGTCGATGTTCGACACGCGCAGCAGGAGGATGAGCGGCGGATGGAGGCGCAGGGCCTCCTTGATGGCGCCTTCGAGGCGGGGCATGGACCGCAGGGCCTGGTAGGACACCTCGGTCCCATCCGCGTAGAGCCCATCGAGCTCAGCGACCACCGCAGCCATCTCGTCGGGGTGGCGCAGCAGCTCGATGAGCGTCCATGCCGCGGTCCCGGAGGTGGTGTGGTGCCCGGCGAACATCATCGAGATGAACATGCCGGTGATCGTGTCGGCGCTGAACCGGAGCGCCCCCTCGTCGTCGCGCAGCGACATCAAGACGTCCAGCAGGTCCCGGTCGTCCTTGTCCGCTGGCGGGCCGGCGTCCTCGCGCTTGTCCATGATCGCCGAGACCAGCTCGACGAGCCCGGCACGGGCCCGGTCCCGGGCGTGGAACGACGGGATGTCGGCGTAGGCGTCCACATAGGCGATGGCGTCGGTGCCCTGCTCGAGCTCGTGGTAGAGGTGGGAGAACCGGTCGTCGAGGTCGAGGCGGAACTTGCGGCCGATGAGGCACGACGACGACGTGTAGATGGTCAGCTCGGAGAACCAGTCGAGGAGGTCGATCTCGCCGCGATCGCCCCAGCGGGCCACCATCTCGTCGACCTCGCGCTGGATGGTCTCGGCGTGGCCGCGCATCTGCTTGTCGCGCAGCGCCATGTTGTGGAGCTGCTCTCGGCGGCGCTCGGGCGAGGCGTCGAACACCACCCCCTCGCCGAAGATCGGCGTCATGAACGGGTAGGCGGCCGCCTGGTCGAGGTCGTCGTCGGTGGCGCGGAAGAACACCTCGTTGGCTTCGGCCCCGGTCAGCAGGACCACGTCCTTGTCGGCGAGGCGGAACTCCCCGACGTCGCCGCACTCGGCTCGCGTGCGCTCCATCAGGCCGATGGGGTCGCGCCGGAGCTCCTCGAGGTGCCCGGTGCCGCCGTCGTCGCCGGACACCTTGGGCGGGTCGGGCAGGGCGGTGGAGCGTTCGGCGAGGTCGGTCATCGGTGACTCCGGTCGGTGGTGACGGGGGCTTCGGGCTGGACCTCGATCAAGGTGAGGTGCGTGCCCTTGGGGCTGGAGACCATGGCGACGATGGCGTCGGCCACGTTGTTGGGGAGGAGTGCGCCGTTGTGGCGCAGGAGGCCCCACCGCTCCCAGGACGGGATGATGTGGAGCACGGTCTCCTCGTCCCAGTCCGTGCCCTGCTCCGTGCTGGACGGGCCGGGCCGGACCATGCCGACACGGACGCCGGTGCCTTCGAGCTCCATCTGCATGGCTCGGGCAAGTCCCTCGAGGCCGGCCTTCGCCGCCACGTAGGAGGCCATGTGGGTGCGAGGCCGGGTCACGACATCGGAGGTGACGAACACCAGGTCACCGTGCCCGCGCTCGACCATGGCCGGGCCGAGGCGGGCGGCCAGCCGCTGGGTGCCGAGCAGGTTGATCTGGACGTTGCGGGCGAACTCGTCGGGGTCAGCAGCCAGCGCGGTGGCCGAGCTGATCTGCCCGGCGTTCGCCACGACGACGTCGATCGGGCCGAACAGGGCGGCGGCGGCCTCGGCGCAGGCGTCGATGGAGTCCGGCTCCGCCAGGTCCAAGGCGAGTGCGGCGGCCTCGGCACCGTCGGCCTGCAGCTTGGCGGCCAGCTCTTCGAGGCGGTCGATGCGGCGGGCGGCGAGGATCACGGGGTGGCCGGCGGCGGCGAGGGCCTGGGCCGTGGATGCACCGATGCCTGAAGAGGCGCCGGTCACCAGGGCGGGCCGTCGGTCGGGGTGGGGTTCGAAGCGGGGCATCAGCGCACCGTGACCGAGGTCGGGAGCGACTCGAAGCCGCGCACGTTGACCGAGTGGACTCGGCGGGTGCCGGCCGGGTCGATCTCGTAGGACTCGACCCGCTTGATCAGCTCCTGCAGCACGACGTGGGCCTCCAGCCGGGCCAGCGAGGCGCCCATGCAGAAGTGGCGCCCGACGCCGAAGCTGGCGATGCCGGCCTCGCGGTCGCGGTCGAGGTCGTAGCGGTCCGGGTCGGCGAACGCCCGATCATCGCGGTTGGCGGATCCGGCGAGGAGCAGCACCCGGTCGCCCTTCGGGATGGTCTGGCCGTGGAACTCGAGATCGGCGGTGGTGACCCGGGCGAGCATCTGGCTCGACGTGTCGTACCGCAGCGTCTCCTCGACCCAGTCGGGGATCCGGCCCGGATCGGCGAACGCCTTGGCCCGCTCGCCGGGGAACCGGTCGCCCCAGTACCAGGCGTGGGCGAGGAGCTTGGTGGTGGTCTCGTTGCCGGCGACCACCATCAGGAACAAGAAGCTGGTGATCTCGTCGTCGGTGAGGCGGTCGCCGTCGACGTCGGCCGCGCACAGCGCCGACACCAGGTCGTCGCCCGGGTTGGCCCGCCGATCGGCGATGAGGTCGGCGTAGTAGATCACCAGCGCGAAGGCGGCCTCGACCCCGGCCGGCGGGACGTCGGTGACGCCCTCCTCGCGGTGGATCAGCAGGTCCGACTGCTTGCGGAGCATCTCCCGGTCAGCCTGCGGGACGCCGAGCATCTCGGAGATGACGTCCATCGGCACCTTGCCGGCGAGGTCGGCCACGAAGTCGAAGTCGCCCTTGGCCAGGCAGTCGTCGAGGTGCTGGACCGTGAGGGCGCGGATGCCGTCCTCCATCGCCGCCACGCGACGGGGGGTGAAGCCCCGGGAGACGAGGCCGCGCATGCGGCCGTGGTTCGGCGGGTCCATCGCCAGGAAGGACATGGTCCGGTGGGCGTGGGGGCCCGACGCCGCCGGGTCGATCGAGACCCCCTCGGCGTTGGAGAAGCGCTCCGAGTCGCGGAACGCCGCCATCACGTCGCCGTGACGGGACAAGGCCCAGAAGTTCCGCTCGTCGTTGCGGTAGAGCGGCGCCTCCTGGCGCAGGCGGGCGTAGGTGGGGTACGGATCCTCGTGGATCTCGTAGGCGTACGGGTCGTAGACGAGGGGCTCGCTGGTCACGGTCATCGGGCGGCGCCTCCCAGCACCAGAGCGGCCGCATCGGCCAGCAGTCCGGGGATGGCGTCGTAGGCCAGGTGGCCGGTGCCGACCTGCAGCAGCGCTCCGGTGGTGGCCAGCTCGAGCGTCACGATGGCGGCGGGCGGGGCGTCGTCGCCGACGGCATCGGTCAAGCGGCGGTGCATCTCCAGGCCGATGCGCAGCCGCAGCTCGCGCACCTCGGGGTCGTCGGCCAGGAGCGCCACGGTGCAGGCCGCCGCCAGGTCGGTCTCGTCGGCCACCACGAGGGCGAACCCGAGCAGCACGTCGGTGGCGCGGGTGGCGGGGGACCGCCGGCGGTCCGGCGCGGCGGGCTCCTGCCCGTCGAAGCGGCGCCAGAACACCTCGGCCACGAGGTGCTCCTTGGAGGCGAAGTACGTGTACGCCGTGGCGGGGGCGACCCCGGCCCGCTTGGCGACGTTGCGGACCGTGAGCGCCGGATACCCGACCTCGGTCAGCTCGGTGACCGCCGCCTCGGTCAGCCGGTGCACGGTCTTGGCCTGCCGGTCGCTCAGGTGGCGGCGGGGCGCCGCCGTGGGCAACTGGACATCAGTGCTGGACACGAGTCCAGTTTCTACGCCCAGCCCGTCGGCCTGTCAAGGACCGGCCACCCCCGCAGCTGCGGTGCGGCCGGCCGGGACCGTGTGCGAGGGTGGGCCGGTGGCAGCGAGACGGGGGAGCGGTCGACCCAGGGGCCCCGCTGCTGGATCGGTCCTCACCGGGATGTTCGTCGGCACGGCGAAGAAGGGCGTGCTCGTCGAGCTGGGCACCACCGAGCTGCTGCTGGCTCGGTCGCGCTTCGGCGCCGCGTCGGACCGCATCGAGGCCGCCGGCTACGGCGACGCCCTCACGGTCGAGGTGGTCGAGGCGCCCGACGCGCCCGGCGGCACCGCCCTCTCGCGGGTGGGCATCGAGCGGTCGATCCGCCAGTCCCGCGTCATCCACGGTGCGCTGCACCGGAAGGGCAGCGGCTTCGAGCTCCGCCCCGCCGACGGGTCGGCCCCCTTCGCCGCGCTCGTCTTGGACCGCCTCGACCCCGACGCGCTGGTGGGCACCGACCGACCCTGGTCCGTCGGTGCTCCCTACCGCGACATCCGGATGATCGAGCCCGCCGACGCCTCCGAGACCGGGCGGGACGCCGTCGTCGATCGGGCGCCGTGAGTGGTGAAGCCCGGGTCTTGCATAGTCATGCATCTGTGCGCATAGAGTGGCGGCATGACGGTACGGGTCGGGATCATCGGGGCATCGGGGTTCACCGGGGCCGAGCTGCTGCGCCTGCTCGCCGGGCACCCCGACCTCGAGCTGGTGGTCGCGACCGGAGACAGCCAGGCGGGCAACCGGGTGGCGGACCTCTACCCGAGCCTCGCCGTCGCCTACCCGGACCTCGTGTTCGCCGAGAACCGGGCGGGCCTGGCCGACGACCACGAGCTCGACCTCGTGTTCTGCGGCCTCCCGCACGGCACCTCGCAGGCCATCGTCCCCGGTCTGCTCGACGGCCGGCGCACCGTGGTCGACCTGGCCGCGGACTTCCGGCTGAAGGACGCCTCGCTCTACCCGCAGTGGTACGGCGAGGAGCACACCGTCCCCGAGCTGCTGGCCGACTCCGTCTACGGCTTGCCGGAGCTGTTCCGCGAGGAGCTGGTCGGGGCCAAGCTCATCGCCACCCCTGGCTGCTACGTGACCACCGCCACGCTGGCACTGGCCCCGCTGCTGGCGGCGGGCCTGGTGGAGCCCACCGGCATCATCGTGGATGCGGCCAGCGGCGTGTCGGGCGCCGGCCGGGCACCCAAGGCGACCACCACGTTCAACGCCGTCGACGAGGACTTCACCGCCTACGGCGTGCTGGACCACCGGCACACGCCCGAGATCGAGCAGAACCTCACCCACGCCGCCGGTGAGCCGGCCCAGGTGCTGTTCACGCCGCACCTGGCCCCCATGAACCGGGGCATCTTGGCCACCTGCTACGCCCGGCCCACCCGGGCGGTGACCACCGAGTCGCTGCGGGTCACGCTGCACGACGCCTACGACCCCGAACCGTTCGTGGTCGTCCGGGAGTCGTCGCCGTCCACCAAGGCCACGCTCGGGTCCCAGCAGGTCCACGTCACCGCCTTCGCCGACGAACGCACCGGCTGGGTCGTCGCCATCGCGGCGCTGGACAACCTCACCAAGGGCGCGAGCGGCGGTGCCATCCAGGCCGCCAACGTCGCCCTCGGCCTCGACGAGACCGCCGGCCTTCCCCTGGTGGGCCTCTACCCATGAGCCGCACCACGGAGGAACCAGCATGAGCGTCACGGCAGCCAAGGGGTTCGTCGCCTCGGGGATCCATTGCGGGATCAAGTCCTCGGGCGATCCCGACCTGTCGCTGGTGGCCACCGCCGACAGACGGCCGGTCCCCGCCGCCGCCGTCTTCACCGACAACAAGATGACCGCCGCGCCCGTCCTCACGTCCGACGCCCACCTGGCCCGGACCCACGGGCGGGCCGCCGGGGTCGTCCTCAACTCGGGCAACGCCAACGCCGCCACCGGTGCACCCGGCCGGGCCGACGCCCAGGCGATGTGCGCCGCCACCGCCGCGCAGCTCGGCTGCGACCCCCACGAGATCCTGGTGTGCAGCACCGGTCTCATCGGGATCCCGCTGCCCATCGACACGATCCTCGCCGGGGTCCCGGCCCTGGTCGCCGGGCGGGCGGTCGACGGCGACGTCGCCGCGGCCGAGGCGATCCGCACCACCGACACGGCCCGGAAGGTGGCGACCGCACCGGTCGGGGAGAGCGGCGCCGTGGTCGGGGGCATGGCGAAGGGGGCGGCGATGCTCAGCCCCAACATGGCCACGATGCTCGCCGTGCTCACCACGGATGCGGAGGCCACCGGTGACCAGCTGCGCGAGATCCTGCGCGGCGCGGTGAGCCAGAGCTTCAACATCTTGATGACCGACGCCTGCCGGTCCACGAACGACACCGTGATCCTCCTGGCCAGCGGCAAGGCGGGCCGGGTCGACGAGCACGACCTCGCAGCCGCCGTCGGCCAGGTGTGCGCGGACCTCGCCAGCCAGATGGCCGGTGACGCCGAGGGGGCCACCAAGGTCGTGAAGCTCACCGTCACCGGGGCCGCCAGCGACGCCGATGCCGAGGCCGGTGCCCGCCAGATCGCCGCCAGCGCCCTGTGCAAGTGCAGCTGGTACGGCCAGGACCCGTACTGGGGCCGCTTGGCGAGCGAGCTCGGCGTCGCCGGCATCGAGATGGACCAGGAGCGGGTGGCGGTCAGCTACGGCGGCGTGACCGTGGCGGCCGGTGGGGTCTCCGTCGACCACGACGATGCGGCGGTGGCCGAGCACCTGGCCCAACGCCACCTCGACATCGTGTGCGATCTCGGCCTGGGCGAGGGGTCCTTCACGGTCCTGACCAACGACCTGACGCACGAGTACATCGACGAGAACACCGGCGGCAGCTGAAACTCGCTTGCATGATCATGCAGGAGCGTGCATAGACTCTCGGGATGGCTGACGAGAGGTACGTGGACCCGCAGACGCTGGCGCAGATCGAGCCCGCCACCCGTGCGGCCATCTTGGTGGAGGCCCTGCCCTACATCCAGGCCTTCTCGGGCACGACCGTGGTCATCAAGTTCGGCGGCAACGCCATGGTCGACGATGCCCTCGCCCACTCGTTCGCGGCGGACATCGTGCTGCTGCGGGCCATCGGACTCAAGCCGGTCGTCGTGCACGGCGGCGGCCCCCAGATCGGGGACCTCCTCGACAAGCTGGGCATCGCGACCGAGTTCAGGGACGGCTTGCGGGTCACCGACGCCGACACGCTCGACGTCGCCCGGATGGTGCTGACCGGCAGCGTCAACGCCGACATCGTCTCGGCCATCAACCAGCGGGAACGGGTGGCCGTCGGCCTCTCGGGCGAAGACGCGGGGCTGATCACGGCGGAGCAGCGCCACGTCGACCTGGGGTACGTGGGCGACGTGGTCGAGGTCGACCGGCGCATCCTCGACACGCTCCTGGCCGCCGACTTCATCCCGGTCATCTCCACCATCGGGTCGGACAACGAAGGCCAGTCGTACAACATCAACGCCGACACGGCCGCCATCGCCATCGCCGCCAACCTGGAGGCGGAGAAGCTGATCTACCTGACCGACGTGCCCGGCGTGCTCACCGACGTGGGCGACCCGTCGTCGCTGATCTCGCGCCTGTCCACCGCCCGGGCCATGGGCCTGATCGCCGATGGGGTGATCGCCGGCGGGATGATCCCCAAGATCGAGGCCTGCCTCGACGCGGTGGCCGACGGCGTGGGGTCCGCCCACATCCTCGACGGGCGCATCCCCCACGTGGTCCTCCTGGAGCTGCTCACCGATGCCGGCGTGGGCACGATGATCACCCGGGCCGACGGAGGTGGATCGTGACCGCCAGCCCGCTCATGCCCACCTATCCACCGCCCGCCGTCACCTTCGTGCGCGGCCAGGGCGCCCGCCTGTGGGACGACCAGGGCCGCGTGTACCTCGACTTCTTGTCCGGGCTGGCCGTGACCGGCCTGGGCCACAGCCACCCGGCGGTCGCCGAGGCGCTGCACCACCAGGCCCAGACGCTGCTCCACACGTCGAACCTGTTCGGCACCGTGCCCGGGCCCGAGGTGGCCACCACGCTCGATCGCCTCCTGGGCGGCGGCGGTCAGGTGTTCTTCACCAACTCCGGCGCCGAGGCCAACGAGTGCGCCATCAAGCTGGCCCGCAAGTGGGGCGGCCGGGGCAAGCACGTCGTGGTGAGCGCGCTCGGCTCGTTCCACGGACGCACGCTCGCCACGCTGCACGCCACCGGCCAGCCCCAGAAGTGGGAGGCCTTCCAGCCGCTCCCCGAGGGCTTCCGCCACGTCTCGTGGAACGACCTGGACGCCCTCGAGTCGGCGCTCGACCCGACGGTCGCCGCCGTCCTCCTGGAGCCCGTCCAGGGCGAGGGCGGCGTCAACCCGGCCACCGCCGACTACTTCCAGGGCGTCCGGCGGCTGTGCGACGAGCGCGGCCTGCTGATGATGGTCGATGAGGTCCAGACCGGCCTGGGCCGGACGGGGGCGTGGTTCGGCCACCAGCACTTCGGGGTCGTGCCCGACGTCGTCACCATGGCCAAGGCCCTGGGCAACGGTGTCCCGATCGGCGCCTGCTGGGCCCGGGCGGACGTGGCCGGTGCCTTCGAGCCCGGCGACCACGCCACCACCTACGGCGGCCAGCCCCTCGCCGCGGCCGCAGCGCAGGCCGTGCTCGCCGTGATGGAGGCCGAAGACGTCCCCACCCGTGCCGGCAAGGCGGGCGCCGCGCTCATGGCGTCGCTCGCCGCCGACCCCCACGTGTCGGAGGTCCGCGGCCTCGGGCTGCTGATCGCCGCCCAGCTCGTCGACGGCCTCGACGCCGGGCTGGTGGCCAACGCTGCGCTCGAGCGCGGCCTCGTGGTCAACGCCGTGACGCCGACCGCGCTGCGGCTCGCTCCGAACCTGCTCGTCACCGACGCCGAGATCGCCGAGGCCTGCCAGATCCTCGCCTCCGCCTACACCGACGTGGAGGCTGCGTCGTGACCCGTCACCTGCTGGAGGTCGACGACCTCACCGCCGAGGAGCTCCTCCAGCTGCTCGACCGCTGCACCTCGGCCCACCCGGTCCGGGTGCTCGAGGACCGAGGCGCGGCGCTCATCTTCGAGAAGCCGTCCAACCGGACGCGCAACTCCACCGAGATGGCCGTCGTGGAGCTGGGCGGCCACCCGATCTACCTCACGCCCGATCAGGTCGACATCGACGGCCGGGAGTCCGCCGAGGACGTGGCCCGCACCCTCGCCTGCTACCACTCGGTCATCGCGGCGCGGGTGTTCGACCACGAGGTGCTCGTCCGCATGGCCGGCGCCGCCGCGGTCCCCATCGTCAACCTGCTCTCGGACCTGAGCCACCCGCTCCAGGCCATCGCCGACCTGCTCACCATCCGCGCCGAGTTCGATGCGGATGTGGCCGGCCGCACGGTCACCTGGGTGGGCGACTACTCCAACGTGGCCCGCTCGCTCGGCTTCGCCTGCGCCATGCAGGGCATGGCGCTGCGCTTCGCGTGCCCCGACGGCTACGCCCCGCCCGCTTCGGACCTGGCCCGGATGCTCGAGCTCGGAGCGTCCGGGGCCGAGCACGACACCGATCCGGTCGACGGCGCCGACGGGACCCACGTCCTGGTCACCGATGCGTGGTACTCGATGGGCCAGGAGGCCGAGGCCGCCATCCGCAAGCCCGTCTTCGAGCCCTACCGCGTGGACCAGGCGATGCTCGACCGGGCCGCGCCCGACGCCATCTTCCTGCACTGCCTCCCCGCCCACCGCGGCGAGGAGGTCACCGACGAGGTCCTCGACGGTCCCAGGAGCCGGGTGTGGCCCGAGGCCCGCAACCGCCTGGCCGCCGCCCGCGGGGCGCTGGAGTGGCTCGTCATCGCGTCGGAGGCAGACCGGTGACGAAGGCGACCGAAGCCACCCGTCCCACCAAGAACCAGCGCCAGCACCTGGTGGCCAAGCTGCTGTCCCAGCACGCCGTGGCCAGCCAGGAGCAGCTCGTCGCCCTGCTCGGCACGGAGGGCGTCACCGCCACCCAGGCCACGGTCAGCCGCGACCTCGACGACCTCGGCGCCATCAAGGTCCGAGCCGGAGCCGGCGAGACGGTGTACGCCATCCCGGAGCTGCCCAAGGACCAGCGGGCACCCGAGGACCACCTGCGGCGCACGCTCGGCGACTGGGTGGTGGAGGTGGCATCGTCGGGGAACCTCGTCGTGCTGCGCACCCCGCCCGGCACCGCCAACGTCGTCGGCTCTGCGCTCGACCGCTCCGGCATGCCCGAGGTCATCGGCACCGTCGCCGGCGACGACACCCTGTTCGTGGTGGTGGCCGAAGGCCTCACCGGGGCCCAGGTGGCCGGCCAGCTCCGTGAGCTGGCGGGACTGACCTGAGCCGACCCAAGATCTCCAACGAAACCAAGAACGAAAGAGGAACAACGTGGCGAAGCGCGTGGTACTGGCCTACTCCGGTGGTCTCGACACCTCCGTGGCCGTGCGCTGGATGATCGAAGAGCTCGGCGTCGAGGTCATCTGCCTCGCCGTCGACGTCGGTCAGGCGTCCGACGACTGGGAGGTGGTGAAGGAGCGGGCCCGGGCGGCCGGCGCCCTCGAGGCCATCGTCGTCGACGCCCGCAAGGAGTTCGCCGAGGACTTCGTCGCCCCGGCGCTGAAGGCCAACGCCATGTACGAGGGCCGCTACCCGCTGGTCTCCGCGCTGAGCCGACCCGTCATCGTCAAGCACCTCGTCGAGACCGCCCGCTACCACGGCGCCCAGGCCGTCGCCCACGGCTGCACCGGCAAGGGCAACGACCAGGTCCGCTTCGAGGTCGGCGTGCGCTCGCTCGCCCCGGACCTCGAGGTGATCGCCCCGGTCCGCGGCTGGGGCATGACCCGGGAGGACTCGATCCAC
>JAOBWH010000023.1 GCA_025463265.1 Ilumatobacteraceae bacterium
CGACCCGATCAGGCCTGGTCGAAGGTGACCTTGAGGCCCTCCAGCCAGCGCTCCACGTCGGCGGGGAGGCCGGACGGCAGGGGCGCCCGGAGGCTGAGGGCCTCCAGCAGCTCCACCGCCGGTCCGCGCAGCACGGGACCGGTGCCGTCGCTGCGGTCGGCGCCGTCGATGCCGTCGGTGACGGCGACGTGGTCGGTCACGGTCACGGTGAACGACCCGTCGGCATCGCTGGGCGCCACGCCCAGCGCGCCGGTCGGGGCCTCGTCCCGGCTCAGAGCGAACGCCGGGCTGAGGGCGGCGGCGAAGCGGAGCGAGGCGAGCGTCTCGTCGGCCTCCTCGACCGGCGTCAACCCCAGCGGCAGCAGGATGTCGCGCTCGTGGACCAGCGCGTCCCACAGGGCGTGGTGGGCGAGGGTGCTGATGGCGACGTGTCCGGCCGGAGCTTCCACGGTGGCCTGCCACCCGGCGTCGTCGAGCGCCCCCACCTGCTGGGCGAGCGCCTCGCTGGTGGCGACGAACTGCGCCAGCAGGTCCCCCGTGGTCACCTGGGGGGCGTCGGCGACGAGCTGGGCGGGGGAGGCCACCGGGTCGAACGTGGCCAGGAACCGGGTCGGCTCGCCCTTGAGGCCCATGGCGATCGAGAAGCTCCAGAACTGGTTGGTGGCCACGAGGTGCGAGATCACGTCGCGGTTCGCCCAGCGGTCGCAGCGGCTCGGATGCGTCCACCCCTCCTCGTCGAGGCCGGCCAGCTCGTCGGCCAGCCGGCGGCGCTGGCGGATCACCAGGTCGGCGATGGCGCTCGGCGGACCGTCGAGCGAGATGATCGGATCGGGGCCGTACCGCGGGGTCAGTTGCATGACACCACTCTGTCACGCGAGGGCGGTGAGGGGTGGCGTCCGGAGGTGCCAGGGTCAGCGGGTGGCGTGGGCGTCGAGGACGAGGGCGACCGCAGCGGTCAGCTTCTGGGCGGTGGGGAGGTGGAGGAACTCGTTGGGGCCGTGGGCGTTGGACTCCGGGCCGAGGACCCCGGTGAGGAGGAACTGGGCGTCCGGGAAGCGACGGCCGAGCATGCCCATGAAGGGGATCGACCCGCCCTCGCCCAGGCTCCGGGCGGGCTGGCCGAAGGTGGCGGTGCTGGCCGCCTCCATCGCTGCGGTGAGCCACGGCGCGGTGGGCGGTGCGTCCCAGCCGCCCTCGGCGCTGTCGACGTGGACGGTGACCGACGCCCCGTGGGGCGGGTCGGCGGCGAGGACGGCTTCGACGGCCCGGGCCGCGGCGAAGGCGTCGACCGTGGGCGGCAGGCGGAACGACAGCGCAAGGGTGGTGGCGGGCCGCAGCACGTTGCCGGCGGTCTGCGACGGCGGCAGGCCGTCGGCGCCGATCACGGTGAGGGTGGGCTCCCAGGTCTTGGCCGTGAGCTGGGCGGCGGGCTCGCTGGCGGGGATGGTGGGTCCGGCGCCCCCGACGTAGGGGTAGGTGGCGGTGAGCGCGCTGCCCAGGTCGTCCGCCACGGCGCCGATCTCCTCCCGACGGGCGGCGGGGATCTCCGCCCACAGCTCGGGCACCAGCACCCGTCCGGTGTCGGGGTCCTCGACCCGGTCGAGCAGCCGCCGTGCGATGCGGAACGAGTCCGGCACCACGCCGCTCGCGCTCCCGGAGTGGACCCCTTCGTGCAGCACCCTCACCTCGAGGGTGGCGCCCACGAGCCCGCGCAGCGACGTCGTCGTCCACATCCGCTCGTAGTCGCCGCAGAACGAATCGAGGCACACCACGAGGGTCGGGCTGCCGATGCGGTCGCCCAGGTGGGCCACGTAGGCCGGCAGGTCCGGGCTCCCGGACTCCTCGCTGCACTCGATCAGCCCGATGCAGCGGGCGTGGCGACCGTCCTCGGCCTGCACCGCCTCGATGGCCGCGAGCGACGCGTAGGCGGCGTAGCCGTCGTCGGCGCCACCCCGGCCGTACAGGCGGTCCCCGTCGAGGACCGGGCTCCACGGACCCAGCCCCTCGCGCCAGCCGTGCATCGGGGGCTGCTTGTCGAGGTGGCCGTACAACAGGACCGTGTCGACATCTGCAGCCCGATCGGGCGAGGGCGCCGAACCGTCGAACGCCGGGACCTCGAACCACAGCACCGGGGTCCGACCGGCGAGGCGCACGACCTCGACGGACAGGCCGGCGATGGCCCGGCCCGCCGCCCACGCCGCTGCGCTGTCGACCACGGCATCGAGGTGGCCGTGCTGCGCCCAGTCCGGGTCGAACGCCGAGGAGAGCGCCGGCACGCGGATGTACTCCACGAGCGCAGGCTCGATCTCGGTGTCCCACGTGGCGCGGGTGCGGGAGACGACGGCGTTGGGGTCGAGGGCCATGCCCCGAGCATCGCACGACCGGCGGCCGCCGGCGCCGAGCGGGCGCGGCGGCGCCCACGTGGTGGAATGGTCGCCGCCGCCCATGGTGGGCGGGCGGGAGGAGCGCTCGTGCGAGCAACGAACCGGACGATGCGGACCCGCGGCGCGCTGGTGCTCGCCGCCCTGTTGGCCCTGAGCGCCTGCGGGGTCGAAGCCGGGCAGGAGCAGGCGGCCGAGACCCGTGCCGATGCCGACATCATCGGCAGCGACGTCGCCGACACCACGACCACCGCCCCCAGCACCACGGTGCCCCCGGCACCGACCGACGTGGACATCCTCGGATCCGACGGCAGCGAGCTCAACGACGTCATCGGCAACACCATCAGCGACCTCGAAGCCTTCTGGACCGAGGTCTACCCCGAGGCGTACGGCGCCGCCTACGAGCCGCTCAGCGGCGGCCTCTTCGCCATCGACAGCGGCACCGACCCATCGAGCGTGCCGTGCGCCTCGAGCGCGGACATCAGCGAACTGCTCGACAACGCCTACTACTGCCCGCCGGCCGATGCGGTGGTCTGGGACCAGGAGCGGTTCCTTCCCGACCTGGCCGACCGGTACGGCACGTTCACCGCAGCGGTCGTGATCGCGCACGAGTGGGGTCACGCCATCCAGGAGCGCGCCCAGTTCACCGGTGCATCGGTCACCACCGAGCTCCAGGCCGACTGCTTCGCCGGTGCCTGGGTCCAACACGTCACCGACGGCGGCAGCCCGCGCTTCACCGTCACCACCGACGACCTCGACCAGGCGCTGGCCGGCGTGCTGTCGCTGCGCGACGCACCGGGCGGGTTCGCGGACGACCCCTCCGCACACGGCAGCGGCTTCGACCGGGTCGGCGCCTTCCAGGACGGGTTCGAGTCCGGAGCGGACCGGTGCGCCGACTTCACCGACGGAGACCCCGCCCCCTACGAGTTCCCCTTCTCCGACGAGGACGAGGCCGGCACCGGCGGCGACCTCCACCTCGCCGGATCGACCGACGACCCCGGCATCATCGAGCTGGCGTTCCCCTCCCTCGACGCCTTCTGGACCGACACCTTCCCGACGCTGAGCGAGGACGGCGACGACTGGCAGCCGCTCAGCGACCCGGTCCCCTTCTCCGCCGACGACCCGCCCACCTGCAACAACGACCCCATCGACGGGTACCTGCTGTTCGTGTGCATCCCTGACCGCTATGTGGGCTTCGAGGCGATCGACACCATCCCGGCCGTCTACGAACAGGGCGGCGACTTCGCGGTGGCCACCTTGTTCGCCACCCAGTACGGGCTCGACGCTGTCGAGCAGCTCGGCACCGCCGACGACGAGGTCAGCGCCACGCTCCAAGGCGACTGCTTCGCCGGTGCGTGGGCAGCGGCGCTGCTTCCCCCGAACCCGCCGGACCGCTACGAGCTCGTCTTGTCGCCCGGCGACCTCGACGAGGGCGTCGCCGTCCTGCTGTCGTTCCGCTCCGAGGGCGACCGCGAGCGCCAGGGCCCCGGGTTCGACCGGGTCCGCGCGTACCGCCAGGGTGTCCTGAACGGTCCCGAGGCCTGCCCGAAGGTGAGCTGAGCACGGCGGCCGGTTCGGGCGTACCGTCCGGGGCGTGACCGAGCTCGACGCCCCCACCCCCGCCCCGACGCCCCCCACATCCGCCCTGATCGCCGGCTCCGATGTGATCGACCCGGCCAAGGTCGACGCCCTGCTCGCCCGGGTGCGGCGCGAGGTCGACGAAGGCCTGTCGCCAGCCGTCCAGATCGCGATCGCCCACGACGGCCGCCTCGTGGTCGACGAGACCATCGGCGCGCCGGCGGACAGCCGCTTCCTGGCGTTCTCCGCCACCAAGGCCCTCGTCGCCGCCGCCATCTGGCGGTTGATCGACGCCGGCGAGGTCGACATCTCCACCACGGCGGCGACCTACGTGCCGGAGTTCGCCAGCAACGGCAAGGACGTGGTCACCGTCGAACAGCTGCTGACCCACACCGGCGGCTTTCCGTGGGCGCCGCTGGGACCGAACCGCTGGAGCACCACCGCCGGGCGGCGCGAAGCGTTCGCCAAGTGGCGCCTCACCGTCGATCCGGGCACCGCGTTCGTGTACCACCCCACCGCGGGCCACTGGGTGCTGGGCGAGATCCTGGCCACCGTCACCGGGCTCGACCACGCCGACGCCATCGAGGAGCTCGTCACCGCGCCCCTCGGGCTGCCCCGCCTCCTCGGGATCCCGCTCGACCAGCAGGACGGCATCCTCGAGGCCGTGGGCGTCGGGGTGCCGCCGACCCCCGAGGAGATGGAAGCGGCGTACGGCATCAAGATCGACATCACCGAGCTGATCCCGCCGGACGTGGCGCTCGGCGCCCTCACCACGCTCAACGCGCCGGAGGCCCGGGCGGTCGGTGTGCCCGGAGGCGGCGGCATCATGCGAGCCGCCGACATCGCGCTCCTGTACCAGGGGCTGCTCCGCGACCCCGACGGCCTGTGGTCGCGGGAGGTGCTGGTCGAGGGGACCGAGCACGCCCGGATGATGCTGCCGGACATCTGGGGCGTCCCGGCGAGCCGCACCCTGGGCCTCGTGGTGGCCGGTGAGGACGGGCTCGGGTACCGGCGGGGGTTCGGTCGGACGGCATCGGCGCGGGCGTTCGGCCACAACGGCGCCGGCGGCCAGCTGGCGTTCGGCGACCCCGACACCGGCATCAGCGTCGGCTACCTGACGGCCGGGCTCGACCAGAACATGATCCGCCAGCAGCGGCGCGACGTCGCCATCGGCAGCCTCGCCGCCGCCCTCCTGCGCGACTGAACCATCGCGTGCCGGCTGGCCCGAGACCATCGAGCATCGCCGCTGGTCAGCGGCCATGGATCGCACCCGGGCGCGGGCGTGGCACACTGCCCCTTCCCGTGTTCCCGCTCCCCGCTCTCCGCCTCCGATGACCCGGCAGATCAAGCTCCGACCGTGGCAGAAAGCTGCGTTCGAGAAGTACGTCGCCGCAGGTCAGGCCGACTTCCTCACCGTCGCCACCCCGGGCGCGGGCAAGACCACGTTCGCCCTCACGGTGGCCCGGCACGTGCTGTCGGAGCGGCCCCGGGCCCGGCTGATCGTGGTGGCGCCCACCGCCCACCTGAAGCTCCAGTGGGCGCAGGCCGCAGCCCGCTTCGCCCTGCACCTCGACCCGGCGTGGTCGGCCGCCGACGGGGCGCTCCCGTCGGACATGCATGGCATCGTCACCACCTACCAGCAGGTGGCCACCAGCGCCGACGTCCTGCGGTCGTTGGCCGCCGATGCGTTCGTGATCTTCGACGAGATCCACCACGCCGCCGACGAGCGGGCGTGGGGCGACTCGGTCCGGGTGGCGTTCGAGGGCTCCGCCCGGCGGCTCGCCATCTCGGGCACGCCGTTCCGCAGCGACACCAGCGCGATCCCCTTCGTCAACTACGTCCTCGATGAGGCGGCGCCCGACTACGAGTACGGCTACGGCGATGCGCTCGGCGACGGGCGGGTGGTGCGGCCGGTCTACTTCCCCCGCACCGGCGGCGAGATGGAGTGGAGCGCGCCGGATGGCTCGATCCTGTCGGCCACCTTCGACGATGCGCTCGATCAGGCCCGGTCCTCGCAGCGCCTGCGGACCGCGCTGTCCCTCGACGGCGAGTGGCTGCCCACGGTGCTGCGCGAGGCGGTGACCCGGCTCGAGGAGATCCGGACCGTCCACCCCGAGGCGGGCGGGCTGGTGATCGCCAGCGACCAGGACCACGCCCGGGGGATCGCGTCGATCCTGTCGAACCGGTTCGGACAGGCCGCCACGGTGGTGACCTCCGACGACCCCGACGCGTCGGCGCGCATCGCCACGTTCTCCGCCGGCTCGGCGCCGTGGCTGGTGGCGGTGCGCATGGTGTCCGAGGGCGTCGACATCCCTCGGCTGCGGGTCGGGGTGTACGCCACCACCACCACCACCGAGCTGTTCTTCCGCCAGGCGGTGGGCCGCTTCGTGCGCTGGACGCCGGGGCTGCGGAACCAGAAGGCGTACCTGTTCATCCCTGACGACGCCCGGCTCCGGGCGCGGGCGTTCCAGATCGCCGATCAGCGGCGTCACTCGCTGCGCAAGCGGGAGCAGGAGCGCTTCGAGCGGGACGAGTCGGCGCTCGACACCGGGGTCGAGGAGCAGATGTCGCTGTTCGCGGCGCTGTCGGCGGTGGCGACCGAGCACCAGGCCCACGAGGCGTACGACGCCGACTTCGTCGACGATGACCTGGAGGCGGTCCCCGAGGACGACGAGCTGGATCTGGTGTTGACGTTGGCGCCGCCGCCGCCGCTGACGGGGGACCGCCGATCGCTCGACGACCTGGGCATCAACATCGGCGGCGATGCGGCCCGGACCCGGCGGGAGGAGAAGCGGCGGCTGCGTGAGCAGAACGCGGAGATGGTGGCGTCGTTGGTGCGGCGGACGGGGCAGACCCACGCGCAGGTGAACAGCGAGCTGAACCGGTTGTCCGGCGTGGGTCGCATCACCGAGGCGACGGTGGGTCAGCTGCGACGGCGGCTCGAGGTGGCCGAGCAGATCGCCCGGCGCTGATCAGCTGACGGCGCCCATCCGGATGGAGCGGGTGCTGGCCGAGCGGTGGGCCTGCAGGGTGACGACCTGAGCGTCGGGCCGGCGCAGGAGGAGCTGATCGACGACGCTGTCGTGGCAGGTGAAGGCGAAGACCTGCTGGGTGTCGGCGACGGTGACGAGGAGCTCGCTCAGCTGCTGCTGCCGGCGGGCGTCGGCGTTGACCGTGATGTCGTCGAGCAGGAGCGGCAGCGACGTGGTCTTGGTGAACGACTCGGCGAGCGCGACCCGCATGCAGAGGTAGAGCTGCTCGCGCGCCCCCTGGCTGAGCAGGTGGGCCGGCACCTCCCGCTCGGCGTGGTCGATGGCGAAGACGTCGTTGTCCCGGACCTCGAGGCGGACGTAGTCGCCGCCGGTGATGTGGGTGAAGAGGGTGGCGGCTCGCTTGACCACGTCGGGCTGGCGCTCGCGCTGGTACTTGGCCAGCGTGCCCTCGACCATCTGGTGGGCGAGGGTCAGCGAAGCCCAGGCGGTGACGGCCTCGACGAGCTCGGCCTCGAGCCCGGCGACGCGCAGTTCGCAGGTGGGCACGTCGGCGGAGATGGTGAGCTTCTCGACCTCGGCCCGCACGACGGCCTGGTCGTGGAGGCACTGATCGCGATCCTCGGCGACGGCGTCGAGGCGGCGGCGCAGTTCGTCGGCCTGGCGCTTCCAGCCCGAGGGATCGGCGGCGGCCAGCAGGGCGGTGGCGGCACTGCGGCGTTCGGGTGAGGCGCCGGTGGCCGCGTCGAGGCGGGCGTCGGCGTCGTCGATGACGGCCCGGAGCTCGGCAGCCGCTGCGGCTCGATCGAGGATGGCGTGGGCGTCGTCGGCGGAGGTGGCCCCGATGGTCTGGAGCTCGGCGCCGAGCAGCTCGGCCGCCTCGGCCCGGGCCCGACCGGCGCGGCGCTCGGCGAGACCCGCTCGCTCGACGGCGGCTGCGGCATCGGCGATCTGCAGGATCAGGGCGCGCTGGCCCGCTGCTCGTGTGGCGAGACGGTCGAGGACGGTGAGCGGATCGCCGTCGGGCACGCCCAGATCGTCGAGCTGGGCGAGCAGCGACCGGACGGCGTCGGCGAAGGCGTCGGCGGCGCTGCGCTGGGCATCGAGGTCCGCCGTGGTGACGGCCAGCGTCTGGGCTGCACCTCGGGCCCGTTCGATCGCCGCCAGGAACTCGGAGGCACCGGTGGGATCCAGGTCCGCAGGGAGGTCGTGTCGCTCGAGCCACGAGGCCCAGGTGTGCTCGGCCTCGAGCACCTGGGCCTGAGCGGCGTCGGTGCGCTTGGCGGCTGCGTCCTGCAGGCGGGCGGTGCGGTCGAGGTGGCGAGCGCGGTCGGTGGCGTGCCGGGCCCGCTGGTCCTCCGCCTGTTGGGCTGCGGTGGCGAGCCGCTCGGCATGGGTGCGGATGCCGGCTGCCTCGCCGGCGGACGGCACTGCGTCGAGACGGAGGATCCGCAGCGGGCCGATCAGGTCGTGATCGATGCGCCGCACGTCGTCGGTGGCGAGCTCGATGACCGCATCGACATCGGCGGTCGAGGCGGGCGTCTGCTCCTTCGCCCGCACGGCGAGGCCGATGGCGCCCAGCGCGAGGGCGGCGGCGACGAGGCCCCCACCGACCGTGAGCTGACCCAGGGCGGCCAGGGCGAGACCCACGACCAGGACCGTGCCCGCACCGGCGAGGACCATGGTCCCGTGGCCCGTGGGGGCGGCTCCGGTCTCGAGCGCAGCCGCCCGACGGGCCTGGGCCTCGTCGAGGCGGCGAGCGGCGACCTCGCGCTGGGTGGCCAGGGCGGCGAGGGAGTTGGCGGCGTCGAGGCCGGCGACGGCCTCGTCCGGCCGGAGCGTGGGCAGCGTGGCGAGGGCGGCCTCGTCCCGGTCGAGCTGGGCCGCCTCGACCGCCAGGTCGGTGGCGAGCTGCTCAGCGGCGCGGGTGGCGTCTCGGCGGTCGGCGCG
>JAOBWH010000051.1 GCA_025463265.1 Ilumatobacteraceae bacterium
CGGGTAGCCGAAGATCGGCTTGCGGGCGAACACGGGGATGATCTCCGACACCACGCCGAACGCCGGGAGGATCATGATGTAGACCTCCGGGTGCCCGAAGATCCAGAAGAGGTGCTCCCAGAGCAGCGGGTCAGCACCCTCCTCGACGTTGAAGAACTGCGCTCCGAAGAGCCGGTCGAACATCAACAGGAACTGGGCGGCGGTGAGCACCGGGATGGCGAACAGCAGCAGGAACTGGGTGACGAGGCTCATCCAGGTGAAGACCGGCATCTTCATCAGCGTCATGCCCGGTGCCCGCATGTTCAGCACCGTGGTGATGAGGTTGATGGCGCCGACCAGCGAGGCGATGCCGGTGAGCAGGAGGCCCATGTTCCAGAAGTCGATGCCGTGGCTCGGCGAGAAGATGACGCCGTTGTTCGGGGCGTAGTTGAACCAACCGCCGTCGGCACCACCGCCGAGCAGCCAGCTCGAGTTGAGCACGACGCCACCGAAGAGGAACACCCAGAACGACAGGGCGTTCATCCGGGGGAACGCCACGTCGCGCGCCCCGATCTGGAGCGGCATGAGGTAGTTCATGAACGCCGCACCGATGGGCATGACGACCAGGAAGATCATCGTCGTGCCGTGCATGGTGAAGATCTGGTTGTACAGATCGGCGCTCAGGAGCTTGCCGTTGGGCGTGGCCAGCTGGAGCCGGATCAGCAGGGCTTCGAAGCCGCCGATCAAGAAGAAGAACAGCGCCGCGGCGCCGTACATGATGCCGATCTTCTTGTGATCGACCGTGGTGACCCAGCTCCGCCAGCCGGTGGTGGATGAAGACGGGCGAGCGAAGACGCCGCCGGGGCGGGTCCTCACTTCGTCTCCCGCTCCAAGAGCGAGGGGACCGTCGATGGCTGTCATGACGTGCTCGTTCCTACTGCAGGGTGATGAAGAAGGCGACCAGGTCGTCGATCTGGTCTTCGGTCAGGTTGAAGTTGTTCATGCCGCGGCTGTGCGGGTTGGGGGCTTCGCCCGGATCCATCGCCTTCTCGGCGGGGGCGTTGCGCAGCCAGGCCTCGAACTGCTCGCGGTTGAAGCAGTCCCGGAGGCCCTCCTCGGTGGCGGCCCAGTCCTCGCCCAGCGCCTCGCACTCGTCGGTGTTCAGGCGGAGGTTGAACTTGGCCCCGGCGAAGGTGCTGCGGGCCATGAGCTTGGTGAGGTTGGGGACCTCGCCGGACACCTGGTTGACGACGTCCGGGTACTCGAAGAGCTCGTCGGACTTGGGGTCCGACGGGTTGGTCATGCCCGTGATGCGGTGGCAGGAGGTGCACTGGCTGGCGAAGGTGGACCAGCCGGCGAGGGCTCCCTTGTCGGTGGGCGCCTCGAACGGGACGATCTGCTTCTCGGCCCAGGCCTGGAAGTCCGCCGGCTCCATGCCCACGACCTTGATGCGCATCTCGGCGTGGGAGAGGCCGCAGAACTCGGTGCACTGACCGATGTACTCCTTGGCCTCGGGCGCCTCGATGCTGAGCGGGTGGACCCGGCCGGGGACGGCGTCCTTCTTCCCGTTGAGCGCCGGGGCCCACCAGGAGTGGATGACGTCTCGCGACATGATGCGCAGGGCGATGGGCCGGTCCGTGGGGATCACCAGGTCGTTGGCGGTGATGATCTGCTCGTTGTCCTCGATCTTGCCGTCGCCGTCGACGTCGAAGTTGTAGCGGTACTCCCACCACCACTGCTGGCCGTACACCTCGACGGTGAGCGCCTCGGCCGGCGGCTTCTGCGCCAGGTCGAACACGGTGAACACGGTGGGGACGGCCACGAAGGCGAGCAGGACGGCCGGGGCGATGGTCCAGGCGATCTCGGCCTTGAAGTTGCCGTGGACCTGGGCCGGGAACTCGTCGCCGTCATCGTCCTTGCGCTTGCGGAACTTCCGGATGACCACGAGCGTCACCAGCATCACGAGGATGCCCACGACGATGGCGATGGCGAACACCGGCCGCTGCAGCGTGTCGATCTGCTTGGCCTCGGGCCCGGCGGGCTGGAAGACGTCCTGGGGTGCGTTGGAGGCGCAGCCGGCGGTGAAGAGGAGCAGGCCGATGGCCAGCGCCGATGCCTTGGCGAAGGAGGTGCGGGCTCGCCCCGTCATGTTCGTTCGACCTTCCATCAGTTGGCCACCCGGATCACGGTCTGGCCGGGTTCGGGCAGGGACACGGCGATCCGGCCGCCCGCTTCTGCTTCGTGCTTGGCGTCGTCGTGGCCGCCCTCGTGCTTGCGCTCGCCGGCGATGGCAGCGGCGACGCCGCCCGCCAGCACGGCGAACCCGCCGAACAGCAGCAGGCCGGCGATGACCGACCGGGACAGCTTGGGCTTCGTGACGATGAGGATGCCCACACCGAAGATGATGGCCGGCACGAGCCCGAACACCACATACGAGCCGTTCTTCGGCAGGGCCAGCAGGATCCGGGAGATGGCCGCCACGAAGAGCCCGATGCCGAGCACGGCGGCGACGGGGATCTCGATGGGGTGCATCATGCGGGCCCGGATGCCGGCGTTGACCACCGGGTCGCCGGTGATGCGGTCCGACCACGCCGAGATGGCCCACTCGGCGGTGGCGATGGCGGCGCCGACGCAGCCGATGACGAACAGTTCCGAGCCGATGGCCAGCCCGAGCACGATGGCCGCCGCGGAGAAGGCGCCGACGATGGGCCAGTAGTTGGCGTTGAACGGGGTGGGGGCGTCGGGCACGGTCTCGAGCCCGACGACCTGGGCCTCGGCCTCGGCGTCGGCATCGTGCAGGGCGGAGAGCACCACGGCGAGGAAGAACGAGACCGCCGAGAGCACCACGAGGATGGTGAAGCCGACGTGGTCGCCGACGCCGCCCTTGTAGCCGAACGTGATCGGGCCGAGCAGGGTGTCGATGCCGTCGACCTTCTGGCCGCCGGTGGCGATGGCGTAGACGATGGCCGCGACGAACCCGAAGGCGGCGACGCCGTACAGGAACTTTGATCCGGTCTTGAACATCTCTGGCCCTTACTTGGTGACGTAGATCGCGTACCAGATCACTGCATAGACAGCGATGGTCGCGTACCAGAAGAGGGCTGCGGCGACGAGGCCTTCACGGTCGCGACCGTGGTACTCGCCTCCGAGCGTGCGGAAGGTCATGACGGCGGCGTACACCAGGCCCGCCACGATCATGGCGAGGTGGGCGCCGGTGACGGCATAGATGAGCAGACCGGCCTTGGTGTTCGCCACCAGGCCCATCTGCGTGTAGAGGAAGGTGGTCGAGTTGATGACCGCCAGCCCGAACATGATGGTGAGGCCGAGCGCCAGGTAGGCCGAGGGCCGGTCGTTGCGGCCGACAGCGTCGACCGCCCACCAGATGGTGACCCCCGACAGGGCCATGGTGGCCATGCCGATGGTGCCGGGCGTGAGCGGGATGGTGGTGCCCTCCGGCAGCCAGGCGCCGCCCTGGGCCAGCACGGCGTGGCGCTGGGCCAGGTAGACGCCGATCAGCCCGGCGAACGCCATGAGCGTGCCGGCCGTGGCGAGGGCCGTGCCCACGAGCAGGATGCGGGGCCGGGCGGGCGGCGCGGCGGGGGGAAGGGCCAGTGCGGCGGTGGTGGCCATCACGTCTCCTCACGCTGGTCGATGAGCGGCTCCGCCGAGGTGACGACGGGCAGATCGGCGACGAAGTTGTCGAGCGGGGGTGGCGTGGGGGTGAGCCACTCCAGGGTGAGGCCGCCCCACGGATCGGCGGGGGCGTCGTCGCGGCGCTTGAGCAGCGGCAGGAACGACACCACGGCGATGACCACGCCGAGGGCGACCAGGGCGATGCCGGCGGCGACGGCGGCGTTGCCACCGGCGTACCCGCCGGTGAAGTCGGCGTTGCGCTGCAGCCCGTCGCCGGCGATGCCGGCGATGAGGTCGGGGATGACCGTGAGCGCGGCCCCGAGGAGCAGCACCAGCGGGGCCAACATGCCGAGCCCCTCGCTGGCCGGCTGGCGGCCGACCTTGGTGGCCCACCAGTGGATCCCGCCGAGCCCGGCGATGACGGCGGCGAGGATGGCGGCGTGGCTCACGCCGAGGAAGAAGATGTTGTCGGCGAGCGCCCCGCCCTTGGGGGCGTCGAGCACGTCGGGGATGGACCCGACCGCACCGGCGGCGACGCCGAGCAGCAGGATCAGGAACGCCGCCACGGCGTAGATCACGCCGGCCCGGAGCTTGAAGCTGCCGGCCCGGAACAGGTCGGCGCAGGAGGCGGCGAGCGCCAGGAGCGGCAGCACCGCCAGCAGGCCCATGCCGATGACCAGGAACGAGTCCAGGGCGGCTTCGCTGGGAGCGACCAGGAAGGCGCCGAAGGAGAGGAGGCCGAAGGCGGCGATGGCCGCCTGGGCCACGCCCCGGAGCTTCATGCGGGCGCCGGACACCGTCTGGAGCACGTCGCCCAGCAGGCCCAGGACCGGGATGGCGACGACGTAGATCTGCGGGTTCCGGAAGAGCCACTGGATGTTGGGGTACAGGGCGGCCGGGCTGCCGACGAAGACGCTGTCGCCGAGGCGGTGGTCGACGTACATGAGGACGAGGAGGCCGAACAGCACCGGGAGGGTGAGGAGCCACATGATCGAGGCGATGAGCATCGACCACGAGAACAGCGGCACCCGGGCGAGGTAGAGGCCGGCGGGGCGCAGGGCGATCACCGTGGTGGCGATGCTGACGGCGGCGAGCAGGACCGACAGGACCAGCAGCCCCATGGAGGCGATCCAGAGGTCGACGCCCTCGGCCGAGCCGCCGCCGGGGCCGCCGTTGATGGCGTAGGAGCCGAGCAGCAGGGCCGCACCGAGCAGCCAGCCCCAGTAGGAGGCAGCGGCGGCACGGGGGAAGGCGATGGCCCTCGAACCCACCTGGAGCGGCACGACCACCATGGCCAGACCGATCAGCAGCGGCAGCGCGAGGAGGAACACGGTGCCGATCCGGGCCAGCGTGAAGAGCTGGAAGGCGGAGTCGAGGCCGTAGATGTCGTAGGTCTCGGGCTTGATGCCTTCGAGCGCGAAGCCTTCGCCCAGGCCCACCACCAGGAGGCCCAGCACGAGGGCGCTCACGATGTAGAGCCGGCCGATCACCTTGTGATCGCCGGACCCCAGGACGGCCGCGAGCCCGGTGGGCTGCGACGGGGTGGGCGAGGCGTCCGTCGCAGAGGCCGCGTCGACGGTCTCGGGAGGGGTCTCGGTTAGAGCCATGGGCGTTCTGACCTCACCGTCGCAGGCCCCTGGCGGGGGTCTCGCGACGTCTCGTGGGGGTTCGATCCGGTACGGGTCGGGACACTACACAGTGACCCTTGCGGCCAGGAAAAGCCGCGGCTGGTGTCCGTCGTGGCCATGGTGGTCACCGTGCGTTCCTGACCAGCACGTCGACCGCCATCGCCCCGAAGAGCAGGGTGATGTAGGTGATGGAGTAGGTGAAGACCTTCATGGCCCGCTTCGTGGTGGGCTCCCTGATCAACGTGACCGCGAACCACGTGAAGGCGGCACCGAGGACCAGGGCCGAGGCCAGGTAGATGGCCCCCATGTCGGCCACCGGGCCGAACACGAGCGTCAGACCCCACAGCAGCAGGGTGTAGAGCAGGATCCGCACGGCGGTGGTGTGGATGCTGACCACGGATGGGAGCATCGGCACATCGGCGGCGGCGTAGTCGTCCTTGTACTTGATGGCCAGCGCCCAGAAGTGGGGCGGGGTCCAGTAGAACATCACCGCGAACAGCACGATCGGGGCCCAGCTGAGGCTGTTGGTGACCGAGGTCCACCCGATGAGGACCGGCACCGCCCCGGCTGCACCGCCGATGACGATGTTGCTCTTCGACGTGCGCTTCAGCCAGAGCGTGTAGACGAACACGTAGAACAGGCAGGCGGCCACGCCGAGGGCGGCGGTGAGCAGGTTCACCCACCAGGCGAGCCAGACGAAGGCCACGACCTCCAGGCCGATGGCGAAGATCAGGCCGTTGCGGGGTTCGATCAGGCCCGTGACCAGCGGCCGGTTCTTGGTCCGCTCCATGAGGGCGTCGATGTCGCGGTCGACGTACATGTTGATGGCGTTGGCACCGCCGGCGGCGAAGGCGCCGCCGATGATGGTGTTCAAGATCAGCCACCCCGACGGGATCCCCTGGTTGGCCACCACCATGGTGGGCACGGTGGTGATGAGCAGCAGCTCGATGATGCGCGGCTTCGTGAGGGCGACGTACCCGGCGAGGCGCGCTCGCAGTGGTGACGGGGCCGGCTTCAACACGATCGCCACCCTATGGCGGAGGCCTCCGCCCGCACGAGTCCGGGGGCACGCAGCAGCGGGTGCCGCCCGAGGTGCCGCTTGGCCGCAGCACGGGGCCCGCCCGTACCCTGGGCTCGTGCTCGCCCGACTCCGCCAACCGGTCACGCCGGCGGCCTACCGGAAGATCACGATGGTCGCGCTGGTGCTGCTGGTGGCCATCGTCGTGACCGGCGCCGGGGTCCGCCTCACCGGGTCCGGCCTCGGCTGCACCGACTGGCCCCGCTGCACGGAGGAGACGTTCACCCCGTCGTCGGATCTGCACGCCCAGATCGAGTTCGCCAACCGCATGATCACCGGGCTGGTCTCCGTCGCCGTGGTGCTCGCCGTGCTGGGCTCGTTGCGCCGGGCCCCGCGCCGCCAGGACCTCGTGCGCTTGTCGTGGGGCCTCGTCGGCGGCGTGGTCGGCCAGATCGTGCTGGGCGGCGTGGTGGTGCTCACGCACCTGAACCCGTGGCTGGTGCAGGGCCACTTCGTCGTGTCGATGATCCTCGTGGCCGACGCCGCGGTGCTGACCCATCGCGCCGGGCTGCCCGACGACGTCGCCCAGCGGCCGATCGTGACGCCGGTGCTGCTGCGGTGGGGCCGGGCCCTCGTCGCCCTGGCGATCCTCGTCCTGCTCACCGGCACGCTGGTCACCGGCTCCGGGCCCCACAGCGGGCACAACGAGGCCGAAGCCGGCGCCTCCGCCCGCCAGGAGCTGGCCGCCGCCCGAGACGTGCGGCGGCTGCCCATCGCCGTGCACGACGCCGCCCGCATCCACAGCATCACCATGATCGTGTTCCTGGCCGCCATCATCTGGGTCCTCGTCCAGATCCGCCGCCACCAGGCGGCCGGGCGGCTCGCGTCCAGCGCCTCCTGGCTGCTCACCGCGCTCCTCCTCCAGGGCGCCATCGGCTACACGCAGTACTTCACTGGCGTGCCCCCCGGACTGGTGGCTCTGCACATCCTCGGGGCGTCGCTCGTGTGGGTCGCAGTGCTGTTCACCTTCCAGCGGATGTGGGCGCCTCTGGTGCCGGGCGACCCGGGCGCGGCACAATCAGCCCATGGCATCGAGCGCTCCGAGCATCTCCCCGACGGAGATCGCGTCCCCTGAGGACGATCTGGGCCTCGACACGGACCAGCCCTGGATCGTGCTCGTGTGGAACGACCCCATCAACACCATGGAGTACGTCACCCTCGTCTTCCAGAAGCTGTTCGGGTACTCCAAGGAGAAGGCCGAGAAGCTGATGCTCGACGTCCACAACCTCGGCCGGGCCGTCGTCTCGTCCGGGGCGCGGGAGAAGGCCGAGATCGATGTCTTCCGCCTCCACGAGCACGGGCTGTGGGCGACCATGCAGCACGACGAGTAGGTCGTCATGGCCTTCTTCCGCAGGACCCCGATGGTGAAGCGCCGCAGCGATGGCGCCTTCGACCTCGTGCTCGACGACGAGCGCCGCGACGTCCTCATCGAGCTGCTCCGCCAGCTGGGCGAGCTGATCGAGGCGTCCCCCGACCACCCCAACCTCGCCCGGCTGAGCCCGCCCGCCTACCTCGAGGACGACGAGGCCGACGCCGCCTACCAGCTGCTCGCCGGCGAGGAGCTGCGCACCTCGCACCAGGCGGCCATCGCCTCGGTCATCGAGTCACTGGGCCGGGACCGCCTCAGCGAGGCCGACCTGTGGGTGTGGATCCAGGCGCTCAACAGCGTCCGCCTGGTGGTCGGGACCCGGCTCGACATCAGCGATGACGACCACCGCCCCCACCTCCGCTCGCTCGCCGACGCGGAGGACCGTTCGCTGTGGGCGGTCTACGAGTTCACGACGGGGCTCCAGCACGACATCGTCGGCGCGCTCAGCTCCTGACCGCTCAGGCCCCGAGGGGGCCCCTCACTTGAAGCACGTCTGGCTGAGCTTCAGGATCTCCTGCTGCCCGGCGTCGGAGCTGAGGTACTCGCCCTTGGGATCGTTGAGCTGCTCGAGCGTGAAGGCGTCGATGATGCCGTTGGCGTAGCAGGTGGCCTGGTCGGGGGACCGATCGGCCTCGATCGCCTGGAGGTAGACCTGGGTGCGGATGACCGGCACGGCCAGCACGTCGGGCGACACCTTCTTGCCCACCGCCTTGGCGTCCTTGCCGGGATCGCAGCTGTGGAAGGCGACGGCGCCGTCCTCGGTCTTGGCGGACGCGGTCCCCTTGGGCGACATCGCGGTCCAGAGGGTGAGCGCCTTGCTCAGCTCCTCGACGTCGGCGGGGGTGTCGCCCTCGACCGTGGCGTCGAGGCAGACCTGGTCGCCGTCGCGGTACACGACGTACTGGTCGCCGCCCCACCCGTCGGTCGCCTTGAGCGCCAGGGCCGGGTCCAGCCGGGAGGCCAGCAGGAGGTACCAGGTGGTGGGGCCGAACTCGTCGGACTCGATGACCTCGGTGCCCGACGGGGCGGTGATCTCGACCGTCCGCTCGTCGGCGGCGTCGGTCTTGTAGGTCATCGGGTCGAACATCGCCTCCTCGGTGGGCGGGTCCTGGAGGGCCTCGTCGATGGCGTCCCAGCCGTCCTGCTGGTCGAGGAACTCGATGAGCTCGGGCCCGAGGATGTACGGCGAGGCGAACAGGGTGGTGAGGATCGGCGGCACCTTGGCGTCGATCTGGGCCTGGGCGTCGCCGCTGCTGGACTCGTTCTCCGCGTCGTAGGCCTTCGCGTCGGCGTCGCTCAGCTCCTCGATGTACGCATCCTCGACCTTGGTGGCGTCGCCCTCGGCCAGGGCGCGCAGCACGCTGGCGCGGCTCGAGCTCAGGTCGTCCATGCGGCCGAGGTCGAAGTGCTGGTCCTGGAGGACGTGGGTCAGCTCGTGGGCGAGGGTGACCCGCAGCGCCGGCGTCATCTCGGTGCCGCGGACGAACACCTGCTCCAGGTCGGGGTCGTAGTAGGCGAGCGTGCCGGAGTCGCTCAGGGTGTCGTTGGCCGCCTTCAGGTCCACGTCGCCCGTCACGAAGCCGAGGGCTCGGAGCTGGGCCAGCTGGTCGTCGTAGTACTGCTGGCTCTCGACCGAGTCGTCATCGCCGCCCTCGGTCGAACGAGCGGTGTACGCCTTCTCGCTGAGGAAGTTGACGGCGACGGGGTGCTCGAAGTCGAGGTCGCGCTCCTCGGCCACCCAGGTGGCGATGGCGTCCACCCGGCCGTCCCACGCCGACGGGTACTGGCGCCCGCCCTTGAGCACGAGGAGGGCGGCACCGGCGATGAGCGCCACGACGATGATCGCCGAGATGACCAGCACGGCGACCGGCGCACGGTCGACCCGGGCGGCGCCGCCGGGCAGGCCCGGGAACGGATCGGTGCGCGGCGGACCGCCAAGGCCGCCGAAGGCCGGACCCGACGCGTCCATCGACCCCGAAGGGGCACCGCTGTTGGCCCACGGGTTGGCCTGGGGCGAGGCGCCGTGCACGACGCCCCCGGCACCGGGCAGCGGCGGGAGCGGGGTGTTGCCGGGTGGCGCCACCGGCGGGCCGCCGTTCCACGGGCCGGGCTCGCGCGGCGGGGGTGGCCACGGGACCTCCTCACCAGCCACGCGTCACCTCGCTGCTTCGTTGCATCCCTACCTCGTCGGCAGGAGACCACCCGCCGTTGAGCGGAGACAGGAGGGGCCGCCGACGGGCGGCAGGGGGGAGGGGCCCGTGCGACACGGGCGCCAACCTAGGCGGTGGCCGCGAAAGCCCGAGTGAAGGTCCCCACTGCGTCCGCCGAGAGCCCTTGGGGTGGCGCCGAGGGGTGCTGCTACCGTGCCGGGGTCCCCTCACCGGGACAGGCCCCCATCGTCCAGCGGCCTAGGACGCCTGCCTTTCACGCAGGTAACACGGGTTCGAATCCCGTTGGGGGTGCTCGGCCGATGCGGGATCGGCCAGGAGAGGGACCGATGTCGTCCACGGACGTTGCAGGGCTGGTCGCGTCGGTGGGGTCGCGATGGTGGCACTCGATCGACCTGGGGGACGGGATCGTCACGCCGGGCACCAAGCCGCTCGAGACCCTGCAGGCCGAGATCGCCGCGCTACAGCTGCCCGAGGACCTCACCGGGACGACGGTGCTCGACATCGGGGCGTGGGACGGCGCGTTCTCGTTCGAGTGCGAGCGCCGCGGCGCCGACGTCACCGCGCTCGACCACTTCATCTGGTCCGTCGACCTCGACGAGATGCAGCGCTACCTCGGCGAGGTGGCCGAGCGAGGCGAGCACCCCCTGTCGTGGGAGCAGGTCCCGAGCGTGTGGCACCCCGACACCCTGCCGGGCAAGGCCGGCTTCGACGCCGCCCACCAGGCGCTGGGCTCCAAGGTGAAGGTCGTCGTGGACGACTTCATGACCATGGACCTCTCGACCCTCGGCACGTTCGACTACGTGCTGTTCCTCGGTGTGCTCTACCACATGCCCGAACCGCTCACGTCGCTGCAGCGCCTCGCCTCGCTCACCGCACCGGGCGGCACGGCGATCGTGGAGACGGAGATGCTGACGGTCCCCGGCGCCGAGCACTACGCCGTGTTCGAGTTCATCGGGTCCGATGACCTCGGCCGTGATCCCACGAACTGGTGGGTGCCCAACCCGGCCGGCCTCGAGCAGATGCTGCGCGCCGCCGGCTTCGGCACCGTCGACGTCGCCCCGCGCCACCAGGCGATCCAGCCGCCCCCGCCCCGGATCCTCGACCGCCTGCGCCACGCCGCGAAGCGCTCGACGGACGCCACGCCGTACCCCGACGTCGACCCGGTCCGCTACCGGGGCGTCGCCCACGCCACCAAGCCCTGATCGCGGTCTCGGCCGCCTCGGCGGCCGCCCCCTGGCTGCCCGCAGGTGCGAGACGGGTCAGTACTCGCCCTTGATGACGAAGTAGGAGCCGCGGATCGTGCCGGCCAGCTTGGACTTCTGGCGGGCGAACTTGAACCGCTCGGCCAGCTCCTCGGGGACCTCCATGCCGTCGGACAGCTTGAACCCGACGGCCCGCTTGCCGCCCTCCTCCAGCGTGTACATGACGTTGATGGCGAGGCCGTCCTCGTAGAACACGTAGGCGAAGCGGATGCCGCCCGCCTCGAACTCGCACGCCTCCAGCGGCTTCGACGCGATGGCGAAGCCGCGCTCGTCCTGCAGGATCCTGGCGACGTAGGCCACGGTCTTCTCGGCCTTCGCCGCCGGCTCGACGACGAAGACGTGGTCGTACTTGTTCTTGAAGTACCGCGCCTCGTTGGCCCGCAGCCCGGCCAGCGCGTCCGCCACCGGGGACGACTCGAGACCCACGGTCGAGACGTCCTTGAAGTCCACTTCGTACGACATGCCCACGCTCCCTCGCCACGCCCGGAACCATCCCCGGCGAACGCCCGGACGTTACCCCTCGACGCTCGAGGGACGGTCCGGTCGATCGCTCAGGGGCGCAGCACGAACTCGTTGCCGTCGGGGTCGACCAGCAGGGTGCCGCCCTCGGGCCCGCCCCCGTCCGCCCGCGTCGCACCGAGGGCCACGAGGCGCGCCGACTCGTCCTCGGCGCGCACACCCGGCCGCAGGGCGAGCTCGAGGCGGAGCCGGTTCTCGCCGGGCTTGTCGTTGATGGGCGGGCCGCCCCAGCTGATGATCGGGCCGGTGCCGTCGGGGGCGCGGATGGCCGTCTCCTCGTCCTGGTCCCAGATCAGCGGCCAGCCCAGCGCGGTGCTCCAGAAGACGCCGGTCGCCCGGTTGCCGTCACCGTTGATGGCGCCGAGGCGGGGGCAGCCCGACAGCCACCGGTTCTCGGGCTCGACGAGGCAGAACAGGTTGTCCTCGGGGTCGGCGAGGACGAGGTGGCCCTCCTCGGGCGTCTGGCCGATGTCGACGTGGCGGCCACCCAACGCCACCAGCTCGTCCGCCGACCGCTGCTGGTCACCGGCCGACGAGGTGGTCAGGTCGAGGTGGAGGCGGTGACGGCTCGTCTGCTCCGGTGCGAGCGGTCGGAACCCGACGGTGAACCGGGTGCCGTCGGTGGGCGTCAGGTCGACGGCGCCACCGTCACCGGAGTCCTCGCCGACATCCCAGCCCAGCGCCCGTGCCCAGAAGCCGGCGAGGGCGAGCGGATCGGCGGCACCGAAGGCGACGGCGGCCAGCTGCGAACCCGGTTCATCGGCCCGGTCGGCCATGTCGGTCTCCGTTCGGTGGAGCGGATGCGGCTGAGCCGCAGCGTACCCAGCGCCCCCGGCCGACGGGGTTGACAGGCAGCCGTTTGGCTGCGCATCATGATTGGCAGCCGACCGGCTGCCTTTTCGGGCGGCTGCCTCACACCAGGAGCAGAACGTGACCTACGACATCCACCAGCGCATCGGGATCCGCGCCCCGCAGACCGACGTGCACCGTGCGCTCACCACCATCGACGGCCTCGCCTCGTGGTGGACCACCGACACCGTCGGCGACCCGAGCGTCGGCGGCAAGCTCGTCTTCACCTTCGGCGCGCCCGACCGGAGTGCCAGCTTCGAGGTGGTCGAGACCACCGCCGACCGCATCGTGTGGCGCGGCATCGGCGGTCCCGAGGAGTGGATCGACACCCGGTTCTCGTTCGACCTCACCCAGGAGGAGGGCGAGACCGTGCTGACCTTCGCCAACACCGGCTGGCGCGAGGCCGTGCCGTTCATCGGCCACTGCTCCACCAAGTGGGCCACCTTCTTCATCGGGCTCAAGTCGTTGCTCGAGGGCGGCCGATCGAACTGCTACCCCGACGAGATCATCATCAGCAGCTGGGACCGCTGAGCGGCCACACTCGTCCGATGGACGACGTGTTCCGCGCCCTCGCGGACCCGACCCGCCGCCGGCTCCTCGACAGCCTGCAGGCCGATCAGGGCCAGAACCTGCGCGAGCTCTGCGCCGGACTCGCCATGGCCCGCCAGTCGGTGAGCAAGCACCTGGCGATCCTCGAATCCGCCGGCCTGGTGACCACCGTCCGCCAGGGCCGGGAGAAGCTCCACTACCTGAACGCCGCCCCCATCAACGAGATCGGCGAGCGGTGGATCAGCCACTACGACCGCAGCCGGGTGGAAGCCCTGGCCGACCTGAAGACCGCCCTGGAGGCACCCCCGATGTCGAAGCCGTCCTTCGTCTACACCACCTACATCCGCACGACCCCCGAGCAGCTCTGGGCCGGTCTAACCGACCCGGCGTTCACCAAGCGCTACTGGGACATGGAGTTCGCCACCGACTGGAAGGCCGGCTCGAAGATGGTGTGGACCCACAGCGGGGTGGTGCTCGACGACCCCGAGCAGGTGGTGCTCGCCGCCGAGCCCCACACCCACCTGTCCTACACGTGGCACTCGTTCGTGCCCGAGCTGGCCGACCACATCGGCTTCGGCGCGGACGACCTGGCCCGCTGGAACCGGGAGCCCCGGTCGACGGCGACGTTCGACATCACCGACGGGGACCCGTTCGTGAAGCTGACCGTCACCCACGAGACGACCATCCCCGACAGCCTGGTGCTCGCCAAGGTCAGCCACGGGTGGCCCGTCGTGCTCGCCGCCCTCAAGACGCTCCTCGAGACCGGCACCGCCCCCGACGAGCCCCTCGCCTGAAGCTCGGCCCGGCCGCGGCAGGCGTCAGGTCTCGGCCGACCCCGCCGAGAGGAGCAGGCCCTCGAGGTGATCGAGGGCGCGCCGGGCGTAGCCCTTCCAGATGAGGCCGAAGACCGGGAGGATGAGCGCGGAGGCGGACGACTTGGCGTGGATGGTCCACGACCACGTGATGCGGGTGCCGGTGCCGACCGGCTCGAACGCCCACGTGCCCTCGATGCGCGACGCGAGCGGCTTCATGGGCCCGGTGATGCCGGTGATCTCGTAGCCGAACGCGTCGGGGGCGTCGGCTCGCACCAGCCGCTCCTGCATCGAACCGCCGTCGCTGAGGTGGATCGTGCGGACCTGGCCGACCGAGCCCCAGGTGCCGTCCTGGTCCGTGCGCACGATCGGCGGGATCGGGCCGAACCGCTTGGGGAACAGCTCCTCCAGCGGCCACTCGATGGTCTGCTGGTACGCCCCGTCGAACGGGACGGGGAACGTGCGGGTGGCGGAGACGTGATGGGGCGATGCCATGGCGGGGAGCTTCGCGGCCTTCACCCGCAGGGACAACCCCGAGACGGATCGACCCGGCGAGCGCTCAGCCCAGGCCGGCCGCTCGCGCCAGCGACGCGTGGGTCTCGGCGGCCCGGCCGGCGAGGCGACGGCCCTGGATCCCGGCGGCCAGGATGATCGCAGCGGCGACTGCGCCGAAGGCGCCGCCAGCAGCGGGCCCGGCGGCGAGCGCAGCCCCGAAGGCGACCATGCCCATGACCGCACCGGTCATCTCGCTCGCCCACCACCACCCGGCCGCCAGTCGGTCGGGGTGGCCCTCGGGGAACAGGTCGCGCACGACGAGGTAGGGCATCACGAGGTTGGCCGCCGGCAGCAGCCAGCCCGCCACCGCCCAGGCCGGCTCGAAGGTGGTCGAGAGCCCGAGGGACCGGGCGTTCCTCGTGGCCCGGAAGCTCCAGACGCAGAGGAACGCCAGCGCCGCCCAGATGACCAGCCCGGCCACCTGGGCGATCACGATGAGCCCACCCATCTCGAGCGGGTCGAACGCCTGACCGGAGGCGGTGGTGGTCTCCCGCATCTCGTCCCACAACCCGCCGAACAGCAACGGCATGACGGCGTACTCGAGCGCAGCAACGGCGGCTCGTCCCGTGAACGCCCAGGACGCCCACCTCGCGGCCTTCGCCCCCTTCTCGGCGTCGTAGACGTCCGCGGTTCCGACGGCCGGTCCCGGCCCGAGACCCGCAGCGTGCGGCGTCCAGCCGGCTCCGTCGAACCACCGGAGGGCCCCCGGGCACCAAGGGTCGGGGTACCACCCCGGTGCCGCCGCCGATCCGCTCACGCCCCCGATCCTGCCACGCCTCCTCGGGATCAGCGGACGAGCGGTCGAGGGTCAGGCGGGGTCGACGATCGGAGTCGGTGACGCAGCCGCGGGCGGGTCGTCGAGGGCGGCGATGCGCTCGGGACGGACCACCCGGATGAGGACGACGAGCGCGAGCAGGAAGATGCCGGAGAGCACGGTCATCACGCCGACGCCGATGTGATCGGCGACCGGCCCCTGGATGAGCGACCCGAGGGGGTACAGCACGCCGAGGGCCAAGAAGTAGAAGCTCAGGACCCGCGCCCGGACCGCGGCGGGCGCCCGGAGCTGGGCGACGGTGCCGATCCCGGAGAACACGAACATGTACGAGGCGCCCACCCCGACCAGGGCGACGGCGGCGTACACCGGGCCCGGCGACGCGCCGTAGACGACCAGCGCCACCGAGAGCGCCACGAAGCTCCAGAGCAGCACGCGGAACCGGCCGTAGCGGGCCGCCAGCACCGGCAGCAGGAACGCGCCGGCGACGGCCCCGACCCCCTGGGCGGTGGTGAACCAGGCGGTCAGCGACGAGGACCCGTCGAAGCGGACCTCCGCCATCGCCGGGATCAGGGCGATGAACGGCGACGCGGTCAGCCCGACGGCGGCGATCATCACGATGGCCGACCAGACGCCCGGCTCGGCGTGCGCCGCCCGGGCACCGACGACGATCCGCGTCCACAGCGGCGTGTCGTCGGCGGCGGTCACGTGGGGCTCGAGCCGGAGCAGCCGGAGGGCACCGAGCATCGCGAGGAACGACACGAAGTTGAGGGCGAACGCCGTGGTGTACGAGCCGAAGTAGATGGCGATGCCGGCGAGCGTGGGGCCGATGACCCGGCCGAGGTTCCACTGCGCCTGGCTGAGCGACATGGCCGCGAGCAGGTCCTCTTTGGGGACCAGGTCCGGCAGCATCGCCGCATAGGCCGGGAACCCGATGCCCGTGACGCAGCCGGCGATGAACACCAGCACGGCGACGGGGCCGACGGTCGCGTGATCGGTGGCGGCCAGGATGGTCAGGCCTGCGGCGCACACCATCTGCGCCGCGGTCATGGCGAGCAGCATGCGCCGCCGGTCGAAGCGGTCGGCGAAGGCGCCGCCGACCGGACCGAGCAGCCCCATCGGCAAGAAGCCGGCGGCGGTCACGAGCGTTGTCCAGCCCGCCTTCCCGGTGGTGCCGGCGATCAGCGAGCCCACCGCCACCGTCTCCATCCAGGTGCCCACGTTGGAGATGAGCCCCGCAGTCCACACGAGCGCGTAGTTGCGGTGGCGCAGCGGCGCGAACGCGACGCTGCGGCCCGAGCGAGCGGGCGAGGGAGCAGCGGCCGCGGTCACCGCCGCAGGATGCCACGCCACCCCCCTGCTTCCACCACCCTCTCGGAGGGCTCCCGCAGCTCGCGCTCGGCGCGGACCGGCTCAGGCGTCGGTGGTGGCGCCCATGATGCTGAAGCGCGAGCCGGTGGGGTCGGTGAGCACGGCGAGGCGGCCGTAGGGCGTGTCCTCCGGCTGCATCGCGACCGCACCGCCGAGCTCGACCGACCTGGCTGCGGTGGCGTCCGCATCGGCCACGGCGATGTACACGGCCCAGTACGAGGGCGAGTCCGCCGGCGAGTGGACGGCGTCGTCCGAGATGCCCGCCAGCTGGCCTTCGGCTTCGCCGAGCGTGCTGTAGCGGAACTCCGGCGTGTCGCTCATGGTGTGGAGGTCCCAACCGAAGACATCCCGGTAGAAGGGCAGAACGGCGTCGTAACCGGTGGTGTGGAGTTCGAACCACCCGGGCGCGTTCGGCTCTCCCAGCACACCGATGCCCTCGAACGTGCCGACCTGCCAGAGGCCGGTGGCGGCACCCCCCGGGTCGCCGATCATCGCCATGTGGCCCAGCTCGCCCACCGGCATCGGGGCGAGCAGCTCCGACCCGCCCGCCGACCTGGCCGCCTCGACGCTCGCCGCGATGTCGTCGACCCGGAGGTACACCGTCCAGAAGTTCGATGGGTGGCCGGGCTGGTCGTTGCCCATGCACCCGGCGACGGCGACGCCGTCGCGGGAGAAGCGCGTGTACCCACCGAACTCCTCGTTGACCTCGAAGGTCCAGCCGAACAGGTCGGCGTAGAAGCGGTGGGCGCGGGGCGCGTCGTCGGTGAAGAGGTCGATCCAGCAGGGGGCGCCGACGGGGGCGGAATCACGGGTGGGCATGAGCGGGTCTCCTGGAGCAGCGGTGGATGGTGGTCTGCCGTTGGAGACGGCGGCCGGCGCCGAGAGTCATCGGTCAGGACGGCCGGAGGTGCTCGGGCAGCCAGCTGGCGCGATCGGGGTGATCGGGGGCGAGCGGGAGCGTCTCGGGGAGACCGGTCCGAGACGAGCGGTACCAGGCGGTGACGACCTCGAGCGCGGTGCGCGCGTCATCGAGGTTGACGGGCAGCGGCCCGCCGGACACGAGCGCCTCCTGCATGGCGGCGAGCTGGCCCCGCCACCCGCTGCGCGGTGCAGACCAGCCGGCGAGGGCGGCGGCGGCCTGGCGCTCGACGTCCTTCGACGCGTAGTGGAACGTCCACGGCTCGGCCCCCGGCTTGTACGGGGACTGGGACGACTCGACGGTCAGGTGCTCGAACACGAAGCGCAGGCGGGAGGTCTCGGTGGCTGCGCCCAGGGTGACGGTGGCGGTCATCAGGGCGCCGTCGGCGGTGGTGATGATGGCGGCGGCGCAGTCCTCGACCTCGATGTCGAGCTTGCGGGTGGCGGTCCGGGCCACGACCTCCGCCGGGGCGCCGCCGAGCCAGGTGAGCAGGTCGTGAAGGTGGATGGCGTGGCTGAGCACGGCACCGCCGCGCTCGCCCTCCCAGGTGCCCCGCCAGTCGACGGAGTAGTAGGCGTCGCCGCGCTTCCACATCGTCTCGCTGGTGGCCACCAGCAGGCGGCCGGGGATGCCGGCATCGATCAGGCGCTTGAGCTTCTGCGATCCGCCGCCCCACCGGTACTGGAAGATCGGTGCCACCCGCTTGCCCGTGCGCTGCTCTGCGGCGGCCAGCCGATCGACCGCCTCCACCGAGTCCACCAGCGGCTTCTCGCACACCACGTCGACTCCGGCTTCGAGGCACTGGATGATCTGCGCCTCGTGCAGGTGCGGCGGCGTGCAGATGTCGACCACGTCGAGGTCCAGCGCGAGGAGGGCCTCCAGGTCGGGCACGCCCTTGATCCCCAGCACCTTCATCTGGCGGCGTCGCGCCGGGCTCGGGTCGGCCACCGCCACGAGCTCGAAGTGGGACCGGAGGCGGAGGAGGGCCAGCACGTGGAGCCGGCCGATGCCCAGCCCCAGGACGCCGATGCGCAGCTTGCTCATGCCGGGCCTCCTTCGGTCGGTGCCGCCGCCCACGGGCCGGCGGCCTCCTGCGCCCGGAGCGTCAGGTCGCTCACCGCCCGGACGTGGTCGGCGCTCACGAAGGTGTCGCTGCCGTCGGCCACGTCGGCCACCAGCCGCTTCGCCCAGTCGACCTTGGCGGTCCCGCAGTCGATCCGGTGGGTGCCCTTGGCGTCCACGATGATCAGGTGCTCGCGGCCCTTCTTGCCGGCGATGTCCACGTTGGTGCGCACCTCGATCGTGCCCTCGGTCCCCACGATCATGAGGCGGCCGTCGCCCCACGTCTTGAGGCCCTTGGGTGAGAGGTAGTCGACCCGGTGGGTGCCGATGGCGCCGCCGCCCGAGATGACCATCTGCCCGATGTCCTGCATCCCCGGATGGGCCGGGACCGACACGTTGCCCACCTGCGAGGTGATGACCTCGGCGGTTCCGGCGCCGGTGGCCGTCAGGAACTGGTCGGCCTGGTGCGAGCCGATGTCCACCAGGATCCCGCCCGTGGCCTCCGGGTCCCAGAACCAGTCCGGCCGGCCGTCCGCACCCATGCGGTGCGGGCCGAGCCCGAGCACGTTCACGATCCTGCCGACGTCACCGAGCCGGGCCCGGCGGCAGGCCTCGGAGATCGCCCGGTTCTCGAAGCGCTCGCCGAACATGACCCACCAGCGCCGGTCGGTCTCTTCGAGCGCAACGTCGATGGCCGCCAGCCCCTTGCGGGTGGTGACGCCCGGCTTGTCGGCCACGACGTGCTTGCCGGCCCGCAGGGCCCGCACGGCGATGTCGCCGCGCTCCGACGGGATGGCTGCGGTCACGATCAGGTCGATCGACGGGTCCTCGATGATCGCGTCGACCGGCAGCGACCGGGCCCTCGGGCCGAGGAGCCGCATCGCCACGAGGTTGGCCGGGCCGGCGGCGTGGTGGGCGGCGATCGTGGCCCCGGCCTGCCACAGGCGCGCCGCCAGCATCAGGCCGTGGTTGTGGTCGAGCCCGATGACACCGACGCGGATCTTCCCCCTGGGACGCATGGGGCCGACCCTACCCAACGCCCTCCGGCCGCCTCGGGGGTCCGCCGCCGGCTTCGACTGGAGGCGACCCCGAGAGCCGAGCGGGCCGAGGGGTACGCTCCGGCCCGTGCCGGACGGTGTCGACGCAGCCGTGTCGTTCGGCGGACGGATTCGGACCTGGACGGTCCGGGTGCTGCTGGCCACCGTCGTCGGGCTCGCCGCCGGCGTGTCGGCGGCGGTGTTCCTCCACGCCATGGACTGGGCGACCGAGGCGTTCGCCACGCACCGGCTCCTCCTGTTCGGCCTGCCGGTCGGAGGGCTCGCCGTGGGGCTCGTCTACCACCACGTGGGTGGCGCCTCGGCGGCCGGGAACAACCTGATCCTCGACGAGATCCACGAGCCGCAGGCGTGGATCCCCCGGCGCATGGCGGTGCTCGTGATGGTGGCCACCGTGGTCACTCACCTCTTCGGCGGCTCGGCCGGCCGGGAGGGCACGGGCGTCCAGATGGCAGGCAGCCTCGCCGACGCCCTGGCCCGCCGGCTCCGCATCACCGGCCTGGAGCGGCGCCTGATGCTGGTGGCGGCGATCGGTGCCGGGTTCGCCGGCGTGTTCGGCGTGCCCGTCGCCGGCGTGGCGTTCGCCCTGGAGGTGCAGCGGATCGGGCGGGTGCGGCGGCTTGCCCTCGTCCCGGCCGCCATCGCCTGTGCGATCGCCGACCGCACGGTGCTCGCGCTCGGCGTCACCCACACCGCGCTCCCCGACCTCGGCCGCATCGACCTCGGCCCCGCGCTGCTCGCCAAGGTCGTGGCCGCCGGGGTGGCGTTCGGCCTGATGAGCCTGGTCTTCGCCGAGGCGCTGCACCGCACCAAGGCGCTCACCAACCGGCTGGTGGCCTGGCCGCCCTTGCGGCCGTTCCTCGGTGGCCTGCTCGTGATCGCCGCCACCGGGCTGGTGGGCAGCCGGGCCTACCTCGGCCTGTCGCTCCCGCTCATCGGCCTCTCGGTCGCCGGCGGTGCGGGTGTGGCGCTCGGTGCGTTCGCCCTGAAGACGGTGTTCACCGCGCTCACCCTCGGCACCGGCTTCTACGGGGGCGAGGTCACGCCCCTGTTCGTGGTGGGCGCCACGCTCGGCGTGACGATGGCGCACGTGCTCGACGCCCCCGTGGCCCTGCTCGCCGCCGTCGGCCTGGCGGCGGTGTTCGCCGGCGCCAGCAACACGCCGGTGGCCAGCACGCTGCTCGGGCTCGAGCTGTTCGGCTGGCACCCGACGCTCGGCGTCGTGTTCGCGCTGGCCTGCGGCGTGTCGTACGTGTGCTCCGGTTCCAGCACCATCTACCCGAGCCAGCAACGACGCCGGTGGGGCTTCCGCCACCAGGCCCCGGCTCCCGCCTGAGGCGGGCGGAACGGGTCAGAAGCGGCGGCGGGACCAGAGGGCGGCGGCGGAGAGGACGTGCCAGGCGGCGTGCGGCTGGAGCGGCGAGTCCGGGCGGCACCAGCGCTCGCCGGTCCGGCCGAGGACGTGCAGCACCAGGCCGCTCGTCAGGAGCGGGATCGACACGGCGGCCTCCCGCAGGGAGGCCTGGGTGATGTGGCGACGGGCCTCGGCCGCCACCG
>JAOBWH010000073.1 GCA_025463265.1 Ilumatobacteraceae bacterium
CGGTGGCCGACCTGCGCTGGGAGCACGACGTCGGCCGCTCCTTCCAGTGGCTCGGCGATGCCTGGGTCCGGGTGCTGCGCGAGCTCGGCCAGGCCGATGCGGTGGCCCACGCCGGGCCGCTGCAGCGCCGGCCGTGGTCCGAGCTGGTCTGCTTCGCGGGCCTCGGCCCCGGCGAGGTCACCGTCCTCGGCCGGAAGGTCGTCGGCATCTCCCAGCGCCGCACCCGCGCCGGTGCCCGGTTCCAGTGCGCCCTGCTGCAGCGCTGGGACCCCCGACCGATGCTCGACGTGCTGACCCTCTCGCCTGCCGATCGCGACCGGGCCGCAGCCGACCTCGCCGACGCCGCCGTCGGCCTCGGCCCCGTCGACGCCGCCCGCGTCGTCGAGCTCCTCCGAACGTCGGTCGCCGCCACCTCCTAGGCCTGGTCGGGCAGCAAGCCGGGCCTGTCTCGAGTTCCTGGGGGGTCCGGGTCGCGAACCGGGTCCGGCGCGCACGAACCCGGCTCGAGAGCGCATCGCCGCGCGCACTGGGCAGACCGGCGGCGGGGTGAGAGAGGGGACGAACGCCTGTTCGCCCAGGTCAGGACCACATTGCCCCTTGCGCTGGGAGAGAAAGGGAATAGAGTGGAGAGCAATGGCGAACAGGGGTGAGGTTGAGATCGACGGGGGCACGGCAGGGACCGGTACCGCCGCGCGCCTGCCCGCCTTCGGGCACCACCCCTTCTCCGGCAGCGCCCGCACCCGCGTGGAGGCCAACGGCCGCCTGGCGCTCCCCGCCACCTTCAAGGGTGCGTTCACCGAGCACGCCATCGTCCGCTCGGGCGGCACCCAGTGCCTGTTCCTGATGACGCCCCGGGCCTTCGAGCTCGTCGTCGACGCCCTCAAGGCGAACGACCCGGACATGATGCTGGACAACCGCAAGCGCCAGCTGCTGTTCATGGGGTCGCCCCGCATCTCGGTCGACCGCCAGAGCCGAGTGGTCCTGCCGCCCGAGCTGCGGGCCAAGGTCGGCATCGAGGCCGACTCCGAGATCGTGATCGCCGGCGCCATCGAGCGCCTCGAGATCTGGCCCGCCGCCCGCTACGACGCGCAGCAGGCGCCCCTCGTCGATGACGTGGACCGCATGTTCGAGACCTTCGGCGGCCTCTCCACGGATCCGGCGTGAAGCGGTGGCTGCGCTCATGACCGATCCACGACCGTTCGTCCACGATCCCGTGCTGGTGGATCTGGTGGTGGAGCTGTTCGGCTCCGTCCCCGCCGGCACCTACGTGGACGCCACCCTTGGCGGCGCCGGCCATGCGGCGACCGTGCTCCAGTCGCGCCCGGACCTGCGGGTCCTGGGACTGGATCGCGATCGGAACGCTCTGGCCGCAGCGCAGGCACGGCTTGCCGAGTTCGGCCCTCGGGCCGAGGCACACCATGCCCGCTTCGACCAGCTGGCGACCGTGGTCGCCGCAGCCGGCGCCGCCAGCCAACCGATCGTCGGGGTCCTGTTCGACCTCGGCGTCAGCTCGCCGCAGTTCGATGACGCCGATCGGGGCTTCTCGTACCGCCACGACGCACCGCTCGACATGCGCATGGACCAAGAGAGCGGTCCGTCGGCGGCGGACCTGGTGAACACCGCCGACGAGCGGGAGCTCGCCGACATCCTGCGCCGCAACGCCGACGAGCGCTTCGCCGGCCGCATCGCCCGAGCCATCATCGCCGCCCGGCCCATCGCCACCACCGGGCAGCTCGCCGACGTGGTGGTGTCGGCCATCCCGGCACCGGCGCGGCGCAAGGGGGGCTTCCCCGCGAAGCGCACGTTCCAAGCGCTCCGGATCCACGTGAACGAGGAGCTCGACGTGCTGCCGCCGGCCCTCGACGCAGCGATCGAGGTGCTCGCCCCCGGCGGTCGCCTCGTGGTGATCAGCTACCACTCCGGCGAGGACCGCATCGTGAAGGAGCGCCTCCGCCGCGCCGACGACGGCGGCTGCACCTGCCCGCCCGGTCTGCCGTGCGGCTGCGGTGCCGTGCCCGAGGCCCGCCTGCTGAAGCGCGGCGGTTGGACCCCCTCCACCGCCGAGATCGAGGCGAACCCCCGTGCCGCCAGCGCCCGTCTCCGCGCCGTCGAGAAGTTGCCCGCCCCGTCCCTTGAGGATCCGTCATGACCAGTCCCGTCCGCGCCCCGCGCCCCACGCCCCGCCGTGCCCCTCAGCCGGTCGCGGTCCCTCCCCGGCCCCACCTGCGCGTCGTCCCGCCGCCCGGGCGACCGGCGCTTCGGCCTTCGGCGCGCCGCCGTCGCACCGGCGCCGTGCTGGGCGTGGCCATGGTGATCGTGTTCGGCTCGCTCATGGCCTCGGCGATGCTCCACGGCCTCCTGGTGAGCGGCCAGTCCGACCTCGACCGCATGGACGCCCAGATCCAGGAGGAGCGCACCTCGCTCGCCCAGGAGAAGCTGGAGCTGGCGAACCTCCAGTCGCCGTCCCGCATCGCCGAGGAGGCGGAGAAGCTGGGGATGGTGCCCGCCGAGCAGCAGCACTGGGTGACGCCCGGCAGCACGGACGATCCCATCGTCACCGGCACGCCGACCGATGCCGCAGACGCCGACGACAGCGGCACCACGACGGACACGACCGGGACCGGCTCGAGCTCGCCTGACGAGCTGGCCACCGCCGACGGCGGAGGCTCCGCCCAGTGAACGACGACTTCTTCGGTCGACCCTCCCACACCACCTCCACGTACGACCAGCGCCCGGCCACGCGGCCGGCGCCGGCGCGCCCGGCCACCCGCCGGGG
>JAOBWH010000122.1 GCA_025463265.1 Ilumatobacteraceae bacterium
TCAAGTACCACGTGCAGACCAGCGGCCGGTCGCTCCACGCCCAGGAGATGGCGTTCAACGACATCCGCACCACGCTCCAGGCGCTCATCGCCATCTACGACAACTGCAACTCGCTGCACACCAACGCCTACGACGAGGCCGTCACCACCCCCACCGAGGAGTCCGTGCGCCGGGCCCTCGCCATCCAGCTCGTCATCAACGAGGAGTGGGGCCTGGCCATGAACGAGAACCCCAACCAGGGGTCCTTCATCGTCGACGAGCTCACCGATCTGGTCGAGGCCGCCGTGCTCGCCGAGTTCGACCGCATCGCCGAGCGCGGCGGCGTCCTCGGCGCCATGGAGACCGGCTACCAGCGGGGTCGCATCCAAGACGAGTCGCTGCGGTACGAGACCCGCAAGCACGACGGCACCCTGCCGCTCATCGGCGTCAACACGTTCCTCCCGCCTGCCCCGCCCCCCGGCTCCGACGACGAGGAGCACGTCGAGATCGAGCTGGCCCGCTCCACCGACGAGGAGAAGCAGTCGCAGCTCCGGCGCCTCGACGCGTTCCACACCGTGCACGCCGAGGAGCGCCCTGCCGCCCTCGCCCGCCTCCGGGACGCGGCACTGACCGGCGACAACCTCTTCGAGGTCCTGATGGACGCCGTGCGGTCCTGCTCCCTCGGCGACATCACCCACACCCTGTTCGAGGTCGGCGGCCGCTACCGCCGCAACGTCTAGCGCTCGTCGGGCGCATCGGGAAGTGGTAGGCCTCACCTCATGGGCGATCGGTTCGATGGTGCCTCCCTGCTCGGTGCGCTGACGCTCGACGAGAAGGCGTCGCTCGTCTCCGGGTCCGGCTTCTGGTGGACGCGACGGGTCGAGCGGGTCGGCATCCCGTCGATCATGGTGAGCGACGTACCTGTCCGAGGATCCGGTGCTCGCCGGCGAGCTGGGCACGGCGATGGTCGAGGGGATCCAAGGCCAGGGCGTCGGGACCTCGCTCAAGCACTTCGCCGTCAACAACCAGGAGCACGACCGCCTTCGGGTCAGCGCCGATGTCGACGACCGGCCGCTGCGCGAGCTGTACCTCGCCGGGTTCGAGCGGGTCGTCCGCGACGCCCAGCCGTGGACGGTGATGTGCAGCTACAACCGCATCAACGGCGTCTACGCATCCCAGGACCCGTGGCTGCTCACCGAGGTGCTGCGCGACGAGTGGGGCTTCGAGGGCCTCGTGGTCTCGGACTGGGGCGCGGTGGACGACCCGACGAAGGCCCTGCCCGCCGGCCTCGACCTGGAGATGCCGTCCACCGGCGGGGCCAGCGCCCGAGCGGTGGCCGCCGCGGTGACCGCAGGCGACCTCGACGAGGCCGCGCTCGACACGGCCATCACCCGGCTGCTCCGGCTGCTCGACCAGACCCTGCCCGGCGTCGAGTCCGACGACCACGCCGACCACGACGCCCACCACGCGTTCGCCCGCGCTGCGGCCGCCGAGTGCGTGGTGCTGCTGAGGAACGAGGACCAGCTCCTCCCCCTCTCACCGGACATCAAGCACCTGGCGGTCATCGGCGAGTTCGCCAGGACCCCGCGCTTCCAGGGCGCCGGCAGCTCCAAGGTCAACCCGACCCGGGTCGACGATGCCCTCAGCGCGCTCAAGGCCGGGGTGGCCGACGATGTCACCGTGGACTTCGCCGCCGGGTTCGGCGTCGACGACCCCACCGCGGATCACGCCGCCCTGCTCGAGGAGGCCGTGGCCAAGGCCGCCATCGCCCACGCCACCGTGCTGTTCCTCGGCCTCCCGCCCAGCTACGAGTCCGAGGGCTACGACCGCACCCACATCGACCTCCCCGGCCGAGCAGCTCGCCCTCCTCGACGCTGTCGCCGGGGTCACGGACCACCTCGTCGTGGTGCTGGCGAACGGCTCGGTCGTCGCCGTCGACGGCTGGCAGGACCGGGTGGGCGCGCTCGTCGAGGGCTGGCTCGGAGGCCAGGCCGGCGGCAGCGCCGTGGCCGATGTGCTGCTCGGCGCGGTCAACCCGTCGGGGCGCCTCGCCGAGACGATGCCCGTCCGGTTGCAGGACACGGCGTCGTACCGGAACTTCCCCGGCGACGACCGCCACGTGCGCTACGGCGAGGGCCTCTTCATCGGGTACCGCCACCACGACGCCATCGACGGTCCGGTCAGCCACCCGTTCGGCCACGGCCTCTCGTACACCACCTTCGCCTACGACGACCTCGTGGTCGACGCGCGGGACGAGCCGGTGGTCGACGGGCTCGACGCGGCGGGCGGCGTGGGCTGGCGCGGTGCCCCCCGGGTGGCCGTGACGCTCCGGGTCACCAACACCGGGCTGGTCGCCGGCAAGGAGGTGGTGCAGCTGTACGTGGGCGCGCCCGATGCGTCCGTGACCCGGCCCGTGCGGGAGCTGAAGGACTTCGCCAAGGTGGCGTTGGGGCCCGGCGAATCGGTCGGCGTGTCGTTCACGCTCGACGAGCGCGATCTCTCCTACTGGTCCACGAGGACCGATGGCTGGGTGCTCGAGCCTGGGACGTTCGAGATCGCCGTCGGCGCCTCATCCCGGGACCTGCGCCTCACGGCCTCGATCGACATCGCCGGCCCGCCGATCGCCTACCCACTCGACCGCAGCAGCACCCTGGCCGAGTGGCTCGAGCACCCCGTGGGCCACGAGATCCTCCTCGACGTCCTCCGCCACAGCCCCGCCGGCGACCTCAGCGCGATGACCGAGGACCCCGAGCGCGTCCGCATGCTCGGCTCGTTCCCGATGACCCGCCTCGCCACCCTCCTCGCGCCGGCCGTGGACGGTGGCATCGTCGACCAGCTCCTCGCCCGCCTCGATCCGTAGGGCCCGGCGCGGCAACGTCCGGGCGCACCCGTGATCGCGTGCCCGGCCCGGCCTGGTCAGGCGCGGTTGCGGAAGTTGTCGCAGTCGTCGTTGTCGCAGACGAAGGTGGCGTCGAGGACGTTGGCCGGGTCGGCGGGGAGCATGGTGACGCCGCAGAACCCGCAGATCGGGGCCCGGCCGACCGCAGCACCGCCGTCGAGGCCGAGGCGCTCATCGCCGTCGTCCTCGTCGTCCCACGGGTCGGGGTCGACCGCGTCGACGCCGACGTCGTCGAGCTCGTCGTCGGGCCGCTCGTCCGCGTCGGCGTCGGCGTCGGGGTCCTCGAAGCGGTCCGGCACGGTGCCGTCAGCTCGCCAGCTCGAAGAGGTCGGCCAGACGGCGCCAGTGCTCGACCGGAGGTGCCGTGCCGTCGGTGATGACCTGGATGCACACGTGATCGGCGCCGGCGTCGAGGTGGGCCTGGATGCGGGCGACGATCTCGTCCTCGGATCCCCACGCCACGATCGTGTCGACGAGCCGGTCGCTGCCGGCGCCGGCGAAGTCGTCGTCGGTCCAGGTGGGGTCGAGGCGCCGCAGGTTGTTCGTGTAGTTCGGCAGCGGCGTGTACGTCTTGGTGTGGGAGCGGGCGATGTCGCGCGCTCGTGCGGGGTCGGTCTCGAACACCACCGCCTGCTCGACGGCGAGCAGCGGACCGTCGCCGAGGATGCCCCGGGCGAAGGCGGTGTGCTCCGGCGGCACGAAGTACGGGAGCGCCCCGGCCGTCCGGTCCCGAGCCAGCTCGAGCATGCGGGGTCCGAGCGCGGCGAGCACGCGCTGGGGCTCCGTGGTGGGCGGCGCGGCGAAGAACATCGACTGGTCCATGGCGTCGAGGTAGCTGCGCATGGCCGAGTACGGCTTGGAGTAGTCGTGCTTGCGGACGCCTTCGACCATGACCTGGTGGCTCACGCCGAGCCCGAGGAGGAACCGGTCCGGGTACGCCTCGGTGATGGTCCGGTGGGCGGCGTTGGCGGCCATGGGGTCGCGGCCGTAGATCCCGGCGATGCCGGTGGCGACCACGATGTCGGACCCGCCGCGCAGCAGGAGCGCCGCGCTGGTGAACGCCTCCCGGCCCACGGCCTCGGGCACCCACACGGCGCCGAAGCCCAGCTCGTCGAGCTCGTCGACGTGCTCGACCGACCGGGCCGACGGCACCAGGTCGAGGGTGAAGGTCCAGATCCCGATGCGGCCGATGTCCATGGCTCGGAACCTACCGCCGGCCCGCGGGACCGGCACACGGTGCGAGGATCGGTGCCGTGACCACGACCGAGACCCGCCGGCGACCGAACGTCGTCCTCATCAACTGCGACGACCTCGGCTACGGCGACCTCGGCTGCTACGGCTCCGAGCGCAACGCCACACCCGCCATCGACCGCCTCGCGGCCGACGGCCTGCGGTTCGACAACTTCTACATGGCGTCGCCGGTGTGCTCGCCGTCCCGTGGGGCGATGCTCACCGGCTGCTACCCGCCGCGCATCGGGTTCGACTCGTTCGACGGGCTGCCCGTCTTGTTCCCCGGGCAGGGCCTCGGGCTGCCCACGTCGGAGGTCACCATCGCCACCCTGCTGCGCGATGCCGGGTACCGGACCCAGATGGTGGGCAAGTGGCACTGCGGCGACCAGCGCGGCTTCCTGCCCACCGACCACGGCTTCGACCACTGGTTCGGGCTGCCCTACAGCAACGACATGGGCCGCCAGGCGCACCCGACCGAGGGGCCGCTCGCACCGCCGCCCGGAACCGAGCCGTTCTTCTCGAACCCGCTTCCCCTGATGCTCGACGACGCGGTGATCGAGCAGCAGCCGGACCAGGCGGCGCTGACCGAGCGCTACCTCACCGAGGCCGTCCGGTTCCTGCGCGATGCCGGCGACGACCCGTTCCTCCTCTACTTCGCCCACCTCTACGTGCACGTCCCGCTGTACGTGCAGCCCCGCTTCGCGGCGGGGTCGGACAACGGCCCGTACGGCGCAGCGGTGGCGTGCATCGACTGGGCCCTGGACGTGCTGCTCCACGAGCTCGAGTCCCTCGGCCTGGCCGACGACACCATCGTCGTGTTCACGAGCGACAACGGGTCGCGCGGGGTCGACGGCGGGAGCAACGCCCCGTTGCGGGGCGCCAAGACCACCACGTGGGAGGGCGGCATGCGGGTCCCGTGCATCGTGCGCTGGCCCGGCACCGTCGCCGCGGGACGGACGACCGCCGAGGTCGCGACCTCGATGGATCTGTACCCGACCCTGGCCGGCCTGTGCGGTGCGACGATCCCCGATGACCGGACGATCGACGGCCGGGACATCACCGCGCTGCTCACCGACGACGGGGCGACCACCCCGCACGAGGCGTTCCTCTACTACTGGATGGACCAGCTGGAGGCGGTGCGGGCCGGTCGGTGGAAGGTGCACTACGCCAAGCACGGGGCGGAGCGCACCGAGCTCTACGACCTCGACGCCGATCCGGCCGAGACCACCGACGTTGCCGCCGAGCACCCCGACGTGCTGGCCGATCTCGCCGTGCACGCCGAAGCGGCCCGCGCCTCGCTGGGCGACGGCCTGCAGGCCCGCACCGGCGCCGACGTGCGACCCATCGGCCGGATCAGCGATCCCGTGCCGCTCACCACCTACGACCCCGACCACCCCTACTACCTGGCCGAGTACGACCTCACCGATCGAGGGTGAGCGGAGACCCGAGCCGTCGCTCGGGTCCTCCAGGCACCGCCGTCGCTGGTGGCGTACGTTTCCGCCAGGGATCACCGATCGGTGGGGGAGAACATGGCGACGACGGCACGAGCACCGATGGCCCGCGGGCGATGGGTGGTGGCCGTCGCACTGGCTGCCATCGCCGCCAGCCTGACCCTGGCGACCCGGCCCGCCGAGGCCGCCACCGCCACCAGCACCGCGCTGGCGACCTCGGCGAACCCCGCGGCCATCGGCGAGGACATCACCTACACCGCCGTGGTCACCGTGCCGGGCCAGCCCGGGGGCGTGGTGGACTCCGGGACGGTGTCCTTCACCGCCACCGGGCTCACGACCTGCTCCAGCCAGCCGGTCAGCGGTGGTCGGGCGACGTGCGTCACCGACTGGTCCACCGTTCCGGACAAGTCGGTCACCGCGATCTACAGCGGCGACGCCACCTGGTCCACCTCGACCTCGGCCGCGCTCACCCAGCGGGTCACCAGCAGGGGCAACCTCTTCACCCTCACCCCGACCCTCGACCAGACCTGCGGCACCTTCCACGACTACGCCTTCCCGTCCATCGCCGGCGTCACGAAGATGACGGTGACCGCCCGCGGCGGCACCGGCGGGGTGTCCGACACGAACACGAACGGCACGCCTGCGCCCGGCCAGGGCGGCGTCGCCCACGCCGACGGCATCGCCTACAAGTACGGCGGCTCGACCCACCTCGCCTACCAGGTGGGGTGCGGCGGCGGTTCCGCCGCGGCCGGCCAGGGCACACCGGCCAACGGGGGTGCGGGCTGGGGCGACGGGGGAAGCGGTGGGACCCCGGGGACCAGCGGACCCCGGGGCGGCGGCGGAGGCGGCGGCAGCGCCGCGTGCCTGAGCACCGCGGTCAACCACATGTGCGAGAGCGGCATCCCCCTGGTGGTCGCTGGGGGCGGCGGCGGAACCGGGCCCGGCGTCCACTACGGAGGCGGGGGCGGAGGAGCCGGCGGCGGGGCGGCCGGCGGTTCGAGGGGCGGAGGGTGCGGCGACACGCCCCCGACGGCCGGCACCAACGGCTCCTCGTGGGCCGGGCCGCTGGTGCGCTGGTACAGCATCGCCAGCAAGCCCGGCGGCTTCACGGTCGGCGGCTCAGGCGGCGGCGGCGCGGGCTGCGGCAGCAACAAGGGTGGAGCCGGTGGCGGCGGAGGCGGTGGCACCGGTGGGGCCGGCGGCGACCGGTGCTGCGCGGCGAGCTCGGGCGGCACCGGC
>JAOBWH010000124.1 GCA_025463265.1 Ilumatobacteraceae bacterium
CTCGGGGGCGAAGTCACGCCTACGTGTCGAGATTCCTGTTGAGCTCGAGAAGGACGTCCGTCAGAACATCCGTGTCGTTGGCTCGAACACGACGCACGATCCGGCCATTTCTGATGATCGAGATCACCGAGCAGGTCCAATGGTTGGCCTGGAACGTCTGGCCCTTGAGGGCGAGCGGCAGACTCGCATTGAAGAGTTCGATCTCCGCTGGGAGGTCGAAGATCCCCGCCTCTCCCGCCCGGGCCTTCTCCACCAACGCAAGGGCGAGTGCCGACCAGTCCATCGACCGGTACCCAGGGACGTCGACCGTCCCCTCCGGATGTTTGACGAAGAGGTAGCCCGCAGCCCTGGCTCGGACGAGGAGCGTGTCGGTCGTTCGGTCCATGGGCCACAACATAAAGGGCCCCTTGTCGAATGACAAGACCTTGCTTCTGAGATCTAAAGAACATGTGTGTAATTTTAGTCAAGTCCTTGACAAAGTGCAAGGGCTTGTACGATTTTTGTCACCTCTTCGACGGAGCGAACCATGACCTACACCATCGTCCAAGCAGCGCGGCGGCTGGGGTATGACCGTGGGCGCGTCTACCAGTTGATCAAAGACGGCAAGCTGCGTGCCGCGGACGGACGTGGGGAGGTCGAGCGGGATGAGGTCGATGCACTGAGGCGAAAGCGCCTCGAGAAGTTCGACCTGGTCCGCGACCTCACGATCGACCCTGACCTCGGGGCTGCTGATGGCAACTTCGCAGACCGGGCCCTCGCTGCCGAGGAATGGCTTCGGGTGACGAGCGCGAGTCGCCAGCTGATGGATGAAGCGCTGCGCGACATCGCGACGAGTCGGCAACTCCTTGAAGACCTCCTTGTCTCTGCACTCCCGGACGAAGGCAGAACGGGTCAAGCGCACCGATAGGCCAGAGCGTGTGGCGAAGGGGGTGGGCCGTGATGTGCGTTCGGCCACGCGCTTCGGCGTTCGGACGGCCCGCCTAGATTGGCGTGCAGGTCAAGCGCTCGAAGGGGCGGCCGGTCCCAGATCGAGGAGGGCGAGGACGGACTCGGGGCTCATCGACCCGGGTGGGCGGCGTTTCCGTGCGCACTGCTTGGCGAGACGTTGGAGCAGGGCGTTCGCCGGGGTGGGGACGCCGTGGAGGCGGCCGAGGAGGACGACCTCGCCGTTGAGGTAGTCGGACTCGACACTGCCCGTGTCTCGCAGGAGACTCTGGCGGCCCGAGCTCCCCGCCCGCTCCCGCCCGTCGATGGGCTGCTCGTGCAGGACGCCCTCGCGGCGGGCGTTGTCCTCCTCGACCGAGGCGAGATCGAGGCTGGCCGCTTCGAGGCAGCGGATGCCTTCGTCTTGGACCCGGAGGTAGAGGTCCAGCCCCGCGCCGTCGAGCCCGCAGACCGCGTCGATGGCGTTGGCCAGGTTCAAGAGCAGCTTCCGGCGCTTCCACCGGGCGATGTCCGGCCGGGCCACCGAGTCGAACCCGGCGCGCCGGAAGGCGGCGGCGATGGCCTCGGCCCGGTCATCGACGCCGTCGGGGTGGCGGCCGATGTCCAGGATTCCCTCGACGGGGGTGGAGCTGGCCTGGACGACGCCCGGCTCGAGGTGCGCGGCCGGCATCATCACGCAGACCGGGTACACGTCGGCGAGGGTGCGCAGCAGGCGCCGCTCGTTCTCCAGCCCGTTCTGCAGCGACACGACCGGCACCCCTCCGGGGGCGGCGGCGTCGAGCGCGTCGATCGCATCGCCGGTGTGCTGCCCCTTCACCGCGAGCAGCACGACGTCGTCGTCGGTGAAGGTGATCCGGGACGGGTGGTCGACGACCGGCACCGACAGGTTGACGCTGCCGGTCGGACACTCGATGGTGAGCCCACGGTCCCGGAGGGCGTCGTGGTGCGGCCCGCGAGCGATGAGCACCACGTCCTCGTCCGCCTGGAACAGCCGGCCCCCGAGCACACCCCCGATGGCCCCTGCGCCGTAGACGATGAACCGCATGGACCGCTCCTCTGCCCTCGACCGGTGGGTGGTGCGACCGATCAGATCAGATCGAGAAGGCGGGCGCAGCCCACATCCTGGCCAGGCGCGGCGAGCACTGGGGCCGCACGTGTCCGGGAGGCTGAAGCCGTTGGAAGCAGAGCAAGGCCCCCGACTAGGGTCGTCCGGCGCCCAGCGCCCGGCGCTTGTAGCTCAATTGGATAGAGCATCTGACTACGGATCAGAAGGTTGGGGGTTCGAGTCCCTCCAAGCGCGCTTCACAGATTCCGCCCTTTGGTCGGCCGGGAGGATGACCCGACGGGGTCAGGTCAGTGCTGCCTCGCAGATGAGCCACAGCACCTTGGCGTGCTCCTTGGCGTTTCGGCCCACCGGTGCGTCCTCGGGGACGACCGCGTTGAGCTGCCACCAGCCGACATAGGCGGCGACGGCGACCGCTGCGCGTCGTCGGGCCTCCGAACGCTTCATCCCGGTGCTGCGCAGTTCCTCGGCGACGAAGTCGATGCGGCGTGAGGTGACACGGCGGACGGCGGCGGCGACCTCAGGGTGGCCGATGTCGCGGAAGAGCTGGGCGACCGGGTCGGGGCCTCCGTGATGGTTGAGGACCACGGTCAGCAGGACGCGAAGCCGGCTGCGCGGATCTTCCAGCGCGCCGACCCGGTCGATCACCGCGCTGGTCTGTTCGAGCTCCCAGAGCTCGAGGGCCGCACGGACGAGCTCCGCCCGATCGGAGAAGTGCCAGTAGAAGCTGCCCTTCGTGGTGCCGAGCTCCGCGGCGAGCGGCTCGACCGCGATCGCAGCGACACCCCCGGTGGCGAGTGCGTCGAGCGCAGCGGCAGCCCAAGCTTCTCGGGACAGGCGCTGGCGTGCTGGCACGACGATACGGTACCGTACGGAACGCACCATACGGTGCCGTACGGGAAGCGGTCTGGCATGCGCAACGTCCACGAACGGCACCTTGCGGCTCCGGCCGAGCGCACGGCGGAGATCCTCGAGACGCTGGCGACCGACCACGACCGTTTGTGGCCGGGCGCGGCTTGGTCGCCGATGGTGCTCGACCGAGGCCTCGAGCCCGGCTCGAGCGGCGGACACGGCTGGATCCGCTACGTGGTCACGTCGCACGAGATCGGCCGGACGGTGGAGTTCGCCTTCGACCCCTCGACCGGCATCGACGGCACGCACCGCCTGACGGTGATCGACCTTGGTGATGGCACCTCCCTGCTTCGCCACGAACTCGAAGGACGGGCGCACGGCCCGATGGTCTTGCTCTGGCCTCTGGCCGTGCGCTGGGCGCACGACGCGCTGATCGAGGACGCGTTCGACGTCGCCGAGGTGGCGCTCGGCGTCGGTCCAGCGGTGCCCGCCCGGTGGTCTCCCTGGGTGCAGGTGGTCCGGCGGGCGCTGCATGCAGCCACCGTCAGGGCCAGCGTGCGCCGGGTCGCTACCCCGCCCGACCTTCTCTGCGCCGCAGCGCTCCCTCAGGTCGACTTCGCCGACACGTTCGCGCTGCGGCTGCGGTCTGGATCGAGCCGAGACGTCGAGGACTGGCACCGAGCCCTCATCAGCGCTGGGAGCCCGGCCTGGGTGCGGGCCCTGATGGCCGTTCGCGCCCGGGTGGCTCACGGGCTGGGTCTCGCCACCGTGGGAGCGTCGCGCAGCACCTCACCGTTCACGGTCCTGAGGCGCGTCGGCGACGCTGTCGTCGTCGGGGCAGACGACACGCACCTCGACTTCCGCGGTGTGCTTCGCGTCGTCGGAGACGAGTTGCAGTTCGCAACGGTGGTCCACCAGCACAACGCAACCGGCAGGGCCTACTTCGCCGTGGTGAAGCCGTTCCACCAGCAGATCGTCCCGTCCCTGCTGCGGCGAGCGTCATCGTTCGGACCACCTGCGCCACGTCCAGTGGGCGGGACGAATGACAAGGACACTTGACAATTAGTCAAGGAAACCGTACATTGCCTCCATGGCTGAGACGCGCAAGAGCGAACTCGAAGACCGACAGGACCAAGCCGGAGCGCGAGACGCCCTCCCGGCGATCGTTGCGCTGATCGTCTCGCACGGGATCGTGGCGTCGTTGGATCTCGACGCCGACACGGACCGGTGGCAACTGATGGTCTTGCTGCTGCCGCTGCTGGCGGGGGTGTGGTTGGGCTGGGCTCAGCTGCGGACACTCCGGCGGTCCGACGAGTACCAGCGGACGGTCCACCTCGAGGCGATGTCGGTCGGGTTCGCCGTTGCGATGTTCGTCGCCATGGGCGGCGGGCTGCTCAGCGGTGCCGATGTCGGGTCCGACGCGCAGTACCTGCAGGTCACCTTCATCGCGGGGATCTTGTCGTGGGTGGCAACGCTCACCATCCGGATGAGGCGCTGATCATGCGGAACCGCCTGCGCGAGCTGCGCGCTGTCCAACGTTGGAGTCAGGCCGACCTGGCCGACGTCCTCGGCGTGTCACGCCAGACCGTCAACGCCATCGAGACCGGCCGCTTCGACCCCAGCCTGCCCCTTGCCTTCAAGATCGCCCACGTCTTCGACGAGCCGATCGAGACCATCTTCCTCCCCGACCCCGAAACAGGCTCCGAACCATGACCAAGCCCTGGCCCCCAACCCCTCTCGCCGCCATCGCTGTGCTCCTCGTGCTCGTCACGGGATGCACCACCGGCAGCGACGCCTCGACCGCACCCGCCAAGCCACCGTCGACGACGTAGACCTCACCGACGACCACCGCCTCCAAGCCGGTTCAGGACCTGCTCGACGAGTGGGCGAACGAAGGCCGCGGCGGCGCCGAAGTCGCCCTCGCCCGCAACGACGAGGAACTGACCGTCGCCGCCGCAGGCAGCACCGGACCCGAAGGCGGCAACCTCCGACCACACTCGGCGTTTCGCGTGGGAAGCCTGTCGAAGACGTTCGTCGCGGTGATGCTGCTGCAGCTCGTCGACGAAGGAAAGCTCGGCCTCGACGACCTGGTCACCGACCACGACGCCGAGCTGACCATCGCCGACGGCGTCACCATCCGCCAGCTCCTCGCCCACCGCACCGGAATTCCCGAGCACGCCGATGGAGAGCTCGCCCCCGTCGTGCTGGCCGATCCCGCAGCCACCTGGACGCCCGCCGATGTCCTCGACCTCGTCGCCGACCAACCACGAGATTTCGCCCCCGGCACCCAGTTCGCCTACTCGAACACCAACTACACCGTCGCCGGGCTGCTGCTTGAAGCCGTCACCAACAAGACGCTGGCCGAGAACCTGCAGGCACGCATCGTCAAGCCCCTCGGACTGAGCTCCACCTACTTCGCCCCCGACGAAACACGATCACCGGTCGGAGGCTTCTCGAACTCGCTGCCTGGCGGCGACACCAGCGGCGCCTCCTACCGGGCACTCGAGACATCCGCCGGGGCCGCCGGTGCACTGGTCTCGACGGCGTCGGACCTCGCCACCTTCCTGCGGGCACTCGCCCACGGGAAGCTCCTCGACGACACCACCTACGCCGAGATGACCAGAGGCATGCCGGCGGAAGGTCAGACGCTCGGACTGTTCGCAGCCGACCCACCGACCAAGACCGGCATCTCCAACTCCGGATCACTGGCCGGCTTCATCGCCTACATGCAGTACGACCCCACCACCGAAGACCTCTTCGTGATGCTCCTCAACGACGACACCCGCTCACCCGAGCACCTGGGCACCGCATTGACCGAGATCACCCAGACCAACTGACCCAGATCACCAACCAAGAAGGAAACCAGCACCATGTACGAGTACAAGGTCCTCACCGAGCGCGACAAGCGATTCGCCGGAGGCTTCGACGCCGCAACCCTCGAAGCCACCCTCAACAGCTACGCGAGCGAGGGGTGGCGCCTCACCGAGGCGGTCCCCGCCACCAACCTGATGAAGAGCGTCAAGGCTGAGATCGTCATGATCCTCGAGCGCGCTTCGCCCGCCACCTGACCCCGCGGAGTTCCTGCCCACGCCACCCAGGCTCCGAGCGCTCCCCCGTCCTTGCTGAGGGTCAGGTTGGCGGCTTGGCCTTCTGGGGGTGGGGGGTCTCGCCTCGGGCCAGCATGGCCACCATCTCGCGGATCTTGCGTTCCCTCGTCTCGGCGCGCTTCACCGACTCGACCCGGTAGATGATGGCGAAGCGGTTCGTCTTGGTGAGGACCTCGAACATCGCTTGCGCAGCCGGGTCGGCGGCGATGGCGGCGGCCAGATCCTCGGCGGCGACGGCCTCCGACACCGGTGCGTAGGCGGCATCCCATCGGCCGTCCTGCTTCGCGGCGTCGACGGCGGCCCGCCCGGCCGGTTGCATCAGGCCGGCCGCCTCCAGCCGCTCGACGTTGGCCACGTTGCGCTGCGACCACATGCTCTTGCGCCCCCGGGGGGTGAAGCGGATGGAGGAGGTCTCGTCGTCGCGCTTGGCGCCCTGACCGTCGATCCAGCCGAAGCACAGACCCTGGTCGACGGCCTGCTGCCAGGTCAGCGAGGTGACGGTGCCACCCTTCTTCGTGAGGGCCAGCCACACCCCGGGCGAGGACGCATGGTTGTCCACCAGCCACTGCCGAAGGCCGGCCTCGTCGTCCACGATCAGGTGCTCGAGCTCTGCTTTCCCCACTTCGTAGAGCCTACGAAGCCCGGAGGACCCCTCCGTCCTGTGAGGCGCTGGGCAGCACGCGCAGCGTCGGGGACGGTCACCTGGAAGCGGTCGACGCCGGTGGGTGAGTGCAGGCAAACCCTTGGGGGTGCGCGGAGCGGGGTCGGAGCGGGGTTTTGCCCTGTACCCGGCTCGCCGGCGCTCGTAGCTTGCGCTCGTCGCCGCCGAATCTCGGCTGGTGGACCTAGGGGAGGCCTCGTGAAGAACGCACTGGTTCGAGCTGCGATCGCTGCATGCGCGGTGGCGTTGTTGGCCGCTGGATGCGGCGGCGGGGGGTCGGGCGACGAGGCCGACGGCAAGGACGACAAGGGCGCGACCACCACCAGCGCAGGGTCGGCCGAAGGCACCCAACCCGCAGAGGGCACCGACGGAACGGAGGTCGAGGCCCTCGATGGCGAGACCATCGTCGACGAATCGTTCGACGACGATGAGAACGGGTGGATCTACGACAGCGGGCTCCCGGGCCGCTCGGTCGAGGTGAGCCTGGAGGAAGGCGCCCTGGCCTTCAGCGGCGGGATCGAGGGCCAGGTCAACAGCTGGCCCCACGCCTTCGACCAGGATGCGGCAGACCTCGCCGATCAGCGGGTGAGCGCAACCCTCGCCGTCACCAAGGGCGGCACGATCGGCGTGATCTGCCGCCTCGCGCCGGAGGGCGCGGCGCCGGAGCAGTACACCTTCAACGTCTCGAGCGCCGGCACCTACGACATCACCAAGTTCGATGCCGACGAGATCGATCCGATCACCTTGGCCAGCGACCCGCCCGAGCTCAAGGAACAGCTCGACGACGGGGTCGACCCTGGCGACGTCGACATCGAGCCTGCGTTCGAGTTCGACCAGGACGACATGCACGACGTGGTCGGGCAGTGCGTGGACGGCGACGACGGCGTGGAGCTGACGATGTGGGTCGATGACGAGCAGGTCCTCACCGCCACCGATGATGACGATCCCATCGAGTCCGGGCTGGCCGGGGTCACCGTCGATGCCTCGCTCATCGCCACGGGCGGCGAGTTCGAGGAGTACGACGCGATGGCCGACGACTTCGAGATGGTCGTGGCCGATGGCTCCGGGTCCAGCAGCGGAGCAGATCCCCAGGCCGAGCCGCAGGACGAGCCGTCCGGCCAGTCGGACGCCAGCATCGTCGTCGGCGATGAGATCGCCACCGCCACGCTCGAGGCGCAGGCCATCGGGTTCCCCTCGGAGGGTGCCGGCGAGACCTGGTACTACAACCCGGACGGTCTGTCGCTCGGCCTCGACGAGCCCGGCTTCACGGCGCCGGTCGCCGGTGAGGTGGAGGTCCCCGAGGAGGGCGTCGCCGTCGCCGTCGACGTGCGCGGCACCGGCCTCATGACGAGCATCGAGGACTACTGGGGCGTCTCCTGCAACGTCAGCTCGGAGGACGGCTCCTTCTACGCCTTCCTCGGCAGCGGAAGCGACGTGGACGGCGAGTACGAGGTGCTCATCGTCAAGTACCTCGACGGTGAGTTCGAGCTCCTGGCCGAAGACACCGTCGAGAGCACCACCAACCAGCTCCGCATCGGCGGCGGCTGCGTGACCGACGACGACGGCGCCATGCACCTCGAGATGTCGGTCGGCGACGAGCGGGTGCTCGAGCACATCGACGAGGACCCGCTCCCCGCCGGCGCCGCCGGTCTCTACTTCGAGAGCTCCGAAGGCGGCTCGAGCGGCGAGTTCAGCAGCTTCCTCGTCACCGAAGCCAGCCTCGGCTGATCGCCACGCCGAGCCCGGGTTCCGACAGGACAGGTGCCCGGGTCATGAGGGAACGCTTGGCTGGGGGTAGGGGTCTGCGTCTTCGGATCCCTACCCGCGGCGGCGCGGCGCCCTACGTCCCTTGCGGACCTCAGCGGAGGTCCCCCACGCCGTGCCCACGGCGACCGCCATTGCGCTGAGGCTCAGCGACTCGACGCCAGCCACGGCGAAGACGCCAGAAGCAAGCACCGTCCCGGCCGTGAGCACGGCGTTCTCCCGCGCCCGCTTCGGCAGGGCCTGCCACTTCAGCACTTGTAGCGCTTCCAGCCGTCGAGATCAGCTGAGTAGCTGAACTTGACCTCGACGCACTTGTTTTCCTTCGCCGCCTTGCTGAAGGTCTCGTTGATCGCACCGAAGGCGATGAGGGTAGAAGCGATGCAGATGGTCTTGGCCGCTGCCGGCACCGGGAGAACAGCACAGAGGCGTGCAACCATGGACCCATCGGCCATGTAGGCAGCCTTGGACTTGAAGTCCTTGACCTCTTGCTTGCTGTAGCGGACGTAGATCGACCACCCGAGGGACACCTTCGGATCGGCAGTCACGGGATAGGCAGCGTCAGCGTGTTCGATGACCTGGACCACGGACGACCCGTGGAGCTCATAGTGCGTCGGGACTGCTCTCCCATGTGCATCCTGCGCCCACGGTGCCGCAATGGTCGCCACCACCTCTCGGTGATCAGGATCGAGAACCTCGACAGAGCCCTCCGAAGCGAGTCGAAGGTCAGACCGCTCGCCGTTCACCCGAAGCGGGAACTCGTACGACTGAGGGGCGTCACTTCCGTCGATGACGACGAGGGCCTGGGCGCCATCGCTCACGGGCCGGGCGACGACCGAGGCCTCGGGCGCAACCTCGGGGTAGACCACATTGCCAGCGACGACGGTTCCCTCGACCGCTTCGCCCGGAACGCCGAGTGTGAGCTCGGTTCCATCGCGGTCGGTGACGCTGAGCCCCTCCTCCGAATCGGTCGCCAGCGCAATTGATCCGTCCTCGAGGTCAGCCGAGGGTCCGGCGGTCGATGCCCTCAGCGCTACGTCAGCACTTCCTGCGGCTGCGTCTGCGGCGGCTGCGGCCTCGGCTGCGATTCCGTCCACCTGCCCGACTGCGTGAGCAGGATTCGCCGTCAGCCCACCGCTGAGAAGGCTGAGAGCCAGGGCCAATCCGGCGGCCTTGAACCAATGCATGTTTCCCACGTCGTCTCCAAAGGTCAATGCGGCCGATCTGGCCTTTTCATGTGGCCTCGACGTGGGGTGACCCGGGTGGGCCGCCGGCGACTTGCACGACATGATAAGAACAGTCGTATAAGGAGTCAAGGAGGAATCATGGGCCGATTCAGCCTCGGCGGAGGGCTTGGCTCGGGGTGATCCGCACGGCGCGGAGACCGGGGACGAGGCCGGCGGTGATGCCGGCGGCGGTCGCGGCGGCTCCACACCCGAGCGCCACGCCGATGAATCCGGCGATCAGCCTGAGGATCGCAGCCCGGAGGGCAACGGCGAGGCCGAGGGTGCCAGACCGCACGTCCCGAGCGCGACCAGATGGTCCGCGCCGCATCGAGCACCAGGTCGCCGCCGGTGAGCCGTGGTCGCCCAGCCCTCATGGACCCACCGTGGTGGTGACGGTGGTGACGGCCCCGTCGAGCACCTGGATCTGCGTCGATGCGCGCCGGGCGACCTCCGGGCTGTGGGTGACGCAGACGATGCCCCGCCCATACGGAACTGGCGGGTGGCCTGGTATAGCTAGACGATACGTCTCATCATTCGCTCGCTCTCTTGTGGCCCCGTCGGAATGGCCCGTCGTGGTGGATCGTCCTGCTGGGCGGGGCGGCCTTGGCCACGAGCGGCCGCCGGTCGGGCGACGCCTGAGCGCTCGCGCTGGGTACGGTCAGCGGATGGGGCGTCGACCGATCCACGTGATCCCGCTGATGCGGGCCGCTGCGCTGGCAGCGGCGGTGGCTGGCGGGTTGCTGGCGTCGTGCGGCAGCTCCGGCCCAGCGTCGCCGTCCGGGGCGGATCGTCCGGTGACCACCACCGATCCGTCGGGCACCACGTTGCTCGAGACGGCCCCGGTGACGCTCCCGGCGAGCGCCCGCCCGGCGGGCGTCAGCGTCGACGCCATCGGCTACGAGGTGACCGGGACAGACGGGGTGTGGATCGAGACCAACGGCGATGCGGTGGCCGTCGGCTGCACCGTCGAGGACCCGGGCTCGGCCATCCGCGCCGCCGGGATCGCCGGCTACCGCGGCATCTGGACCTGCACCTGAGCGGCCATCCCGATCACGGTTCACCGGGGGGAGCATGGAGAAGCCGTACGCGATCAGCGGGTGTCGAAGCCGTCCGCCGGCTGGGTCGGTCAGATGCGGGTGGTGGCCTCGTCGGTCGTCACCACGAGGACGCCGTCGTCGGTGTGGAGCGAGGCCGGGATGCAGCCCAGGTGATGATGGCCGATCGGTCCGCCGGGCGATTCGACCAGGACGCCATCGACCAGCTCCCAGCGGCGGACCACCTTCGTGTCCCGGTCGATGATGAGGACCTCGCCCACGCTGAAGTGCTGGTAGTGGGGCAGCTTCCGGAACGAGTCGTCGCCCGGCGACCGGATCTCGACGACGAGGGCGGCGGCACCGTCGGCTCCTCGCAAGGATCCGATCTCTGGTGCGTAGATCACGAGATCGGGGACGCGGAAGTTGGTGTTGCCCGCCACGGCGGGATCGAACAGGCCGAGCTCGATGCGGATCTCCAGGTCGGTGCGGCGGACCACCGGCAGCAGCGCGGCGTACAGCTCGCCCTCGACCCTCATGTGCTCGTTGTTGGCCTGCGGGACCATGTGGTACTCGCCATCCCAGACCTCGTCGTGACGGTCGAGGCCGAGGCGTTCCCGCTCGGCGAGCACGGAGGCGGGGGGATCGATGATCACCGTGTCCAGGGCCGTGTCCACGGGTCGCACGCTACGCCCGGGCGACGGCACGGGCAACCATGATACGTATAGGTCGCACGAGGTGAGGCAGGCCTGGCTCGGCCGGCCGGAGGGTCAGGTCTTGCACTCGCGCTTGAGGGACTTACCCATGACCTCGCCGACGGCTTTGCGGCCCAGGGGGTTGGGGTGCACGGCGTCCTCGCTCTTGACCAGGGCGTAGGCCTGCGAGTCGTCGACCAGGCGGGCCCAGTCATCCACGAGGTGGATGTTGTCGTGCCCGGCGGCCTCCTCCCGGACGCGCTGGTTCCAGGCCTGGGCGATCTTCGGGTCGTAGACGCCCTTCTCGGGGATCAGCAGCCAGATCGAGCACGGGACCTGGGCCGCCAGGTCCATCATCTCGGGCAGGGCGGCCTTGGCGACGCGGTTCTGGAGCACGTCGTTGTAGCCGGGCATGAAGATCCCCGTGGCCGGATCGTGGGACACGCCGTCCTCGGCGCCGGGGATCAGCTCGTCGGTGCGCAGGCCGCTCGTCGCCTGCAGGTCGACCTCGTCCTCTCCGCCGAGCGCCTTCACCACCCAGTTCCGGGACTGGTACGTGACCGAGTCGCCGACCACGAGCACCCGACCGGAGGGCTCGTCATCGAACAGGCCGCACGAGCTCACGCCGACGGCGAGCAGTGCGACGCCGGCCAACGCAGCTGCGCGCCGTACGAGGTGGCCGGGGGAGCGGGAAGCCAGCATGACCCCCAGTATCCCGAGCGGGGCGCCATGAGACCGGGGGTGGCCGCTGACCCTCGGTGCACAGCCGCCCGTCCGGGTGAGCGCACGGTCCGTGGGGCACGGGGCGTGAGCGGTCGGCCACGGGTAGCGTCGACTTCATGGAGAAGGTGCTGTACGTCATCGCCCACCCGACCGGCTCGGTCCCGGCCGACCTGACCAAGCACCTGGTGGGGCCGCTGAGCGATGAGCTCCTCGACCTCGGCGCCCGCAGCGTGCAGGTCAACGTGGCCGATCACGACGTGTCCGCAGCAGCGGGGCTGCGCATGGCGATGTCGCCCGCACCGGCCAACGCCATGGTCGCCGTCTGGGTGGACAGTGCGACCGACCACCTGCGCGCCCCGTTCGATGCTGCGGTCCGCGGGGTCGTCGAGGGCGCTGAGCTGTCGGCCTACCTCGTCACCGAGTCCGTCCCGCTCGCCAACACGGCCTACCCGGCCGCACCCGGTGCCCGCACCCCGGGCATGGCCCAGCTGGCGTTCCTGCGGCGGCCCGAGGGCATGGAGGTGGCCGACTGGCTCGAGGTCTGGCTCGGCGACCACACCCACGTGGCGCTGGAGCTCCAGGACACGTTCGCCTACGTCCAGAACGTGATCGTGCGCACCCTCATCCCCGGCACCACCTCCTGGCACGCCATCGTCGAGGAGTGCTTCCCGGCGGCGGCGATGACGGACCCGCACGTCTTCTACGACGCCGTGGGTGACGACGAGGAGCTGAGCCGCCGGCAGACCCAGATGTTCGAGAGCGTCCAGCGCTTCATCGACCTCTCGATCATCGACGTCGTCCCCACCAGCCGCTACCGGCTGTGACGTCCGCCCGGTCCGGCCGCCGGCGCACGGGGTGCTGAGGCCGACATCGGTGGTGCGTGCCCGGGCACCAAGATGGATCTCCGTGATGAGCCGATCCTCCACCGTCCGCACGCGGCCCGAGCACCGGACCGGGCCGGCCCGCTTCGCAGGGATCGCCGTGGCCGTGGCCGTCGCTGCGCTCGCCGCGTCCTGCTCGAACGAGCCGGCGCCGCCCGCGCCGCCACCGCCGGCCATCAGCATCGGGGTGGTCCACGACGGGAGCACCACCACGGTGCGAATCCGGAGCGGGCGGACCATCGGCGACGCGCTCGACAAGGCGGGGGTGGATGCGGCGGACGGTCAGGAGCTGGCGGCTGCGAGCAAGGAGCCGCTGGGCCCGAACGGCAACGAGCCGACCTACCTGATCGACAGCGAGCCGGTGAGCCGGGCCGAGGTGCTCGAGGCGCCGGCGACCATCGAGGTCCTCGACGGCGAGGACACCGTGGAGCCCACCGAGGTCGTCCGGCGGCAGCAGACCATCACCGGGCTTCCCAACGCGCTCGAGTACGTGCAGTTCGCCGGACAGCCGGGGATGGAGGAGGCGACCGTCGGCACGAAGAGCGGCGAGACCGTCTCGGCTGTGCCCCTCGACGGGGCGACCCCCGCGCACCGCGCCACCGGCAAGGTGCTCGCCCTCACCTTCGACGACGGGCCGCACCCGACCTACACGCCCGAGGTGCTCGACGTCCTGGAGGCCAAGGAGGTGCCGGCCACGTTCTGCACCATCGGGACGATGGTCGAGGAGCACCCCGACCTGGCGCAGCGCATCGTCGACGAGGGCCACCAGCTCTGCAACCACACGCTGGACCACGTCGAAGGCCTGGAGGACGAGCCCCGCACGACCGTCGTCGCCCAGATGGACGGAGGTCGCGACGCCATCGTCGACGCCGTGGGCGAGCCCCCGGCCTTCTACCGGCCACCGGGCGGCTCGCTCGGGCCGGTCATCTACGAGGAGGCCGCAGCGCACGACGAGGCCGTCCTCTACTGGTCGATCGACCCGCAGGACTGGCAGAAGCCCACCGCCGACGAGCTGGTGCTGGACGTGATCAGCCGGCTGAAGCCGGGCGGGATCATCCTCCTGCACGACGGCGGCGGCAACCGCGAGGCGACCGTGGCGGCGCTGCCGAGGATCATCGACGAGGCCCGGAAGCAGGGCTACACGTTCACCGCCCCGATCAGCGGCCGCCCGCAGGTGGGCTGACGGGTCAGCCAGCCGAGCGTGCGATCAGGGCGAGGTGATCGTCGGCGAGCTGGCGCCACATGGTGAGCGGCAGATCGTGGCCCATGCCCTGGTGGCCGATGAACGTGGCGTCGGGGATGGCCTTGGCGAGGGCGATGCCGCCGCTCACGTGCACGAGCGGGTCGTTCAACCCGTGGACCACGACCGTCGGCACGCGCAGGCGGCGGAGGCGGTCGGTGCGGTTCGGCTGGGCCATGATCGCCCCGAGCTGGCGCAGCCGGCCCTCGGGCTCGTGCGAACGGTCCCACGCGACGCCGGTGAGCTCGCGGATGAGGTCGACGTCCTGGTGGGCGGGGGAGCCCAGCATCGTGTTGACGGCGACGGACTCGTCCTTGGCGGCCTCCCGATCCGTCGCCGGCTTGGCGGAGGCCATCATCTTCACGACGGCCGCTGACGGCCGGCCCACCTTCCGGGAACCGGTCGAGGTCATCGACAGCGCCAGGGTGCGGACCCGTTCGGGGGAGCGCAGGGCCATGGTCTGGGAGATGAAGCCGCCCATCGACGTGCCCGCGAGGTGGAAGCGCTCGAGGCCCAGGTGGTCCGCCAGGGCGAAGCCGTCGGTGGCCATCTCGTCGATCGTGTAGGCGACGTTGCGCTTCAACAAGATGTCGGGGATCGACGGCGCCGGCGCGTCGATCTTGGTGGAGAGGCCCACGTCGCGGTTGTCGTAGCGGATGACGAAGTGCCCGGCCGCAGCCAGGGCCTCGCACATCCCCTGGTGCCAGGCGAGCATCTGGGTGCCCAGGCCCATCACCAACAAGATGGCGGGGTCGTCAGGGTCGCCGAACGTCTCGTAGGCGATCTCGATGCCGTTCACCGGGGCGACCTGGATGGTCGGCCACTCGGGGAACGCGGGGGTCTCCTGCTCGACAGGGGTTGCAGCCATGGGGCGCCTCGCTTGCTCGGTCCTCCCGAGACGGTAAACGCCCGGGCTCCCGGGGCCACAACGCCGACCGCCGCTGACCGCGCTAGCAAGTCCCCATGAGCCTCCGCCTCCGCATCTTCACCGAGCCCCAGCAGGGGGCGTCGTACGACACCCTCCTCGCCGTCGCCCTGGAGGCCGAACGCCTCGGGTTCGACGCCTTCTTCCGCTCGGACCACTACCTGAAGATGGGCGACGTGTCGGGCGATCCGGGTCCGAGCGATGCGTGGATCACGCTGGCCGGTCTGGCCCGGGACACCTCGACGATCCGCCTCGGGACGCTGGTCACCGCGGCGACCTTCCGGCTGCCCGGCCCGCTCGCCATCTCGGTGGCCAACGTCGACGCCATGAGCGGCGGCCGGGTCGAGCTCGGGCTCGGTTCGGGCTGGTTCGACGGCGAGCACACCGCGTACGGCATCGCCTTCCCCGACCTGAAGGAGCGCTTCGACCGCTTCGAGGAGCAGCTGGCGATCATCACCGGCCTGTGGACGACGCCGGGAGGCGAGACGTTCTCGTTCGACGGCGAGCACTACCAGCTGACCGACTCGCCGGCGCTCCCGAAGCCGGTGCAGTCGCCTCGTCCGCCGATCCTGATCGGGGGTGGCGGGGCCAAGCGCACGCCTCGGCTCGCCGCCACCTACGCCGATGAGTTCAACGTCCCGTTCTCGTCGCTCGAGGACACGGGCGCGGCGTTCGACCGGGTGCGCGCCGCGTGCGAGGCCCGGGACCGGGATCCGGGCGACGTCGTGTACTCGGCGGCCCAGGTCGTCTGCGTCGGTGCCGATGAGGCCGAGGTCGCCCGTCGCGCCGCCGCCATCGGCCGCGACCCCGACGAGCTGCGGGCCAACGGCGCGGCCGGGACGCCCGAGGAGGTCGTCGCCCGGCTCCGGCAGTTCGCCGACCTCGGCGCCGCCCGGGCCTACCTGCAGGTCCTCGACCTGAGCGACCTCGACCACCTTGCGCTCATCGCCGAGGAGGTCGTTCCGCACCTCGGCTGAGCGCCGCTCCGGTTGGAGGGGCCCGCCAGCGGGAAGCCCTCCCGGTGCCTGCCGAACCAGCCGTCTCCGGAGATCTCGTCCGATGAGCGTGGCGCGCTCGTACGCTCGTGGCGTGGCTGGTGGGTCGGAGGAGACCGGAGGGCGCGCGTCGGTCGATCGGTTCACCGCGGTGCGCGACCTGACCGAGGCCCTGGCCGCGCCGCTGTCGGCCGAGGACCAGACCGTGCAGTCGATGCCGGACACGAGCCCGACCAAGTGGCACCGCGCCCACACCACCTGGTTCTTCGACGAGTTCGTCCTCGCACCGCACCACGGCGGTCACCAGACCTTCGACCCGGACTTCGCCTTCTTGTTCAACTCGTACTACGAGGCGGTCGGCCCCCGGCACCCCCGGGCGGCGCGCGGGGTGGTGAGCCGGCCTGGCATCGAGGAGGTGGCGGCGTTCCGGGCCCACGTCGATGCGGCGGTCGTCGAGCTGCTGGACGCCGAGCCGGCACCGGCCGTCCTGGAGCTGGTGGAGCTGGGCATCAACCACGAGCAGCAGCACCAGGAGCTGCTGCTGATGGACATCAAGCACGCGCTGTCGCTGAACCGGATCGACGCCGTCTACCGGTCGGCCCGCCAGCCCGAGTGCCCGGCGTCCGACCTCCGGTGGATCGGGAACGACGGCGGCAAGACCCGCATCGGCCACGAGGGCGGCGGGTTCGCGTACGACAACGAGGGACCGGCGCACCACGTGTGGCTGGAGCCCTTCGAGCTGGCGTCTCGCACGGTGACCAACGCCGAGGTGCTGGCGTTCATCGACGACGGCGGCTACCGGCGCAGCGACCTGTGGCTCTCGGAGGGCTGGGCCACGGTCCAGGCCGAGGGCTGGGAGGCGCCGCTCTACTGGCGAGACGATGACCGCAGCTGGTCGGTCTTCACGCTGGCGGGCCGCCGTCCGGTCGACCCGCACCAGCCGGCCTGCCACCTCAGCTACTACGAGGCCGACGCCATCGCCCGGTGGCTCGGTGCGCGCCTGCCCACCGAGTTCGAGTGGGAGGCGGTGGCGGCGGGCCACGAGCCGGCGGGCAACCTCCTCGATGTCGAGCTGCTGCACCCGCTCCCGTCGGCGGGCGACGGGTCCGGCCCCGATCAGCTGTTCGGCGATGTGTGGGAGTGGACGGGCAGCGCCTACCTGCCGCACCCGGGTTTCCAGCCCGCCGCCGGAGCGGTCGGCGAGTACAACGGCAAGTTCATGGTGAACCAGCAGGTGCTGCGGGGCGGCGCGTGCGTGACGCCCCCGGGCCACGTCCGGGCCACGTACCGGAACTTCTTCCCACCCTCGGCGCGCTGGGCGTTCAGCGGTGTCCGGCTCGCCCGGTCGGTGGCGCCGTGACCTCGGCGAGGCACGGATCGCCGCACGCCACCTGCGGAGACGGGTGGACCACCGCCCGCGTGGGCGACGCCCCCCGGACCGCAGCGAGCGCGATGAGCCCGCCCGCCGCGCACAGCACCGCGGACAGCCGCAGGGCGGTGGCGTAGCCCTCGTCGAGCGCCGCCCCGAGCGAGTCGTCGATGGCGATGCCGGCCACCGCCGGCAGCACGGCGACGGCGAGCAGCCCGGCCAGGCGAGACACGGCGTTGTTCACCCCGGAGGCCACGCCGGTCATGGCGTCGCTGACGCTCGAGAGCACGGTGGCCGTGAGCGGCGCCACCGTGATGGCCATGCCCAACCCGAACAGCACCACGGCGGGGAGCACGCTGGTCACGTAGCGGTCGCCGGGGGCGATGCGGCTGAAGACCAGCATCCCGGTCGCGGCGACCAGGGGGCCGACCGTCATCGGGAGCCGGGGTCCGATCCGCTGGCTCAGCTGACCGGCCTTGGGCGACAGCCACAGCATCAGCAGGGTGAACGGGAAGAACGACACGCCCGCCTCCAGCGCCGAGTAGCCGAGCGAGATCTGGAGGCGCAGGGTCACCAGGAAGAAGGCGGCGCCGAGCGCGGCGTAGACGGCGAACGTGGTGAGGTTCGCCCCGCTGAACTGCCGGGACCGGAACACGTCGAGCGGCAGCATCGGGTGCGCGGTCCGCCGCTCCCACACGAGGAACGCCCCCAGGGCGACGACGCCCGCAGCCGCCGCCGGCCACTGGGCCGGGGCGCCCTGTTCGATCGCGGCGTACGAGATGCCGCCGAGGGCGACGGTGATCAGCGCCGCACCCGTCAGATCGAGCGGGGCCCGCACGGGTGCCCGGGTCTCCGGGACGTGGCGGACGGTCACGGCGATGGCGATGGCGGCGAGGGGCACGTTGATGACGAAGATCAGCCGCCACGTGAACGCATCGATCAACCAGCCGCCGAGGAACGGGCCGAGCGAACTGGTCACCCCGGCCATGCCGGACCAGGCGCCGATGGCCCGGGCTCGGTCATCGGGGTGGAACGTCGCCGCCAGGATCGAGAGGCTGCCGGGCACGAGGAGCGCCCCGCCCACCCCCTGGAGCGCCCGGGCTGCGACGAGGAACCCGGTCGAGGGGGCCAGACCGCAGAGCACCGAGGCCGCGGTGAACACCAGCAGGCCGGCGACGAAGACCCGGCGCCGCCCGAACTGGTCGCCCATGGACCCCCCGAGCAGCAGCAGCGAGGAGAGGGTCACGAGGTACGCGTTCACCGTCCACTGCATGCCCCCGAGGGTGGTCCCGAGATCCGACCCGATGGCCGGGAGGGCCACGTTGACCACCGTGCCGTCGAGGAAGACGATGCCCGAGCCCAGCACGACCGCGACGATGGTCCACCAGGCCTGCGGCGTGCCGTAGCGCAGCCCCGGCCCCTCGCCGGGCCGGTCGGCAGCGGGTGCGTCGGCGAGGTTCACCCGCGCAGGGTACCGGCGGCACCGGCCCGGGCGGATGGAGCGCGAATCATCGTCTGAGGACCCAGAACGGGCGGTCGGAACATCAACATGGCCGCCGTTCCTCCGACAGGAACCCCCTGATGAACGTGCAGCACGGCGCCGACCTGGCAACTTCGGGCCAGCGGTGGCGGCAGATGTGGCCGTTCATGGCTGCGTACGCCTTCGGCTTCGCCCTGGCGTGGCTCCCCTCGCAGGGACCGGTGCACCCCTGGTACATGGCTGGCGCCGGCGTCATCATCGTCGCGGTGGGGGCATCGATCCTGCTCGGCGGCTGGACCGAGATCTCCGAGCTCCTGACCCTCATCCCGGTCGCCGGCCTGTGCCTGGCGGTCGACCTGATGCGTGCCGCCAGCGGGAGCGGCAGCACCGCGGGCTACGGCTCGCTCCTCCTGCTCCCGGTGGTGTGGCAGGCCCTCCGCCGGTCCCAGCTGACCCTGAACCTCACGATCCTGCTGGTGTCGATCACCAACGTCATCGCCGTCGTGTTCCTGTCGTCGCCGGTGCCGGCGGCCGCCCAGTGGCGCTCGATCATCTTGTTCACGGTGGTGGCCGCCACCATCGGCCAGACCGTCCAACGGCTCGTCCAGGGCCGCGTCGAGCTGCTCGCCGAGATCACCCGCCTCGCCCGGACCGACCCGTTGACCGGGTTGGCCAACCGCCGGACCTGGGACGAGCGCCTCCCCGAGGAGGCCGAACGGGCGTCGCGCCGCAGCCTGCCGCTCGCCATCGCCATCATCGACCTCGACCGCTTCAAGGCGTTCAACGACCGCTTCGGCCACCAGCGCGGCGACCAGCTGCTGGTGGACGCCGCCGCAGCGTGGGCGGCCGACCTCCGCACCGGTGACCTGCTCGCCCGCTGGGGCGGCGAGGAGTTCGCCCTGCTCATGCCCGCCACCGACCAGGACGAGGCGGTGGCGATCCTGGAGCGGCTCCAGATGCAGACCCCCGAGGAGCAGACGTTCTCCGCCGGCCTCGCCATCGAGCGCTTCCTGCCCGGGTCCGAGGTCGACCTCGACGCGGTGCTGCGAGCCATCGACGGCGCGCTCTACGCGGCCAAGGAGGGCGGCCGGGCCCGCACCCGCATCGCCCAGCGCCCGGCACCGGCCGACCCGTTCGCCGCCGCCGCCGCTGCGCTGACCTGAGGCCCACCCGATCCGGTCGACCCGATCCGGCCGACCCGATCCGGCCGACCCGTGCGAGACTGTTCCCGTCCGCCGGCACACGACAGGAGCAGGGCGTGGGGGAGATCGCAGATCGGTACCGGCGCATCGCCGCCCAGTTCTCGCAGCGGGTCGACGGCGTCCCCGACGAACGCTGGGACGACCCGGCGCCGCCCGAGGGCTGGGTCGCCCGCGACGTGGTGGGCCACCTGACCTCGTGGCTGCCCGACTACTTTTTCGAGACCTGGGACCTCGGCGCCGAGCGGCCGCCGGATGCTGCGGTCGACCCGGTCGCGGCATGGCACTCGCTCGACCGCACGATCCAGGCCGCCCTCGATGACCCGGACGTCGCCGGCCGCCGGCGCGACACCCGGATGGGCGACCAGAGCTTCGAGGACCAGATCGACATGATCTGCACGCCCGACGTGATGATGCACACCTGGGATCTCGCCCGGGCGACCGGCCAGGACGAGACCCTCGACGCCGCCGAGGTCCACCGCTTCGTCGGGGCGATGGAGCCCATGGACGAGCTGCTCCGCACCAGCGGCCACTACGGGCCGCGGGTCCCCGTCCCGGACGACGCCGACGAGCAGACCCGGATGATCGGCTTCATCGGCCGGACGCCGTGAGCCCGTTCAGTCCCGCTCCGCGGTCGGCGTCGCGAAGCACTCGGTGAGGAAGGCGATCAGCGGCGGGGTCATCACGGTGTCGCCGGCCGCCCCGATCTGGCTGTTGACCTGTGCGTGCGTCAGCCTGCCGGCGTCGATGGTCACGGTGCGGGCTCCGGTGGCGGCGACCTTGGCCAGGTAGGCCCGTTCGATCGCTCGCCGCTCGGCGGTGCCGCGGACCACGCCGATGGTCCGGGGGACGGCGGAGGTCGGGGTGAGCCAGCGGGTCGCCGACGTCTCGGTGAGGTACGCCGGGTTGTTGCCGAGGGCGGTCTTCCACTGCACCCACTCGGCGTCGCCCGTCGACGCGACCTTGTCGAAGCCTTCGGTGTCGAGGGGGCCGATGCAGTCGAGGTCCGACGGGGCGAGCCCCACGGCACGGAGGTAGCGGGGCTGGTCCGCCACGTTGGCCACGATGTCCGCGCCGGCCGAGTGCCCGAGGAGCGCGAGGCGCTCGGGGTCTCCGCCGCGCTCGGCGATGTGGTCGTGGACCCACCCCACCGCGGCGGCGACGTCCTCGTAGTGGTCCGGGAAGCGGGCCGACGAGGGTGAACCGGGATCGGTGAGGCGGTAGTTGATGGAGACGAAGATCCAGCCCTCGGCGTTGAAGCGGGCGATCTTGTCTCGAACCTGGTTGGCCTTGTCGCCCACCTGGTAGCCGCCACCGTGGACCCAGAGCACGACCGGTGCCCGGCACCCGCCCGCCGGGGCGTGGATGTCCAGGCTCAGGGCGTCGGGCGCGACGCCGGGGATCGTCCGGTACGCCACCGTCGTCGTCGTCGACGTCGAGCTCGGCTGGGCGCACGGCGGACGGGTCGTGGTGGTCGTGCGGACCGTGGTGGTCGTGCGGACCGTGGTCGTCGTGGTGGGGCCGCCCGGGCCGGAATCGCACGCGCCGAGCAGCGCGGCCCCGATGCCGAGGGCGGCGACGGTGACCAGGATGCGGCGACGACCGAGGTGCACCCCGACATCATGGACCGCCCAGGAGAGCAGCGTGCGGGCGATGGGGGCCGCAGGATGGGAGAACGCGGATCAGGGGATCGCAGGGGCGCGGGCGGTGGACCGGCGCGGTTCGGTGCCGGGGAGGCGGATCTTGGTGGCCTTGGCCAGGTAGAGCTGGGCGTCGGCGCGCTCGAGGGTGTCGATCAGCGCTTCGCCCGTCCGGCGGTGGGCGACACCGATCGACAGGGCGGCGTCGTGCTCGGCGAGCATCGGCCCGACGGATCGCTGGACCGCCCGCTCCACCGCCCGGGCGGCGTGGGGCGCGGCGTGCACGCCGTGGAGGATGATCGCGAACTCGTCGCCGCCGATCCGGAAGACGGCGTCGGGGTCGTCGAGGACGTGGCGGAGCTCTGCGCTCGTGGCTCGCAGCACCTGGTCGCCGAGCAGGTGGCCGCCGTTGTCGTTCACCTGCTTGAAGTCGTCGATGTCGAGGACGAGCAGCGCGACGTGGTCCTGGAGGCCCAGGTCTCGGAGCCGCTCGTGGAACGAGGAGTGGTTGCCGATCCCGGTGAGGGCGTCGCGCCGAGCTTGGCGGCGGAGCTCCTCGACGGTGGCCGCCGTCTCCAGGCAGCTGCCGGCCAGCACCGCCAGCAGCTCCAGCGGCTCCACCTGCTCGGGTCCGAGCGGCACCGGATCGGAATCGGTCAGCAGCAGCAGGCCGGTGCGGCGGCCGCGTGCGGTGATGGGGAGCGCGACCAGCGAACGGGCCCCGACGTCGCGGAGGGTCGCGCTGGCCGTGACGCTCCGGCCCGTCGCCTCGCCGGCCGTGTAGCAGGAGGTCAGCGGCTCGAGGACGCTCGCGAGGTGCACCAGCTCGGCACCCGTCATGGCGTCGAGCGCCCCGGCGAGGGGACCGGCGCTGTGGCGGCGCTGCCCGTCGGACCACTCGTCCTCCAGGACCAGCATCGCCGAGCCCATCGAGCTCAGCTCCTGCGCGGCGCCGAGCACGGCGTCGATGGTCCGCCCGGTGTCCTCCACCGCGGCGAGCGAGGCGGCGGTCCGGGCGAGTCTGCGCAGCGGGACCCGCGACAGCTCGGGCTGGAGATCGCCGAGGCGGTCGCCGAGCAGGACGGCGCACTCCCGGACCTGCTCGCGGACGACGGCGCTGAGCGGGACGAGCGACTCGACGTTGAGCGCGCCCTGCGTCACCCCGTCGGTGATCAGGGGCACACAGAGCTCCGACACGACGCCGGGGATCGCCTCGAGGTAGTCGGGCGCGGCACGGATGTCGTCGAGGTACTGCTCCTCCCCGGTCCGGTAGGTGAGGCCGGTGATGCCCGCGGTCGGCATCATGCCGTCGAGCACCTGCCACAGGCCTCGCTGCGCCTGGCACCGCAGCCGACCGCCCACCTCGAGGTACACCGACGGCATCAGACCGCCCTGGCGGAACAGGTGGGCCGCCACCGCCTCGCAGGCACCTCGGCGGCTGCGGGCGCTGTCGAGGCGCGCCGCCAACCGGTCGAGGCTGGGCTGCCCGGCGACGCGCTGACCGGGGTGGTGGGGCTTGACCCACGGCGGGCCCGGACGCCCCAGGAGGAACCCCTGGGCGAGCCCCACGTCGGCGTCGCGCAGCCACGCCAGCTCCGCCCGGGACTCCACGCCTTCGGCGATGAGGTTGGCCCCGATCTCCGACGCGAACCCGGCGAGCGCGGCGACCAGCGCCTGGCGGTGCCGGTCCTTGTGGATGTCGATGATGAGGGAGCGGTCGATCTTGACGAACTCCGGCAGCAGCTGCACCACCTGCTGCAGGCTCGAGTAGCCGGCACCGGCGTCGTCGATCGCCAGGCGGGCCCCGGTCCGCAGCCAGGGCTCGCACGAGGCGCGCAGCGCGACGATGTCATCGATCTCCTCGCGCTCGGTCAGCTCCAGCACCAGGCGGTGGGGCAGCTTGTCCCGCAGGCGCACGGAGTCCGGGTGGGCCAGCAGCGCCGGGCTGACGTTGACGAAGAGCAGCGCGTCGTCGGGCGGTGCGCCGTGCTTGGCGACGGCCCGCAGGCAGGCCCGCTCGAGCTCGACGCGCCGATCGAGCTGCGATGCCAGCCCGAACCAGTCCGACGGCTGGGCCCGCTCGGGCTTCACGGAGCGGCACAGGGCCTCGTAGCCGATGATCTCGGCATCGGCGATGCGCACGATGGGCTGGAACACCGCCCGGAGCCCACCGGGCGCGACGAGCCGGTCCAACAGCGCGTCGGCCTCCGCATCCCTCCTGGATGGGCGTTGCCGCCGCGTGCGATCCATACCCGGGAGTGGTCGGCCCCGCGGGGGCCCTGGTGAGGCCGCCGAGGTGAACATCTGCTGTGGCGAACCTGACGCCGGGTGCCAGCCAGGTGTCAGGTTCCGCTGGGCCTCAGGGGGTCACGGCCCCTTGGCGAGGAGCTGGACGACCTTGGCCCCGCCGTCGTGGGCCAGGGTGCCGACCGGGTCGAAGCCGCGCGACCGGTGGAAGGCGAGGGAGGGCTCGTTGGGCGGCTCGATGTTGACCTCGAGCAGCAGCGGGACGCCCCGCTCGGCGGCGTGCGCCTCCACGGCGTCGTAGATCGCGGTGCCGACGCCGCGCCGGCGGGCGCCCTCGGCGATCGCCACCCGGTCGAGGTAGGCGAACGCGTCGTAGTGCTCGGAGAACCAGGCGTAGTTGCGGCTCGCGTAGGCGGTGCCGGGATCGAGCACGATCACGAACCCGGCCAGGGCACCGTCGACCTCGGCCCCCAGCGCGAGCGCAGCGGCCTCCAGGAACCAGCGGTACTCGCCTTCGTCCATGGGGGCGAGGTGGTGGACGCTCGCCTCGTTGATGGCCAGCACGGTGGTGGCATCGTCGGCGGTGAGCGGGCGGAGCACGACGGTCATGGCGTCATGGTCGCACCGTCCGCAGCGGGTCAGCCAGCGGGCGGGACGCTGCCGACGTAGCCGTGGTCGACGATCATCTGGGCCGTCTCCAAGTAGTCCTCGCGCGCCGGCGGGGCCCAGGTGGCGAGGCCGTCGACGTAGCGGTTGAACATGCAGAAGGCGGCGGCGATCAGCACGGTGTCGTGGATCTCCACGTCGGTGGCGCCTTCGGCCCGGGCGGTCGCGATGTCGGCGTCGGTCACGGTGCGGCCGTCCACCCGCACCTTGGCGGCCACCGCCAGCAGGGCGCGGAGCTTGGGGCTGATGGGTGCGGCGGCAGGATCGGCCAGCACGGCATCGACGGTGTCCCAGCCGCCCTCGATCTGCAGGGCGGAGAACGCGGCATGGGAGTTCGTGCAGAACTGGCACTCGTTGCCGTTCGACACGGACGCGGCGATCAGCTCCCGTTCACCTCGCCCCAGGGTGCTGTCGCCGCGCAGCAGCTGCTCGGCGAGCGCGTTGAGCACCACGCCGGTCTCCGGCCGGAACGCCATCGGGCCGGTGATGCCGGGCAGGCCTTCGGGAAGTGCGATGTGGGCCATGGTCCCCTCCACGTCGTGTCGTGTGCGACCGCCCGATGATGGTGCAATCCGTCGGCCGGTGCTGCGCCTCCCGCGCTCGAGGGCGTCCGTGCTCGGCCAGGCACCCCACCGAGGGGCCACCGGCAGCGCACGCTCGTCGAGGTGGCGGTACGGTCCGCCGATGACCGATGTGCCTGCTCCGGATCCTGCTGACGCCGTCTCGCTGCGGATCGAGGCCTCGCCCGACGCCCTCTACGACCTGATCAGCGATCCGGCGAGGATGGGTGAGCTCAGCCCGGAGTGCACCGGGGGCCACTGGCTCGACGGCGCCACCGGCCCCGCGGTCGGGGCACGGTTCAAGGGGACCAACAAGCGCGGCTTCGTCCGGTGGTCGACGAAGAGCACCGTCGTCGCCGCCGATCCGGGCCGGGAGTTCGCGTTCGAGGTCGGCGACAGCGGGACCCGCTGGCGCTACACGTTCGAGCCCGACGGGTCCGGCACGGTGGTGACCGAGTCGCGCGTCGCGTCCAAGCCGTATCCGTTCATCGCCCGGGCGTTCACCACGGTGGCGCTGGGGGGCGTGGCCCGCCACACCGAGGAGCTGCGGGCCGGCATGGCCGCCACCCTGGAACGGTTGAAGGCGCTGGCCGAAGCCTGACCGCCTCCCCCGGCCGGGTGAGCCGGGCGGACGGCCCCGTGATCGGTCAACTTCTCGCATCGGCGGTGCAAACACCCCTAGCCTGGGTCCTCGGGCTAGCAACAGGGGAACGGCCGTGAGCGAGACACTCGTCGATCAGGATCACGACGCGCCGTTGCCGGCGCCCGGGCGAGCACCGGCCGAGCCGCACCTGGGCTGGGCCCTCGCCGGCCTCTCTGCCGGCGCCGGCGTCATCCACATCGCCATGACGCCGATCCACGCCGGCGCAGCCTGGCAGGAGGCCCTCGGGTTCGCCGCCAGTGGCTGGTTCCAGCTCGTCACCGCCGGCGCCGTGCTCGCCAACCGGGCCGGCAAGCGCTTCTACCAGCTGGTGGCGCTGGCGAACCTGGCCTTCCTCGGGGCCTGGATCTACAGCCGGACCATCGGGCTGCCGTTCGGGGAGAACCCCAACGTCGCCGAGTCCATCGGTGCCATCGACGCCGTCTGCGCCGCGCTCGAGGTCGGCGTCGTCCTCATCGCCTTCCGGCTGATCATGTCGCCCGAGCGCCGCTCGGTCGGCCGCCTCGCCCCGGCGATGTGCGCCGTGGCCGCCCTGGGCCTCGCCACCGTCGTCATCACGTCGCCCGATGCCGCGAACCACAGCCACAACGGCGCCGCCGCCGAGCCCACCGGCATCGACGCGCTGCGCATCGCGGTCGACAAGGACCGCTGCGACCGATCGTTCAACATCCCCGGCTACTACAAGGAAGCCAAGTACCTCGGGGTCGACACCCGCTGGGGCGACAACCCGCCGGCGGTCGCCGGCGCCCCGGCCGCCTCCGCCGACGGCCACACCCACGGCGCCGCCGCCGCCACGACGGCGAGCAGCACCACCACCACCGAGCCCGACCCGTTCGAAGGCCGGGGCTCGCCGGGTCTCGACAAGCTCGTGTCCGACACCGGCCTGGCCGCCACCAGCGAAGGCGCCGCGGCCGTGCTCATCACCTCGCTCAGCAAGGCCACCCAGGAGGACTACGACGCCTGGCTGTGGTGGCTCCGCAGCTCGGGCTCGCTCAGCCACGAGCACGCCTCCACCTCGGCAGCCGGCGACGGCAGCGGTCACGGCGGCCACGTCGGCCCGCAGCCCTGGGTCGCCATGACCGACCAGAAGCTGTGCGACAAGACCGAGGCCGAGCTCCAGCTCGCCCGCCAGACCGCCATGGCGTACCCGACGGCGCGGGACGCCAAGGACGCCGGCTACCGCCTCGTCACCGGCTACGTCCCGGGCATCGCGGCGCACTGGATCAAGGGCGAGCTCATCGACGACACGTTCGAGATCGACAAGCCCGAGATGATCCTCTACGACGGCGACGGTCTCGACGCCCACGTCGTGGGGCTGAGCTACTACCAGTGGCACGCAGGAGACAACAAGCCCACCCAGGGCTTCACCGGCGACAACGACCACGCCCACCGCCACATCGGCCTGTGCTCCAGCAAGACCACCGGCCAGATCATCGGCGACAGCACCACCAGCGAAGCCGACTGCGTGGCCCGCGGCGGCTCCAAGGCCGACGGCTCGATGGGCTGGATGAGCCACGCCTGGGTGGTCGAGGGCTGCGAGAGCCCGTGGGGCGTGTTCAGCGCCGCCAGCCCGGTCCTCGACGACGACCTCGGCAAGGTGTCGGGCACCGACGGCGGCCACTGCGCCGGGTCCGGCGTCCGCGACCGCTACGACATGGACGACGCCCCGAAGGCCACGCCCGAGCCCGACGGCGACGCCACCAAGACCACCGGCGGAACAGCCGGCAACTGACCCGAGCGCGCACCGTTCCGACCGGGGCGCCCTCGAAGGACCGCATCGGTTCTTGTTCCGGTTCGACTCCGCATCGGAGCCCGATCGGAACGAGAACGGGACGGCGGCGATTCCTGTTCCGATCCGGCTGCCCTGGGGAGCCAGATCGGAACGAGAACCGTCACGGCATCGTGCGGGTCAGCGGGTGCCGAAGGTGCAGTGCCACCTGCTCGCGTCGGCTCGGTCGAGCGTCCCGAACGGCATCACCTCAGGAGCGGCTGGCATCAGCGAACGGTACCGGCCGCACCCCGGCTGCACCCCGGCTGCACCCGGGGACCCGCTACCGGTCGGGGATCCGCCAGTCGATCGGCGTCCGGTCGGCGGCCGCGAGGGCGTCGTTGGTCTTGGAGAACGGACGGCTGCCGAAGAACCCGTTGCGAGCCGACAGGGGCGAGGGGTGGGCGGACTCGACCACGACGTGGCGGTCCCGGTCGATCAGCTCCTTCTTCCGGCGGGCGGCGGCCCCCCAGAGGATGAACACGACCCGGTCCTCCTTGGCGGCGACGGCCCGGATGACCTCGTCGGTGAACGTCTCCCACCCGTGCTTCTGGTGCGACGCCGCCTGGTGGGCCCGCACCGTGAGGGTGGTGTTGAGCAGCAGCACGCCCTGGTCCGCCCAGGCGTCGAGGCAGCCGTGGTTCGGCGCCGGGATGCCCAGGTCGGCCTCGAGCTCCTGGTAGATGTTCCGCAGCGACGGGGGGAGCGCCACCCCCGGGCGGACCGAGAAGCACAGGCCGTGGGCCTGACCGGGCCCGTGGTACGGGTCCTGGCCGAGGATCACCGCCTTCACGTCCTGATACCGGGTCTGGTGGAGGGCGGCGAACACCTGGTCGTGGGGCGGGTACACGGTGTGGTGCTGGCGCTCATCGGCCACGAACGACTGGAGCGCCGGCCAGTAGGGCTTGGAGAACTCCGCCCGCAGGATCGGGTTCCAGTCCGTCTGCTGCGCCACGGCCGGAAACCTACCGGCACCCACCAGCCGCCTGGGGGAAGCCCAGGTGACCCTCGCCGGGCCGTCCGACCTGCCACAGTCGGGGGGTGCGAGGAGGTGGAGGAGCTGCGCTGGTCTGGCGGCCGCCCCTGCGCACGCGCGCCATGCTCGCCTTCGGCGGCCTGGCCGCGATCGTGTCGACGCTGCTCGCGATCGTCTGCTTCGAGGTCACCCGGTCGACCCTGATCCAGCAGCGCGAGCGCCTGGCGGAGCGCCAGACCTACGTGAACGCCCGGTCGGTCGACAACGCCCTGACCCGAGATCCGGCGAACCCGTCCAAGGCGCTGGCCGACGCGCAGACGAGCCGTCAGGGGTTCGCGCTCGTGCGGATCAACGGCACGTGGTACTCGAGCTCGGTCACCGGTGACCGCAGCGATGTGCCGGGCTCGCTCATCACGGTCATCGACTCGGGTGCGGCGGCCCGCCAGCGCGTCCACCTCGACTCGGGCCCCGCGGTCGCCGTCGGCGTGCCCCTGGCGCAGACCGCGGTCGGCACCGCCTACGTGGAGCTGGTCCCGATGACCGAGGTCTCCGACGCGGTGAACCGGATCCGCCAGGGGCTGATCCTCGCCGCGGTGGCCACCACCCTCGCGGGGGTGCTCGCCGGCCGCTGGGCCAGCGCCCGGATCCTGCGGCCGGTGAGCCGCACCGCGGAGGCGGCGAACCTCATCAGCGAAGGGGCGCTCGACCGACGCCTCGAGAGCGACGGCGACGCGGACCTCGAGCCGCTCGTGCAGTCGTTCAACAACATGGTCGACGGCCTCCAGAGCCGCATCGAGCGCGAGGCGCGGTTCGCGTCCGACGTCAGCCACGAGCTGCGCACCCCGCTCGCCGCCATGCTCTCGGCCCTCTCGGTGGCCCGCAGGCGGGTGAAGGAGCCGGCCGGCACCGAGGCGCTCGACCACCTCCGGCGCGAGGTGGACCGCTTCACGACCCTGATCACCGATCTCCTCGAGATCTCCCGGGTCGAGGCCGGGGTCGCCGAGCTGGTGCTCGAGGAGGTCGAGCCCCGCGCCTACGTGACCGACGTGCTGGGCTCGATGGGTCGTGAGGAGGTGCCGGTCGTGGTCGAGCACGATGCGCCCGGCACGGTCCGCCTCGACGCCCGCCGCATGAGCCAGGTCCTGGTGAACCTGGTGCAGAACGCGGACAACTACGCCGGCGGCGCCACCGAGGTGCGCATCGGCGGCGACAGCGGGCACCTGCGGCTGATCGTCGACGATGCCGGCCCCGGCATCGCGCCGGACCAGCGCGAGCAGGTGTTCGAGCGGTTCGTGCGGGGCGAGGATCCGTCGGTCCCGGGAACCGGGCTGGGGCTGGCGCTCGTCAAGGAGCACGTGCGGCTCCACGAGGGAACGGTGGTCATCAAGCGGGCACCGGCGGGCGGGGCCCGCTTCGTGGTCACGATCCCGAGGACGCTGCGATGACGTCCCGTCGTCCGCCCGCCCAAACGCGACCGGTCGTGACCGCATCGGCCCTGCTCGTGGTGCTGGTCCTGTCGCTCCTCTCGGCGTGCGGCGTGTCGTCGCAGGGCACCGCCACGCGCATCGAGCCCGAGAACGTGCCGTTCGGCCTGCTCGACGACGACACCACCACCACGGCGGTCGAGGCCGGACGCACCACCTCCGTGTACCTCCTGTCCGAGGACCGCCTGGTCCCGGTGACCCGCTCGGTCGACGACGACGCCGCCCTCGATGACCTCCTCACCCAGGTGATCACGGGCCCCACGGAGGTGGAGCAGTCGCTGGGCATCACCACGGCGGTCCCCGCCGGGACCCTCGCCTCGGTGGACACGAGCCGCGGCATCGCCGAGGTCGACCTGACCTCGTCGTTCGGCGACATCCGCAGCGGCGAGCAGATCCTGGCCCTGGGGCAGATCGTCTACACCCTGACCGGCCAGCCCGGCATCGGCGGCGTGCGCTTCACGGTGGAGGGCAAAGAGGTCAAGGTGCCCCTCAGCGAAGGCAGCCCGAACGACGACCCGTTGTCCCGGGACGACTTCGAGGCCATCGCTCCCACCTGACCGGGCTGGTCACCCGCCTTGTTCAGGTGATTTCAAGTCCACCCTGCAGGGGGGGCGCGCTCGTGCCGATGGAACGGCATGGGTACGCCCCCGACCCTCAACGTCAGCCTCAGCAGCCGCCTCGCCGCGGCAGGAGCGTCCGCGGACCACGAGACCGAGACGGGGATCCAGCGCGTCCGGGGCTGGTGCCTCGTCCTGGCGCTGGTGCAGACCGCTCTCTACCCGGGCCAGTACTGGTACCTGGCGTGGGGCGCCATGGCGGTGCTGTTCCTGAGCTGGTTCTGGATCCGCTGGGCCCTCCAACCCGAGACGCCGACGCCGACGCCGCTGATCGGCGTCGTCGCCATGGCGTCGGACTCGATCGTCGTCATCATGATCATGGCCAACCTGATGGCCAGCTCGGACGACCCGATCCAGCTCCTGCCCCTGGCGCTCGCGGTCGAGGCCGCCATCCGCTGGGGACGCATCGGCGGCGTGGTCGGCGGCGTCTGCGGTGGCCTGCTGCTGACCGGCTGGTCGCTGGGGACCCACGTCCGCAACGACCTCGACTTCTCGATCGGCTACGCCTGCTTCCGGTTCGGGGTCGTCGTCCTGATCGCCTCCATCCTCGGCAACGCCGTGCACGAGATGCGCCAGCAGCGGCGTGCCGCGGAGGCCGTCTTCCAGGCGTCGCGCGATCTCATGATCACGTTCTCGCTCGACGGCCGGGTGCGGTCGGCCAACCCGGCGTGCGAGACCGTGCTCGGCTTCACGCCCGACGAGCTCGAGCAGCGGGACCGCTCGTTCCTCCTCGACCCCGAGGACGGACGGGACTCCGTCGCCCTGCTCACCCACACCGACGGCCCGCAGCGCGCCGTGCGCCGGGTCCAGCACAAGGACGGCCACCTGGTCTGGATCGAGCTGGACCTCGTCCCCGACGTCCGGGCGGGACTGGTGTACGCCATCGGCCGCGACATCAGCGACCGCAGCCGCACCGAGTCCGAGCTGCGCCACCGGGTCGACCACGACGGCCTCACCGGTGCGTGGAACCGCCACGCCCTCGTCGCCTACCTGCACCGCATGCTCAACCGGGGCTACCTGCCCGGCCTGGTGTTCATCGACCTCGACCGGTTCAAGGAGATCAACGACCGCCACGGCCACCTCACCGGCGACGACGTGATCATCGCCCTCGCCGGCCGTCTCGCCGACGCCGCCGGCCACGAGGGCTCGGTGGCCCGCTACGCGGGTGACGAGTTCTGCATCGTCGTCGACGACCCCGACGATCTCGAGCTCGTCGCCGAGCGCACCCGCCAGGCCTTCGACGAGCCGTTCGAGGTCGGCGACCTGGTCCTGCCGGTGACGGGGTCGGTCGGCGAGGCGCGCAGCCGCTCGGGCGACACCCCCGAGAGCCTGGTGCACCGGTCCGATCAGGCCATGTACGAGGTCAAGAAGGCCGCCCGGATCAGCCTCGGAACCTGAGAGCCCGCTCGGAGCCGACCTCAGCCGATCCCGCCGACCACGGGAACCCGGCCAGACTGGTCCGATGCTGAAGAAGCTGATCGCCGCCATCATCGTCGTGGTCCTGGTCGGGGGTGCGGCCCTCTGGTTCTTCGTGCTGAAGGACGACCCGGAGCCCGAGCTGTCCGTCGACACCGGCACCGACACGAGCCAGACCACCACGGGCACCACGCCGGCGTCGCTCGACGGCACCTGGTCCATCCAGGAGGGCGGCGACACCACGGCCGGCTTCCGCATCGAGGAATCGTTCGCCAGCGGCCTGGCCGACCACACGGCGGTCGGTCGATCAGAGGATGTGACCGGGTCGATCGCCATCGAGGGCAGCGCGATCACCGAAGGCAGCTTCACGGTCGATCTGACCGGTCTCGCGTTCACGGACAACCCCGCGGGGTTCTCGGTCACGAACCGGGCGAACGCCATGAAGAACCGGGGCCTGGAGACCTCGACGTTCCCGGATGCCACCTTCGAGCTCACCGAGCCCATCGACTTCGGCGAACAGCCCGCAGCGGGCGAGACCGTCACCGCGACGGCCACGGGTGATCTGACCATCCACGGCGTCACCAAGCCGGTCACCTTCGACGTGGAGGCCAAGGTGGTCGGCGACACCATCCGCGTCGCCACGGCCGATCCGGTCCCGGTGGTGCTCGCCGACTACGACATCGACAAGCCCGAGGGTGGCCCCATCGCCTCCGTCGACGACAAGGGCTCGTTCGAGTTCCTCATCGTCCTCGGTCAGGGCTGACCTCGGACCTGCGACTCGGGCCGGGACGAGCTCCGGAGGGTGCGGCGGATGAGGTTGGGGTCGGACTCGATGGCGTCGTCGGTGAACAGGAGGGGGCGGGTGGCCTTGGCGGCGTAGGCCTCGGTGCCGTCGACGTGGTGGGGTGAGCGATCGTCGCCGGACTGGCCGTAGGCGAGCAGGCCGATGCCCTGCGGTCCGTCGTCGGTGAGCTCCACGGCCATGAGGAAGCTGGTGCCGTACGTGGTCCGGTAGCCGCCGGTGGCGATGCCGCTCGTCATGGTGCGCTCGGGTGCCACCGGGACGAGCGGCGCCGGGCCGGGCTCGAGGCTGAGCGAGTTGAGGGCGCCGAACGGGGCGAGGATGTTCAAGACGCCTTCGCCCTCGTAGCCCCCGTGCACCGGCACCCGGTGCTCGCCGCGCTGGGCCCACTGCACGTCGCCGAGCGGCGCGTCGATGGGGACGCCCGCCTGGTCGAGGAGCCGCACCGCCTTGGCGAGGGCGGCGACGACCACGTCGCCGGCCAGCTCGTCGGGCTCGGCCAGGCCGTGGGGGGTGGTGACCGGTGATGCCGGGTCGTAGTCGTGGGCGAACAGCGGGCCGGCGGCCTGCATCTGCTTCGAGTCGAACCCGGCCACGAACTCGCGCCAGAGCGTGGCCCCGACCGAGGTCAGGTCGGACCGCCGGTCCCAGGCGGCGAGGATCTCGGCGGCCCGGGTGAGGTCGACGTCGACGCCGTCGGAGGTGACGGTCCCGGCGGCGGTGGCCCGGGCGATGACGTCGTCGCAGAGCAGTTCGGCGCTGAGGCTCTCGTTCGAGAGGATGGCGGCGATCGCCCGCTCGTTGGTCAGGTCGCCGGCGGCGGCCAGGCGACCGGCGGTGAGCAGGTTCTGCCGGGTGCGCAGGCTGCGGGCGGTGCGCTCGAGGCCGTGGAGCGGCGAGTAGCCCTCGAGGCGCTCGTCGGGGTGGTTGAGCCAGTGCGAGTCGTTGGCGTTGACGGCGAAGTCCCGCCGCTCGAACTGCGGGAGCCGGTGGTGGGGGAGCAGCCCGGGGCTGCGGGCGCCCGGGTCGTCCTGCCACTCGTCGCCGGGGTCGCTGCCGTCGAGCAGCGCGACGCGGCTGTCGAACAGGATCTGGGCGATCAGGTCGGTCTGGAGCCGCTCGTGGAACCGCTCGATGGCGTCGTCGCTCAGGTACGGCGTGGCGGACGCGTCGATGAACCACGCCCGGCCGGTGCGGTCGGCGGCGAGCGTGTTGACCCACGGCATCCCCTGGATCTCCTCGAAGACGGACTGGAACGCGTCCATGCTCGTGGCCTGGGCCATGCCCAGGAACTGGGACATGACGTGGTTGTTGTCGAGGTTGGCGTCGCGATAGGTGAAGCCGGTGTCGAGGCCCCAGCCGATGAGCGGGAGGTTCACCATCGGGCCGTGGTGGCTGCGCCACAGGGTCCGGGTCACCGACGTGAGGGTGCCGTCGTCCTCGAGCACCTCGATGGTCTCGTCGTGGGCCGTCATCTCCCGGACCTCGTCGCCGTAGCGGTACGACGTGGGCGAGCCCGGCACCAGGTCGAGCTGGGCGAGGGTGAAGCGGCTGCCCCGGCTGAAGGTGTGGGCCCACGCCACGTGGGCGTTGAACCCCATCTGGACGCCGGGGGCGCCGAGGAGGGCCACGCCGTAGACGTCGAGCTCGCCCGGGAGCGTGAGGTGGCACTCCCAGAACCGGGCCTCACCGCCCCACGGGAAGTGCGGGTTGGCGACCACCAGGCCGTGGCCCGACGCGGTGGCGTCGCCACCGAACGCCCACCCGTTGCTGGCGCCGGCGCCGCCGCCGAGCGCGGACACGGGGGAGGGTGCCGCCGGCCCGTCGGGTCCCGGCGCCTCGGCCCGGCCCACGACCTCGGCCAGGTTCCGGCCGCTGGCGAGCAGGCCGATGTCGACGTAGTAGGTCCACAGGTCGAGCTCCTCGATGGGCCGGACCCACCCGGCGCCCCGGCACCAGTCGGGCAGGGCGTCGGTGTCGAGCGCCTCGGCCAGCCAGGCGTTGTACCCGGCGGCGTACCCCGCCACCAGCTCCCGGATGTGGGCGGGCTGGGCGTCGCGCAGCTCCGGGGCCCGGCCGCGCACGCCGAGCGCCCGGTACCCGAGGTCCGAGGCGAGGTGCGCACCGTCGGGCCCGGCCCCGTGGAAGCGGGCCCGCTCGCTGCGGACCTTGATGATCTGGTCGGCGATGGTGGGGAGGTGGTCGCGTGCGCAGGCGTACCCCTGGCCGAAGCCGACGTCGCCCCAGCGGTCGCCGCGGATGTGGGCCACCCCGTGGGTGGTCCAGCGGATGTCTGCGGTGTACGGCTGCCCCTCGCTCATGGAGCCATGGGCTAGCAGCTACGCGCCGACGGTGCTGTCACCCAGGGGGTCGGTCGACGTGGCGGCGTGCAGGCTCGTCGACGTCAGGAGGAGCGGCAGGCCGATGAGGCTGAGCCCGGCGAGGACCACGGCCGCCGCTCCGGTGCCCACCCGGTTCACGGCGACGCCGACGACCGCGGAGAGCACCAGCTCGAACAGGTTCGCCGAGACGAGCTGCCAGCCCATGACCCGTCCGGTGGCGGCGACGCCCACCCGGTCGGCGGTGGTGGAGATGAGCGTCGGGAACAGGGCGGCGAGCGACACGCCGGCCAGGCCGAACAGCCCGATGGCCACCGGGACCGGTGCGAACGGGATGGCGACGTAGACGACCGTGGCGAGGATGCCCGACCAGGCGAGCGTCCTCGCTGCGGTGAGCGGTCGACCCGGCCCGCTGACCAGGCCGAGGCCGAGGCGGCCCAGGGTCATCCCGGCCCAGAACCCGCTCATCGCCCAGGCTGCGGTCGAGGCGGACACATCTCGATGGCCTTCGAGGTAGGTGGCCCCCCAGTTCCCGGTGGTGACCTCCATCCCGCAGTAGATGGCGAACAGGCTGAGCGACAGGGCGACCACCCAGCGCGGGACCTGGATCCGGCTGTGGTCGCCGTGGGGCGGTTCCGCCACCTGGAGCTCGGCCGGCCAGCCCACCGAGCGGCGGGCCGCCGACGCGGCGGCGGCCGCGGCGACGGT
>JAOBWH010000134.1 GCA_025463265.1 Ilumatobacteraceae bacterium
GTTCACCGTGCCGGTGGGCGCCGTGGCCTTCGTCGCCGTCCCGCTCACGTGGGACTTCGCCACCTCGGGTCACGAAGGATCCGCGGGGTACCTCTGGATCGGGCTGAGCTTCTACGCCCTGGCGCGCCGGGCGCGGGAGATCCGCGTCGATCTGCGTCCGCCGGTGGACCGGCCGGCGTGGATGCTGGTGGTCATCGGGTCCGGTGCGCTGGTGCGGCCGGAGCTGGCCATCTACACGCTGTCGTTCGTCGCCCTCTGGCTGGTGCTGCACCGGGGCGCCCGCGGCTCCTGGGTCAAGGCGCTGGCCTGGGCGTTCGGTCCCACGGTGGCCTACCAGGTGTTCCGGATGGGCTACTACGCGCTCCTCCTGCCGAACACGGCCCTGGCCAAGCTGGGCGGCCCGCTCGGGTCCTCGCTGGGGTTCCACTACCTGAACTCGTTCGTGCACCCGTTCGTGCTGTGGCTGCCGCTGGGGCTGCTGGCGCTGCTGCTCGTCGTCCTGCTCCGTCGGGCCGACTGGGATCAGCGCCTGGTCGTCGCCGCCATCGAGGTCCCGGCGCTGATCCACGTCGCCTACCTGGTGTCGATCGGCGGCGACTACGTCAACGGGCGCCTGCTCGTGGTGCCCTTCCTCGCGATCGTGGCGCCCGTGTCGGTCGTGGCGCTCGACCGGTTCACGGCCGGGTCGCCCTCGCCTCGCCTCCGGCCGGTGTTCATCGGGGCCACCGTCGTCATCGCCCTCTGGGCCAGCAGCAGCGCATCGACCCTGCGGCCGCCGTGGCGGGTCACCTCGGCGGACTTCCTCGACTCGAAGTACGACGCCCGGGAGATCGCGGTGCGCCGGTGGGTCGGCGAGCCCCCGCGGAAGATCGCCGACTACGAGAACACGTTCCTCGTCGGGCCCTACAAGGAGCTGGTCCTCCAGTACGACACGGCCGGCGGAGACCTGATGATCGTGGACGACTCGTTCATGAGCCAGGCGGTCGTCCTCGACGAGGGCGAGGGCCAGGTCATCGCCAGCCCCACCATCGGTGCGCTGGGCGTCGTGGCCGGGATCGACGTGCGCATCATCGACCGCCTCGCCCTGGCCGATCCGCTCGCCAGCCACATGCCCGCCGAGGGCACGGCCCCCGGCCACCTCCGCCGCCTGCCCATGCCCTGGGTCTACGGTCGGATGGGTCTCGACGCCGACCCGGCGTCCGCTGCGGCGATCGAGGCCGAGGGCTGCGGCGGGATCGCCCAGATCCTCGACGACACCAGCGGGTCGCTCGGCCCGGCCGACATCATCTCCAACATCATCCACGCACCGGCCAACACCCGCCTGAAGGTGCCCGAGGACCCCACCGATGCTGTCGACACCTTCTGCTGAGCCCGGCGCCGACGATGCGTTCCGCAGCCGGCGCGTGGCCCGGCTGCGCGCCCGGCGCGGCCGGCTGCACTGGTCCGCCTGGGCGGCCATCGCCGCGGTCACGCTGGTCGCGGTGGCCGTCACCGTGGACCACTCGCAACCGAAGGACACTGTCCGCGCCGAGGCGCTCAACCCGAAGGTGAAGGACGCCGCCGCTCCCCGCCAGGGCGGGACCGGCTGCGTGGGCTGGCCGCTCGACCTCACGCCCACCGCCAAGCCGTCGCCGCGCACCGGAGCCGTGTCGCTCTGGGGCGACCGCGACGCGTTCCACTTCCGCAACGTCGGCGCAGCCGAGGTCGTGATCGACGTGACGTCCACCGACGGGGCCCTGCGGCCGGTCGAATCCGACGCCGTCCAGGTGGGCGAGGACCACCTGCGCTTCGAGCTCGGCCCCGACAGCGAAGCCCGCTTCACGGCGGCCTGCGGGGTCACGACGCTGATGTTCACCGGCACCTCCGCCGGCGCTCCCCTCGGCGCCGCCGCCTTCCAGATGGGATCCGGACCGGCCGACGCCCCGCTGGAGATCGCCAAGGTGGTGCGGTGACCCCCGACCCGCCCTCGAAGCCGAAGCCGCCCTCGAAGACGCAGCCCAAGGCGAGCCCGAAGGCTCGGCCGACGTCGAGGCAGCCGGCGAGGCCGCAGCCCAAGCCGCCCACCTCGAAGCCGCGGCCCACGTCGAAGCAGCAGCCGAAGCAGCAGGCGAAGCCGAAGGAGGCCGGCGCTCGGACTGCCAGGTCGTCCGGGTCGACCAGGTCGACCCCCTCGACCCGGCCGGGCCGTCCGGCTCGTCGGCCGAGGCCCACCGGGCTCGCGGCCGTCGGGCCGTGGCTTCGGCGCTTGGGCCGACCACGCCGGCGCAGCGACGAGCCGGCGCCGCCGATCCACGACAAGCAGCGCGACCGCGCCCTCGTGGTGGTCGCGGCGCTGATCCCGATCGCCGTCGGTGCGGCAGCGGCCATCAGCGGGTGGCGGGCCACCGGCGACAACGCTCTGATCGGCCTGCGGGTCAGCGACCTCCTGCGCGGCCACCTTCTGACCAGCGGCCTGCCCACGACGGGCGAGAACTTCGGGACCGGCATCACCTCCAACCACCCGGGCCCGCTCGGCTTCTACCTCCTCGCCCCCTTCCGGCTCGTCTACGGGGTCAACGCCGGACTGGCCCTCGGCGCTGCGGCGATCAACGCCGCGGCGTGGGGCATCGGGGTGTGGGTCATGACCCGGCGCCACGGGCAGATCGCCGGCGTCTTGACCCTCGGCATCTTCGGTGTCCTCGCCTACGGCCTCGGCGCGCACATCCTCTACGACCCCATCAGCTCCAACATCGCCGCCTTCGCTTCGGTCACCCTCGTGATCGTCACCGCTGCGGTCATCGGCGGCGACTGGAAGCTGCTGCCGGTCTTCGTCGTGGTGGCGTCCTACGTGATCCAGGCGCACCTGACCTACGTCGCGCTGGGCGTGCCGCTGGTGCTGGTGGTCGCCGTGGCGCTCGTCGTCGCCCTGGCCAAGAAGCAGCCGGTGCCGCTGCGGTCGCTGCTGATCTCGCTCGGCGTCGGGCTGGTGCTGTGGGCCCCGGTCTTCTGGGACCAGTTCTTCGGCACCGGGAACATCAGCAGCATCATCCGGACGTTCACCAGCGAGGACGCCGGCGGCAAGGGCTTCGGGTTCGCGTTCGGCCGGCTCGTCCACTCGGTGTCGCCCGTCCCGATGTTCGCCCGGCCCACCGGCCCCATCGGCAACCTCGGGTTCCTGGAGGCGGCGGGCGGCGTCCGCACGGCGATCGGCGTCGTCCTCCTGCTCGCGTTCGCCGCCGCGGTCTGGCACCTGTGGCGGACCCGCTCGGCGTACCGACCGCTCGCCGGCCTGGTGGTCCTGGTGGTGCTGGCCTCGGTCTACAGCGCCTCGCAGCTGCCCGACCCGGCCACCGTGAAGGCGGCCAACCTCCGGTGGATGTGGACCGGCGGCGCGCTCGTGTGGCTGGTCCTGCTGGTGGTGGCGGCTGATCTGGCGACGCGCTGGTGGCGGGCCGCGGACCTCCTGGCGGTGGCCGCCTGCCTGGCCGTGCTGGGCGTCCTCGCCGGCGCCACCTCGTACTGGACGGTGGAGGTGCGAGACGAGCCGGCGTTCCGGGCGGTCGACACCTTGGTCTCCCAGGTGAACGAGAAGCTCGAGCCGGGGACGTTCATCGTGAAGTACCAGGGCGAGGACGCGCTCCTCAACGTGGGGCCTCCGCTGGTCACCGATCTCATCGACGACGGCTTCGACGCGCGCGTCAGCCTGGGCCCGTTCGACCGGGCCTACGGCGACCACATCGTCACGAAGCGGCTCCCGCAGAACACGCCGGCGCTGTTCATCGCCACGGGGGCGGAGGGGTCCGATGCGCTCAAGGACATCGAGGCGTCGCGCGCCACCGACGAGGTGATCGCCGAGACCAGGTTCGACCCGCTCACGGGAGGGCCGCCCGTGATCGTGCGGGTGTATCTGGCGAAGGTGGAGGTGGCCTGCGAACGGCTGACGGGCCTGGCCAAGGAGCTGGCCGATCCGAACGGCGAGCGGCCCGGCGCCGAGGTCCTCGAGGACATGAACACGCTGGCGTCGGCCCGTCTCACCACGATCGCACCCACGCTCACCCCGGAGGAGCTGGCGTCGATCCAGCAGCTCCTGGCTCAGATCCCGGCCATGCAGCAGCAGTTCACCGAGAACCCGGAGCTCACCCTGCAGGAGCTGCAGGTCGAGAACCTCCAGTCGGCCATCGACGGCATCCAGGTGCTCGTGGACCTGTGCAGCTGACCGATCGGACCCGTTCCGGCGGTCGGCGGGCCACCGACGAGGGGATACCGCCAAAGTTGAGTGTGCAGGTGTCAACTTTCCTGGTACGGGTGTAGCCTGGTGTCCATGCCCCTGGACCCCAACCGCTGGACGCTCAAGACGCAAGAAGCCGTCAACGCCGCCATCACGCGCGCCGCGGCGGACAACAACCCCGAGGTCACCCCCGACCACCTCCTCGCCGGGCTGCTCGGCCAGAGCGAAGGCGTCGTCCTGCCCATCCTCGAAAAGGTCGGCGCCTCGCCCACCGCCCTGCGCAACAAGGTCGAGAACGACCTGGCGAAGCTGCCGAAGGCGTACGGCGGCGGCGAGGCCCGCCTGTCGCGCGCCCTCAACAACGTGATCGAGCTCGCCGACGCCCAACGGGCGGAGCTGCACGACGAGTACCTCTCCACCGAGCACCTGCTGCTGGCGCTGGCCGGTCAGCTCGACCTCGACCGCGAGCAGCTCCTCACGGCCCTGCAGAGCGTCCGCGGCAGCCACCGCGTCACCAGCCAGAACCCCGAGGAGCAGTACCAGGCCCTCGAGCGCTACGGCCGGGACCTCACCGAGGCGGCGCGCCAGGGCAAGCTCGACCCGGTCATCGGCCGCGACGAGGAGATCCGCCGCACCATCCAGGTGCTCAGCCGCCGCACCAAGAACAACCCCGTGCTGATCGGAGAGCCGGGCGTCGGCAAGACCGCCATTGTCGAGGGCCTGGCCCTGCGCAAGCGCGCCCTGGTCTCGGGCGGCTCGGGCCAGCTCTATATGGACGGCGACACCGCCCGGGTCTTCGCCGCCGCCGAGGAGGCCTCGAAGAAGGCCGGCGACGCCTTCGTCACCACCGAACGCCTGCTCAGCGCC
>JAOBWH010000159.1 GCA_025463265.1 Ilumatobacteraceae bacterium
CCCGGCTGCGGCGCCAGCCGGATCGGCGCCGCCGGCGCCGCCCGAACCGGCGGCCGCTCCGCCGTCGGAGCCGGTTGCGACCCCGCCGGCCACCGCACCGTCGCCAGGTGACCCGGGTGCCATCTGGGCCGACCAGGTCCTGCCGGCGCTGGCCGGGCTGGCCAAGGGGATGTACCAGTCCGCCGATCTCGTCTCGCTCGACGGCGGGGCCGCCGTGGTCCGCGTCGACAACGACCACCACCGCCAGAACTGCGAGCGCAAGCGGGCCGACGTCGAGCGGGTGCTCTCCGATGTGGCCGGCCAGCCCGTCACCATCACCTTCGAGGTCGGCGGCAGCAACGCCGACTCGCCCCGCCCGGCCGGCTCGTCCCGGCCGGCCTCGCAGCCCAAGACCGACGACCCCGACGAGCACCTCGCCGGGGCCGACGTCCACGATCTCGACGACGCCCCCGACGCCCCCGCCGGCGGCCTCGCCGCCCTGACCGAAGCATTCCCCGGCGCCGAGCTGCTCGACGAGCAGTGAGCCGCCCCACTCGTTCCCTGGAGGAACCGTGAGCCCCGATCCCACCGATCCCACCGATCCCGATCCCGATCCCACCGACGCCGACGACGCCATCTCCGCGGATGCCGTGCACCTCCCCGCCGCCGCCGAACCGGCCGATGACCCGCTCGCCGCGCTGCTCGGCGGCGGGGGCCCGGGCGGCTTCGACTTCGGCCAGCTCATGGAGACGGCCGGCCAGATGCAGGCCCAGCTCCTCGCCGCCCAGGAACAGGCGAGCCAGACGGTCGTCGAAGGCGTGGCGGGCGGCGGTGCGGTCCGCGTCACCGTCACCGGCGGGTTCGAGTTCCAGTCGGTGACCATCGCCCCCGACGCCGTCGACCCCGACGACGTCGAGATGCTCCAGGACCTCATCCTCGCCGCCCTGCGCGACGCCGTCGACGAGATCGGGAGCCTCCAGCAGCCCCCGGACCTGGGTGGCTTGGACCTCGGTGGCCTCCTCGGCGGAGGCTGAGCACGCTCGATGGCCACCTACGCAGGACCGGTCCAGGACCTCATCGACGAGCTCGGCCGCATGCCCGGCGTGGGGCCCAAGTCCGCGCAGCGCATCGCCTTCCACCTGCTGAAGCTGCCCAAGGAGGACGCCGTCCGCCTGGCCCGCGTCATCGTGGAGGCCAAGGAGAAGGTGGCGTGGTGCGAGCGCTGCTTCAACCTGTCCGAGGGCAGCCTGTGCGGCATCTGCACCGACGACCGGCGCGACGGCCACACGATCTGCGTGGTCGAGGAGCCCAAGGACCTCGTCGCCGTCGAGAAGACCGGTGAGTTCCGGGGCCGCTACCACGTCCTCCAGGGCGCCATCAGCCCCATCGAGGGCATCGGCCCCGACCAGCTGCGCGTGAAGGAGCTGCTCATCCGCCTCGACCCCGAGGGCGTCACCGAGGTCATCCTCTGCACGAACCCGAACATCGAGGGCGAGGCCACCGCCATGTACCTCGGTCGCCTGCTGACCCCCTTGGGCATCAAGACCACGCGCATCGCCAGCGGGCTGCCCGTCGGCGGCGACCTGGAGTACGCCGACGAGCTCACCCTCGGCCGAGCCCTCGAAGGCCGCCGAGAGGTGTAGTAGCAGCTACCGCTGGCCGACCACCCACCGCGGCCGGCGACGGAGGCGCATCCCGAACCACTTCCGTGGCCGGGCCGGCGGGTCCACCTGATCGATCTCGTCTGCCGCCCCGTCCAGGTGGTCCGCGGGGTGGGCGGCGTGCCAGAGCATAACGAGCTCGTCGACGTCGTAGGCGACCAGGTTCACCGGCGGGCCGGCGATGGCGATGCGGTTGGCGGCACGGATGCGGTCGTTCACCGCTTCGATCTGGCGGCGGGCCTCGGCCTCGCTCGGCGCACCCCGCGCGGCGCGCACCGCCCGCTCGATGTCACGCCGGAGGGTGAGCGACGGCGGCAGGACCTCGAGACCCTCGTCGCGGATCTTCTTCTTGATCCACCAGTCCTCATCGTGGTGCTCGGTCAGCTCGATGGGGCCCGATGGCAGGTCGTCGAAGGCTCCGTTGGCCGCGCCGTCGCGGATCTGTCGATCGACCCACGTCTCGAACGTGACCTGCGGCGGCTTCCGAGGCATGCCCAGCAGGGTACCGACCTGGTTCGAGGCTCCGCCCGGTCTCCGCCGACGCTCGCGCGGAGTCCGAAAACGCAAAGGGGCGGCCCCGAAGGGCCGCCCCTCCTGGTCGGTTCAGATCAGCCGTTCACCTGGAGGAGGATGGCATCGCCCTGGCCGCCGCCCCCGCAGAGGGCGGCTGCGCCGAGGCCTCCGCCCCGGCGGGCGAGCTCGAGGGCCAGGTTGAGGGTGACCCGGGTGCCGGACGCGCCGAGCGGGTGGCCGATGGCGATGGCGCCACCGTTGAGGTTGGTGATGTCGGCGGAGATGCCGAGGTCGCGCATCGAGGCGATGCCGACGGCGGCGAAGGCCTCGTTGAGCTCGAACAGGTCGACGTCGGAGACCGACCTGCCGGCCTTCTCGAGGGCCTTGGTGATGGCGCTCGACGGCTGGTGCAGGAGCGAGGCGTCGGGGCCGGCGACCTGGCCGTAGCCGACGATCTCTGCGAGGACCGGAAGGCCGAGGGCCTCCGCCTTGGCCTTGCTGGTCACGAGGACGGCGGCGCCGCCGTCGCTGATCTGCGACGCGTTGCCGGCGGTGATGGTGCCCTGCTTGTCGAACGCGGGGCGCAGCTTGGCGAGCGACTCGGCGGTGGTGTCGCCGCGCACGCCCTCGTCCTCGGACACCGTGATCGGGTCGCCCTTCCGCTGCGGGACCTCGACGGGGATGATCTCGTTGTCGAACAGGCCGTTCTTCGAGGCGGCAGCCGCCCGCTGGTGCGAGGTGGCGGCGAACTCGTCCTGCTCCTCACGGCTGATGGCCGTGCTCTCCTTGCCGCAGTAGGCCTCGGTGGAGGCACCCATGGCGACATGGTCGAACTGGTCGTAGAGGCCGTCGTACATGAGCGAGTCGACGACCTTCTGGTCGCCGAGGCGGTAGCCGCCACGGGCGCCGGGAAGGAGGTACGGCGCGTTGGTCATGGACTCCATGCCGCCGGCGACGATGACATCGGCCTCGCCGGCCTGGATCATGAGATCGGCCAGGTAGATGGCGTGCATGCCCGACGGGCAGACCTTGTTGACGGTGGTGGCGGGCACGCTCATGGGGATGCCGGCGTTGACGGCGGCCTGGCGGGCGGTGATCTGGCCGCCGCCGGCCTGGAGCACGTGGCCCATGAAGACGTACTCGACCTGCTCGGGCGTCAGCCCGGCCCGCTCCAGGGCGCCCTTGATGGCGAAGCCACCGAGGTCGGCGGCGGAGAAGCTCGAGAGCGCTCCGGACAGCTTGCCGATGGGCGTGCGAGCGCCAGCGACGATGACGGATCCAGCCATTGCGGATTCCCCTTGGTGACAGGTCTCGGAACGAGACGGTTGCGTGACGCAAGCGTACCGAGGCTCCACCCATCTGTGTCCATCCGGGCGTCACCGGGGCGGTGACATCTGGCAACCCCGACGTCAGCCTTCGGCGGAGGCGAGGGCCTTGTCGAGCTTGGCCCGCAGCTCGATGAGCTGGGTCTTGCTGGTCTCCCGGGCGGCGGTGAGCTCGTCGACCTGGGCGGTGATGTGGGCGACGGCCTCCTGGGCGGCGGCCTCGGCCTCGAGGCGGGAGCTCTCGAGCATCTTGTCGACGCGCGCCTGGGCATCGGCGACCAGGCCGAGGGCCTCGTCCTGGGCGGCGGTCAGCTTCTGGCGGGCCTCGTTGGCGTGCTGCTCGGCCTCGGCGCGGGTGGACTCGGCGTAGGCCTCGGCCTCGGAGCGGTTGCGCGTCGCTTCGCCATCGGCCTCGGAGCGGATGCGGGCCGCATCGGCCTCGGCCTCGGCCCGGACCTTGGCGGCCTCGGTGTTGGCGGTGGCGAGGATGGCCTCGATCTGGCCCAGCTGGGCGGCCATGCCGCCATCGGCAGCCGGCGCGGCGGGCGCCGCTGCGGGTGCGGGGGCAGCGGCGGGAACGGCCTCGAAGGCAGCGGCGACGGTCTGCAGGTAGGCGCGGACCTCGTCCTTGTCGTAGCCGCGGAGGCCGACGAGGAACTCCTTGCTGGCGATCTCCTCAGGCGTGATGGCCATGTCCGTGCTGACTCCTGGTGCGGTGATGCTCACGGGGACACTATCGGCGCCAATCCTCCCGACGAGAGGAATGGCGGCTGCGCCTCCGGTCACCCGGTCGGGACGAAGTCCCAGCGTCGGGCCGCACACTTGGTCCGGCGCCGGGCCGACTCCCTAGGATCTGCGCCCATGCAGGCATTCCTTGACGCCATCCAGGCCGGTGCTTCCGGCGACGAGCTCGCCAACATCGACATCCCGGAGTCGTACCGGGCTGCGTTCGTGAAGCGCGACGAGCAGACCATGTGGGAGGGGTTCGAGTCCGAGGACAAGGACCCCCGCAAATCCCTCCACGTGGGCGAGGT
>JAOBWH010000164.1 GCA_025463265.1 Ilumatobacteraceae bacterium
ATCGGGCTGGATGCGCTGCGAGATGGCCTCATCCACCGATGACACGGTGCTCACGTCGAGCTCGCCGGAGATGTAGGCGGTGAGGTGCCGGTTCGCCCGATCGAACTGCGCCGTGGCGGTGGAGGTGGACGCGACGAACGGGGAGTGCAGGGTGGTAGCCATGGTCGGCTCCTTCAGTAGACGTAGGTCTCAGGGAAGGAGGTCAACAACCAATCTGCTTTAGCAGCCGGCGACCTAACGTGGACTGTCCTCATCATAGCGCTTTTCGGGCCGAAAAGCGATGGGAGGAGCAGGCTTTTTCCGGGCGGCGAGCCTTCTGAAACGGGTGGTCAGGACAGCGCTGGACCGCTCGGCGGCTGGGGCTCGGCGCGGTTGGGGACGGCGGTCGACGGGTCCTCTGCATCGGGACCCGCCGGCCGCTCGTCGCCTCGGTAGAGCTGGTCCGATTCGGCACCGCCAGCGGCGTGGTCTCGGGCCCCGATGTCCTCTGGGTGCCGCACGAAGCGCGACGCCCAGATAGCCGCCGCCACCAGGAGGACGACCCCGAGGGCCAAGGCCGCCCCGGTCACGACTGAGGCTTCTCGCCTTCGCGCGGACCGTCGGGCGGCGGATGGCCCTCGCGGTACTTCTCCTCGCCTTCGGCCTGGCGCTCGAACTGCGCCTCCGCCTCCTCCTCGGAGTCGGCGTTGGCGATCACCTCGTCGGCCACCTCTTGGTCACGGGCGACGTTCTGCCCGAACCAGTCGTCGACGGTGCTGTTGTCGGGCTCGCGGACCTCGCCGCCGGTCTCGTCCTCGCCCGTGCCAGCGTCGCTCACGAGGGTCGCACTTCGCTGGCGGCGTCCTTGACATCGGACTGCACCGTGTCCTTGGCCGAAGCCGCCTCGCCCTGGACGGTCTGGGCCGACTCCATCGCGTGCTGCTTCACCTCAGCTGCGGCTTCCGATGCGTGCTCGAGCACGGGTGCCATGTCCTCTTGGACATGGTCCTTCACGGCGCTGGCGAGCTCCTGCCCGCTCTCGGTGACGGCGGTCTTCACCGGGTCGACGAGCTGCTCGGCGAGCTGCTCCTCCTCCCGGGAGGCGGGAGCGAGCGAGCCGATCAGCACACCGAGGCCGAAGGCGACGGCGCCGGCGGCGATGGGGTTGCCGGCGGTGGCGTCCTTGGCTCGGTCGGGGGCCTCGGTGACGGCATGAGCCGCCGAGGAGGCCATGTCGGATGCCGAGCCCTGGGCACCGCTCACCGCCGACCCGGCACGCTGGGTCGCGGAACGGGGAGCGCCCATCACCGACTCAGCGAGGCGCGAGCCGGAGCTCCGGACGCTCTGCCAGCGGCGCTCGGCGATCCGGCCCGGGCTGACCCGGTCGCCGATCTCGTCGATCGTGCCGGTCATGTGGGCCCGGGTCGCTTCGATGTCGCGCCTCAGCTCTTCCGTTCGTTCAGCCATTGGGCGTTCTCCTTCATGGTCTCGATGGTCTGCTCGGGAGCAGGGTTGAGTTGCTTGAGTTCCTGTTGGCCCTTCTTGGCGAGGACCGCGGCCACCACACCGAGCACGACGGCGACGATGAGGAACGCCAGCCACAGCGGCATGATCTCGTCGAGGAGGAAGCCGAGCGCCATCACGAGGGCGACGCCGGCGTAGAGGCCGCTGGCGGCAGCGCCTCCGAAGCCGACACCGGCCTTCTTGGCCTTGGTCGCCTCGACGCGCAGCTCCTCCTTGGCCAGCTCGACCTCCTTGCGCATGAGGGTCGAGACGTCCTCGGTCATCGTGCCGACGAGCTCAGCAAGGGTCCGTTCGCCCTGCACGGGCGGCACGGCGCTCAAAACTCCGCCCCGGGGTTCGTCGCGCTGGGCGCCGACGGCTGGCCGGAGGGCGTCGCCACGGCGGGCGGCGGGAAGGCCTCGGTCGGCATGGGCGGGTTCAGCGGCGTGCCGAGCGGGTTCGTCGCCGGAGCGGGAGCCCCCGCCGGCGTGTCGAAGGCCGGAGCCGGGGGCGCGGTGCCCAGCGTCGACGACGACGACGGCAGCGAGGGCGTGGATGAGGACGAGGACGAGCTGCTGCTCTGGACGCTCTGGGTGGCACGGGCCATGCGGCCGACGAGCACGCCGGCGACCGTGGCACCGAAGAGGAACGCCACCGGCCGGCGGCGGCCGAAGTCGGCGATCTCGCTGGCCGCGCCGCGGACGCCCCGCTCGTCGGTGCGATCTGCGAAGCGGTCGAGCCGTTCGCTCGCCTGGCGGGCGAGATCTGCGGTCCGGCCCGCATCTTCGGGACGCCCGTCCAGGAGTGCACGCAGCTCCTCGGCGGTGGTCCGGGCCATCGTGGTCACGTCGCCGAGGCGCTGGTCGAGCTGCGTCTCCACCTCGGAGGTCGCCGAGGAGAGAGCCGCCATGGCCTGCTCCCGGGTCTCGGCCGTGAGGCTGGCGACCTGGTCCTTGGCGTGGGCGGCGACGTCGCGGGCCTCGGTCACGGCGGTTTGGGCCACCGCCTGACCCTGCTCGGCGGCGCTGGACGCCGCATCACCGGCGGCGCCGGCGACCTTGTCCTTTGTCGACGGGGTGTCCTGAGACTTCAGATCGGTCATCGGAGGTTCCTGTTCTGGTCGGCGGGGGCAGCGGCTGCTTCGGCATCGCGGATGCTGGCCGGCTGCGCACCACGGCTACCCCGGCTGGTCGACCCCAAACCCCGGGGCGGAAGAATTCCGCCGGGCCTGATCCATCCGCCTTCAACCCCTCGACTGCGATCCGGAACGGCGCAGGGCGAGGACGGGCGGCGGCGGGGTGAGGCCTCAGGCGGGAGCGGCGGCGCGCCCGTCGACGGTCGTGTCGATCGGCGTGATGCGCCCGCCGAACAACGAGAACACCGAGCCGCAGGCGTCGCACGAACCGACCAGCCGACCGCTCCCCCTCCGGCGCTTGGCGGTGAAGGAGAGCCGGCCCGGGCAGCTCGGGCAGTCCATCTCGATGTCCATCACACGCTCCGTCGTCGAGGCCCTTCGGCCAGTGACGCACCCACTACCAACGAGGGCGGTCGTCAAACCAGAACGACCTGGTCAGCGACGCGGAGGTGAGGGTCGGCTAGCCCCCGAGGTGGCGGACCGCCTCGAGCTCGCTCCGCAGGAACTGAGGTTCGCCCCCGTCGTCCGCGTGAGCGGTCAGGAGGCCCTCGTCGACCATCGGCCCGATGCGGTCGACGGAGACGCCGAGGATCTCGGCCGCCTCCGTACCTGAGACGAGTTCTGGGGTGTCGGTCATGGCCTCTCCCGTTCCGGCGGTCACGCCGCCACTTGCCAGCCCCGCCCGGCCCAAACGGGGAGCCTGCGAAACCGTTTGATCCGCTGGGCTGGGGGCAGCGGACCCGTGTGGGATCCCGTCACGCTGTCCGGGTCGCCGCTGCGGCGGGCGGTGCCCTCACCCTGACGACCTGTGGTTCGAACTTCGGGATGCCCGAGCCGGCCACGGAGCAGGGGGACCGGGTGGCATCGCTGTGGTCCGGCATGTTCATCGCCGCCCTCGTGGTCGGCGCCATCGTCTGGGGGCTCATCGCTTGGGCGCTCATCCGCTACCGCCACCGCGGCGGCGAGGCCGCGGTCCCCCACCAGCGCGCCTCGAACCTCCCGATCGAGATCGCCTACACCGCGGTCCCGATCCTGATCGTGATCGTGCTGTTCGGGTTCACCATGGCGACCGACCGGGAGGTGAAGGAGCTCGACGCCCATCCCGACCTCACCGTCGAGGTGGTGGGCTACCAGTGGGGGTGGTCGTTCCGCTACCCGGCCCAGGACCTCGAGATGGTGGGCGACCCCACCACCGGCGACGGCCCGGAGATGGTGCTGCCGATCGGCGCCACCACCCGGCTGGACCTGGTCAGCACCGATGTCATCCACTCCTTCTGGGTGCCGCGCTTCTTGTCGAAGCGGGACCTCATCCCGGGCCGCACCAACGAGATGGACGTGACGCCGAACCGGGCCGGCACCTACACGGGGCGCTGCGCCGAGTACTGCGGGCTGGACCACTGGCGCATGAACTTCCGCGTGCGCGTCGTCCCCCAGGAGGAGTTCGACCGCTGGGTCGCCGCCGAACAGGACCGGCAGTCATGAGCACGGCCGCCCCGCCGGTGCGCGCTCCCGGGCTGCTCGGCTGGATCACCAGCACCGACCACAAGGTGGTCGGGATGAGCTACATGGTCACCGCGTTCGGGTTCTTCATGCTCGGCGGCGCCCTGGCCGGCATCATGCGCGCCCAGCTCTACAGCCCCGGCAGCCGGCTGGTGGACGAGGAGACGTACAACCAGCTCTTCACGATGCACGGCAGCATCATGATGTACCTCTTCATCGTCCCGTTCGCCTTCGGGTTCGCCAACTACATCGTCCCCCTGCAGATCGGGGCGCGCGAGATGGCGTTCCCCCGCCTGAACGCCCTGGGCTACTGGCTGTACCTGTTCGGCGGGCTCACCATGGTGTCGGGCTTCCTGACCCGGAACGGGGCGGCGTCGTTCGGCTGGACCGGGTACGCCCCGCTCTCCGACGAGCTGCGCACCCCGGCGATCGGCGGCGACCTCTGGCTGCTCGCCATCGTACTCACGGGACTGGCCAGCGTCATGACCGCGGTCAACATCGTGGCCACCGTCTTGTCGATGCGGGCGCCGGGCATGTCGATGTTCCGCATGCCGATCTTCACCTGGAACATGCTGGTCACGAGCGTCCTGGTCCTCATCGCCTTCCCGATGCTGACCGTCGCCTCCGTCATGTTGCTGTCGGACCGGCAGCTCGGCACGAGGATCTTCGACCCGAGCGGCGGAGGTGAGCCGCTCCTGTGGCAGCACCTCTTCTGGTTCTTCGGCCACCCCGAGGTGTACATCGCCGCGCTCCCGTTCTTCGGGGTGATCACCGAGGTGCTGGCTGCCTTCTCCGGTCGGCCGATCTTCGGGTACAAGGGTCTGGTTGCGGCGACCTTCGCCATCGCCGCGCTCTCGGTGGGCGTGTGGGCGCACCACATGTTCGCCACCGGGGCGGTCGAGGTCGGCTTCTTCAGCGGCCTCTCGTTCCTCATCGCGGTGCCGACCGGCCTGAAGTTCTTCAACTGGATCGGCACGCTCTGGCTGGGCAGCATCCGCTTCCAGACGCCGATGCTTTTCGCCGTCGGCTTCTTGCTCCTGTTCCTCATCGGCGGGCTCACCGGCGTGCTCCTCGCGTCGCCGCCGGTGGACTACCAGATGCACGACTCGTACTTCGTGGTGGCCCACATGCACTACGTCCTCTTCGGCGGCTCGGCGTTCGCGCTGTTCGCCGGCGTCTACTACTGGTTCCCGAAGTTCACCGGCCGGCTGCTGTCCGAAGGCTGGGGGAAGCTCCACTTCTGGATGATGTTCGTCGGCTTCAACATCACCTTCCTGGTCCAGCACCTGCTGGGTGCGAGCGGCATGCCCCGTCGGGTGGCCACCTACCGCGCGATCGACGGGTTCACCACGTTGAACCGGGTGTCGAGCATCGGCGCAGCACTGCTCGCCGCCTCGACGATCCCCTTCTTGTGGAACGTCTGGCGGTCCCTCCGCCGCGGCCCGGTCGCCGGCGACAACCCCTGGGACGCGCACACGCTGGAGTGGGCCACCACCTCGCCGCCGCCGCCGGACGACTTCGACGAGCTCCCCCCGATCCGCTCCAACCGCCCGGTGTGGGACCTCAACCACCCCGAACACCCCGAGCTGCACCGGTGAGCGACCCGTCCGGCCCCGGCCCTACCGACGACGAGGACGGCGTCGGCCTGAGCACCCCGGACTCGCCCCAGCGCGACGACGCCGGCCGCGCCGACGACGATGCCGGGTTCGCCACCCAGGCCCGGATCTTCGCCGCAGTCGCCCTCTGGATGGTGTTCGCGTCGTTGGTCTACGGGCTGCTCACCTCGGAGTGGGCGGGCACCACGATGCTCGCCGTTGCCGGCCTGCTCGTGTTCACCATCGCCGCCTACGTCGGCTGGGCCGGGCCCACCTCGGGCACGTCGGTCGATGCCGAGGAGCCCGACCACGAGGCCGAGGAGCCGTGGTTCCCGGTGGCCAGCGGATGGCCCATCACCTTGGCCCTCGGCATCGTGCTGCTGGGCAACGGGCTGCTGCTCGGCCAGTGGCTGGTGGTGCCCGCCGTCGCGGTCATCGCCTTCGCGCTCGCAGGATTCGTCGTCCAGTCCAGGGTGCGGGGATGAGCGCCGGCACCTGCTGCCCCGTGGCCTCGTCGTGCCCCCGGAGGTCCAGGCAGAGCCGGTAGGTGATGGCGCCGGCGATCGGCGGCACGACCAGCGAGGCGATCCGGAAGGACCACAGGACCGCGTTGACCGAGATGCCGAAGGTGGCGGCCACCACATCGGTCGACGCCGACAGGGTGAGCACGGCGTAGAACGCGAACGTCGCCACGCCCATCGACGTGCGGATCGGCCGGTCCCGCGGCCGCTCGAGGAGGTGGTGCGCCTCGTGGTCATCGATGGCGCGCGCTTCCAGGAACGGCCAGGCGTACAGCAGGCCGAACGTGATGCTGGCGAGGCCCACGCCGGGGAAGAACGGAGCCGGGATCTCGTAGCCGAGGGCTCGCACCTCCCAGCCCGGCCACAGGCGCAGGGCACCGTCGAGCCAGCCCATGTACCAGTCCGGCTGGGAGGCCGAGCTGACGTTCGCCGGCTCGAACGGGCCGTACAGCCAGATCGGGTTGATCTGCACCAGCCCGCCGAGCGCCGCGAGCACGGCGGCGGTGAGGAAGAACAGCCCGATCGACTTGAAGGCGAACGTCGGCCAGACCGGCTCGCCCACGACGTTCTGCTCGGTCCTCCCCTTCCCGCGGAACTGGGTGTGCTTGTTGCGGACCACGAGCCCCAGGTGAGCCCCGAGCAGCCCGATGATCGCGGCCGGGAGCAGGAGGATGTGGATCACGTAGAGGCGGGAGATGATGTCTTCGCCGGGGAACTCGCCGCCGAACAGCAGCGACGCCAGCCAGGTGCCGGCGAGCGGGATCGACAGCGTGATCGAGTAGGCGATGCGGAGGCCGGTGCCCGACAGCTGGTCATCGAGCAGCGAGTATCCGGCGAACCCGTTGAAGATGGCGAGCAGCATCAAGGTGATGCCGATGATCCAGTTGAGCTCCCTCGGCTTGCGGAACGCCCCCGTGAAGAACACCCGCATGAGGTGCACCACGATCATGGCGATGAAGAGCAGCGCCGCCCAGTGGTGGATCTGGCGCATCACCAGGCCGGCACGGACGTCGAAGCTCAGATCGAGCGAGCT
>JAOBWH010000190.1 GCA_025463265.1 Ilumatobacteraceae bacterium
CGCTGCTCCCGCCCGCCCGGCCCCGGCTGCGGCGTCGCCAGCAGCGGCCCCGGCGACGGGCGGCGGCCTCCGCAGCACGATGGGCCGCAAGAAGCCGCCCGGCACCACCCCGCCCGCCTGACCGCACGAACGACCGCACGAACCAGCAAGGACACACCATGACCTCGGACACCTATCCCGGCGACGACCCGACCATGCCCGCTGAGGCCGGCGACGACCGGTGGACCGCAGAAGGCACCGACGGCTACGGCGATCCCGTCGCGGATCCCGGCGCCCCGCCGGTCGACCCGACGTACGCCGCGCCGGTCGACCCCACGTACGCCGCGCCGCCGGACCCGTACCTGGTCCAGGGCAACAACGAGGGCCAGTTCGGCAACCTCGGCTACGCGGTCGACATCGTGTTCGTGATCGACATCACGGGCAGCATGACGCCGGTCATCGATCAGGTGAAGGCCGGCGCCCTCAGCTTCCACGACCGCCTGCTGGACGTGATGGGGGCGAAGGACAAGTACGTGAGCAGCCTGCGCCTGCGGGTCGTCGCCTACCGCGACTACCTCGACAACCCGAGCGACGCCCTGTTCCAGACCCCGTTCTTCCAGCTCCCCGACGAGCGCGCCGGTTTCGACGCCTACGTCCAGGGCCTCTACGCCGATGGCGGTGGCGACGAGCCGGAGTCCGGTCTCGAGGGCCTCGCCCTCGCGCTCCAGTCCGACTGGGAGCGCGGTCTCGACCGCCGCCGCCACGTGGTGGTGCTGTTCACCGACGCCTCCGCCCACCCGCTGGAGGCGGCGCACGGCCGCCACATCCCGGGGTACCCGGCCATCCCCGCCACCTTCGACGACCTCACCGACACGTGGGACGACCCGCAGGGCATGGTGATGGAGTTCTCGGCCAAGCGGCTCCTCATGTACGCACCGGACGTCTACCCGTGGAACGTGATCTCGGCGAGCTGGGACAACGTCCTGCACTACCCGTCGACCGCTGGGCGCGGCCTCAACGAGGTCGAGTTCGGGCAGATCGTCGATGCCATCGCCGGCAGCGTCTGATCCCCGCCGTCGGCGGTCGGTCACGGTCTCAGGGAGGAGAGCCCATGTCGGAGTGGCGAGCAGATCCGGTCGGTCGCCATCAGGAGCGGCTGCACGACGGCGCCCGGTGGACCGATCAGGTCCGTGACCGCGGCATCGTCAACACCGACGCGTCCGGGCTCGATGCGGTCCAGCCTCCGGCCCCGCCGCCCCTGGCCGTGCCGATGGTCCCGACGGTTCCCGCACCGGCCCCGGTGCCGGGCGCGCCAGCCCCCGTGTTCGGTCGCGTCGGGAACCCGTCCGCTCCCGGACTGGCCGCCTCGCCCATGGTGCCGGCGATCTCGTCGTCGGCCGCACCGACCGGTCACCACGACGGCTCGTACCGGCCGGGAACCGCGCCGCCCGGGCAGTCGGCCGCGCTGTCGAGCATGGGCAACAACTCGATCATCACCGGCCTGATCGCTGGTGGGATCGGTGGTGGTATCGGCGCCGTCATCGCCGAGGTGCTGAAGAGTCCCGACAAGATGACGGCGGACTCCGAGACCGCGCTGCGCCTCAACACGGGCATCTGGGTGATGCTCGCCGGCGCGACCATCGGCCTGGTGCTCGCCGCGTGGCCGGCCCTCACCGCCAAGGCGTGGGGCAAGGCGGCCCGCGACGGTGCCTTCGGTGCGGTGGCCGGTGGGATCGCCGGGTTCATCGGCGGCTTCGCCGCCCAGTGGCTCTACTCCGCGATGTTGGAGGACATGGACTACACGTCCTCGCAGTCCGACATGGAGAACCGGATCCGGCTCAGCCGCATGCTGGCGTGGGGCCTGTTCGGCGCCGCCACCGGCCTCGGGCTGGGCATCCGAGACGGTGCCAAGAAGGCGTTCAACGGCCTGTTGGGCGGGGCCATCGGCGGTGCGATCGGCGGCCTCATCTTCCAGCAGATCGCCTTCTCCGGCGACGAGACCAGCGGGTTCCAGGTCCGCCTGATCGGCCTGGTGGCGACGGGTGTGGGCATCGGCCTCGGCATCGGCATCGTCGACCGCCTGCGCCGCGAGGCGTGGCTCAAGCTGACCACCGGCCCGCTCCGCGGCCGCGAGGTGATCCTGTACAAGGAGACCACCACCATCGGCGGCGACAGCCGCTGCGACCTCGTCTTGGCGAACGACCCGTCCGTCAGCGGACAGCACGCCTCGTTCCGGCGCTCCGGTGGTGCCGCGACCACGGTGACCCCGATGGGACCCGTCACGGTCAACGGCACCGAGATCTCCGCACCCGTCGGGGTGAAGGACGGCGACGTCGTCCAGGTCGGCTCCACGAGCATCACCTACGAGGAGCGGTAGCCCGTGGCTCCGGTCATCGGGGGCATCTTCGTCCTGTACTCCACCGGGTCCGGTGAGGTGCTGTGGGCCAAGACGCTCCTCGTCAACGGCCTGATCTGGGGCGGGGTCTTCCTGGTCGTGACGGTCATCCGGGCGCTGATGCGCAGCCGTGGATCGTCGTCGTCCGCATCGGCGCCGCGACCGAAGGCCTCCGGATCCGCCCCGGCGACGATCGAGCCCGAGGGGCTCAGGCTGAAGACGTCGGCCTCGCTTGCGGACGGCGGCGGGGTGCCCGACGAGCCCGCGGTGGTGCGTTCCATCGCTCCGGTGGGTCGAGCGCCCGACGGACCCGGCACGCCGTCGGCCGCCGAGCCGCCCAAGCTGCGGATGTCGATGGGCCGCCAAACCGCCGGTCCGTCCGTGCCCGTCGTGGCGATCAGAAGCCGCCCGTGCGCCGTCTGCGGAACCATGGGGCCGGCCTCATCGGCCGCCTGTACCGTCTGCGGCCGAGCGATGGCCGGCTGACGGCTCACGGCGGAACGGCCTTCAGGGACGGATGAGGGGCGCGCTGAGGAGCAGGACCCGGCCGGTGGCACCGAGCGGGGTCGGCTCGGATCCGGCTGGGGCGGTGAGGTCGAAGAGCAGGGCCGGTTGGGCTGGGCCGCTCGCCAGCTGGCGGAACGACACGATCGCCTGGTCGCCTCGGGCGTCGATGTCGACCGAATAGCCGCCCTCCCCGAGGTAGGGGCTGCCCACCACCGGGTAACGGGCCACCTCGCTCGCCGTCCCGCTGTCGACGATGCGCAGGTCGGTGAGGCTCTCCTGGGTCTCGCTGTACTCCACCGACGCTATGCGGCCCCGATCGTCGACCGACCCGGACCCGCAGTCGATCTCGTCGTACTCGTAGGTCACCGTGCAGGCGGCCGTGATGGGCCGGAGCTGATCGTCGAGGAAGTTCCAGGTGGACATGCCCTCGCCGGAAGACAGGTACGAGATGCGATCCTCGCGAACGCTGACGTCGTCGATCCCCCACTCGTACCCCCAAGCCTGCGGGATGGTGAGGAGGTCCCGGCCGCCCTCGATGTCACGGATCACGAAGCTCGCCTCGAACTGTTCGGCCTCGCCGAGCTCGGGGTCGAACGCACCACGTGCGTAGACGGCCACCGGACGGTCGCCCAAGCGGCCGGCGGCGACCAGGCCGACCCAGTCCTGGTCGAGGTCCGGGGAGGTGATGAGCGGCTGCGGCTCCGCGACACCGGCGGGCAGGTACCAGATGGTGCCCTCCTCCTCGGTCGCAGGCTGCTGGGTGGCCAGGTCCCACATCGAGGCGGAGAGGCCGTGGTCGGTGGAGCGGAGGTCCTGGAACACCAGCCCGCCTCGGCCGTCGTCGAACGCAGCTGCGACGGGATGGTCCACGATGGTCGATCGCTTCCCGTCCGCCCCCTGCACGTGGACGCCGTCGTCGTCGAGCACGAGGTACCCGTCGACCTCACCTGCCTGCGCGATCGCCGACCCCGACTTCGTCTTGGAGGTGGTCTTCGTCGTCGGCTTCGTCGGGGATCCCGCCGTGGCGGTCGAGTCGTCCTCGCTTGACCGGCTGGTGGGAGCCGACGAGTCCTGGTCGCCGTCGGACGAGCTGAGCGACCCGGCCACGAGCCCGACGCTGATCCCGACGACCGCAGCCACCACCGCAGCCACCGCGAGCGTCGCCGGCTTCAGCCGCCGCCGTCCGGGCGCCCGAGCCGCCGCCTGTGGCGCATCGGCGATTGCCGGCGACATCAGGTCCTGCGTCGCCGGCGCGGGTGCGGGGGGTGCGTGGGGAGCGAGAGGATGCGATGTGACGGGCGCACGCTCGGCCTCGCCGACCGGGCCACCAGCACTCCCGCACACCGCGCAGTTCCCCGTCGGTGCCATGACCGTCCCACAGACCTCGCAGACCCTCACCCCGCCTCCTCCCACCTGGCCCCACCCGGGACGCCCGCCACAAGGTACCGCCCACCCGGCGGATCCCTGGAGGCCACCTGGCGGGTGGACGCTGTTTCGAGCGGCGCGACGAGCAGCTCGTAGGGCGGTCGACGCTCCGCTCAGGCCTCCGGTCGGTAGAGCGCGGCGAGGGCGATGGCAGCCGACGTGGCGACGTTGACCGAGTCGGTGCCCGGCGTCATGGGAATGCGCACCCGCTGGTCGGCTGCGGCCATCGCTCCCTCGCTCAGGCCCGGGCCCTCCGCACCCACGAGCACCACGACCTCGTCGGGCAGCTGTTCGAGCACGGATCCGAGCGGCGTCGCGTCTGCTGCGGGCGTGAGCGCGAGCACGGCCGAGCCGTCGCGGCGGAGGTCGCTGAGGATCGTCGGCCAGGACTCGGGTCCGACCCGGGCGAACGGCACGCGGAGCACGTGGCCGAGCGACACCCGGGTGGTCCTCCGGTAGAGCGGATCAGCGGTCGTCGGGTCGAGCAGCACCGCATCCACCCCGAAGGCCGACGCGTTCCGGAACAGCGCGCCGAGGTTCTCGTAGTCGTTCACTCCTTCGAGGACGAGCACTCGGCGCGCCCCGGCCAGGACCGCCTCCGGGGTCAGGCCAGCAGGGCGTTCGGCCACGCCCACGACCCCGCGGTGGAAGTGGACGCCGGTCACGTGCTCGAGTGCCGACTCGGGGATGGCGTAGACGGGCACGGCCGGGTCGACGATCGACTGGGCGCGTGCCACGTGCTTCGTCGCAACGAGGGCGGACCGAACGGGATAGGGCGACTCGGCGAGCGCTTCGAGCGACAGCCAGCCCTCGACGGTGAAGATGCCGGCGTTGCGCTCGACCCGGGCCCGGACGTTCGGCTCCCGGAGATGCCGGTAGTCAGCCAGTCGGGCATCGTCGAGGTCGTCCACCATCACGAGGGGCATGCCCCGAGCCTCGCGCCACCACCAACACCGAGCGAAGCTGCCGAGCAGCGAAGGGGTCGTCGCGTGCGCAGGCTCGGCACCCTCTGGTGAACGGCAAGAGCCCGGGCGCACGGCCCGGGCTCTTGCTGTGCGGCGCAGGTGCGTCAGTTCGAGTCACGCCGGTAGAGCAGGGCCGTGCCGACGGCGAGGCCGATGAGGGCGTATCCGGCGAAGATCAGGGCGTAGGCCGGGCGTGCCAGCTGGTTGGCGATGATCACCGGGGCCTCGAACTGCGATCCGGCATCGAGGAGGCGGTAGCCGGCGCTGAAGGGCAGGAGGTGGAGGACGGCATCGGGCAGGAGCGGGGCGAAGAGGCTCTCGACCACGAACGACCACATCAGGAGGCCGGTGATGGCGCCGGCGGTGTGACGGGCGATCATGCCGACGCCGAGGCCGATCAGGGCCGCGAGCACGATGTAGAGCGATGCCCACAGCGCCCGGCTGACGAGGTGCGACCCGCCGCCGAGCTCAGCGCCTCCGATGGCAGCGCCGGTGAACCCGGCGGCCATCCCGGTGACGCCGAGGGCGAGTCCGACGCCTGCGGCGGTGGTGGTCTTGGCGGCGACGATCACCCAGCGGGCCGGCCGGGCGGCGAGGATCACGGCAAGGGTGCCGTGCTGGGCCTCGCTGGTGAACATGAGGATGCCGGCGACCGCAGCGAGCATCGCGACGAGCGGGAGCGGGTAGATGAAGAGCTCCGAGGCGGGGAGCGGCGGGTCGGTGGCACGGGCGGTGGCGGCCAGTCCTCCGGCGATGACGGCGCTCACCGCAGCGGTGAGGGCGAGGATCGCCTTGTTGGCTCGCAGCGAGGTGAGCTTGATCCACTCGCTGCGCAGCGCGGCGGGGATGGCGTGCAGGTCGTCGGCTCGGGTGCGCACGGCGGCGCGGTCGTCGTGGTCGGTCCAGGGGATGGTGGCGGCGGTGGCAGTCATGGTTCGGGTCCTTGTCGTTTCGGTTCGGTCGGTGGGTCAGCTGGTTCAGGCGGAGACGAACTCGGCGGAGGCGCCGGTCATGTCGAGGAGGGTGTCTTCGAGGGACGGGGCGGTCTCGCTGAGCTCGACGAGCTGGATGCCCTGCTCGAAGGCGAGCTGGGAGACGGCGGACTTGGTGGTGCCACGTATGGTGAGGCGGTTGCCGTCGGTGTCGACGCACACGCCGGGGCCGGTGAGCACGGTGGCGAGCTCGCCCGGCTGGGGCGTCTCGGCGACCACGGTCGCGGTCTGACGGTCGGAGATGGCTTCGACGGTCTCGGCTGCGAGCAGCCTGCCGCCGCCTACGACGACGAGGTCGTCGGCGAACATGGCGAGCTCGCCGATGAGGTGGCTGGACACGAACACCGAGCCGCCGTTGCGGGCGAAGTCCGTGAGGTGGTTCCGCAGCCAGCGGATGCCGTCGGGGTCGAGTCCGTTGGAGGGCTCGTCGAGGATGAGCACACGGGGATCGCCGAGGAGGGCTCCGGCGAGGGCGAGGCGCTGGCGCATGCCGAGGGAGAACCCGCCGGTGCGCTGGCCCGCGGCGGACTCGAGGCCGACTTCGGCGAGGACCTGGTCGACGCGGGTGGCGGGGATGTCGCTGATGGCGGCCATGGCCCGGAGGTGGTTGCGGGCTGTGTGGCCCGGGTGCATGCAGCGCGGGTCGAGGACGGTGCCGACGAGCAGGGCGGGGTTGCGGAGGTCGGTGTAGCGGACGCCGTCGTAGCGCACGTCGCCCGCGTCGGGCTGCGTGAGCCCGACCATCATCCGCATGGTGGTGCTCTTGCCGGCGCCGTTGGGGCCGACGAAGCCGGTGACCCTGCCGTCGGCCACCGTGAAGGTGAGGTCGTCGACTGCGGTTCGGTCGCCGTAGTGCTTGGTGAGTCCGGTGATGGTGATCATGAGCTTGCTCCTGGTGTCGTGGTGCGGTTCGGGTTGGTCGGGGAGATCGGGTGCTCGAGCGGCTCGCCCGGCGCGGTGCGGGTCAGCGAGAGCAAGGTGATGCCGAGGTCGCGGAGCTTCTGGAGCAGACCGTGCAGGGCGGCCTGGTCGACGACGGGGCCCCTGAGGACGGTCGTGCCGTCTTCCTCGTTGGTGAGGGTGAGGCCGTCGAACCAGGTGGCCCACCGCGAGCTGAGGCGCCCGCTGACGCGGATCTCGTAGCGCTCGACGGCGGCCGGATCAGCCGGCGGGGCGCTCTCTGCCGGGTCGGTGGGGTGGTCGTCGGTGTTCACGAAGGTGAACGTAGGAACGGACGTGGTGAGCGCACATCACACGATGTGGTGATCGTGGTGGTGATCTCGGTGGACGCCGCAGGAGAAGCTGGTCAGAGTCCCAGTTCGCCGGCGCGCGTCAGCGCCTCACGTCGGTTGGTGGCACCGAGCTTGGTGTAGATGTGCTTGGTGTGGGTGCGGAGCGTGTTGAGCGACACGTGCAGTTCCCGGGCGATGTCGGGCCCGCTCAGGTCGCCGCGCAGGAGCCGGAGCACGTCGATCTCCCGATCGCTCAGCCGGTCGAGGAGCAGGTCCTGCCGTGGGCGGGCCGTCGGTTCGGCACCCTGGGCGACCTCTGCGGCCGCCAGCACCGTCGCGGCGTACGAAGCGGGTCCTTCGGTCGTGGCGATCGAGCGCAGGAGCCGGGTGACCGCTGGTCCGGCGTGGAGGAACAGCCGGATGTGACCTTCCGGCTCCGCGCGCCGCAGCGCCTCCCCCAATGCTTGGTTTGCGGCCGGGACGTCATCGCGTGCGTCGTGCAGCGCCGAGAGCAGGACGAGGATCTCGATGGTGCTCCCGATCCGTCCGCCTTCCTCAGCAGCGTCGAGGAGCCGGTTCAGGAGCGTCCTCGCGTGTTCGGTCGGCGCCAGGCTCTTGTCAGCCGCTCCTCGTGCGACGAGCACCCGGGCGAAGGTGATGTGCTCGAACTCCTGGACGTAGGTGAGGGTGTCGTCGACCCCGAATCGCCGACGGCGGGCCCAGTCCTCCGCGAGGTCGAGGTCGCCTCGCGCCAGCTGCACCCGGGCGCGGAGCGCCTCGACGGGCCTGACGGGTGGTGAGTAGTCGGTCGCGTAGAGCGGCAGGGCCTCGTCGAGGAGCGAGAGCGCCCCATCGAGGTCCCCGCGTGCGCGAAGCAGCCGAGCCGTGGTGACGCGCCGACGGTACGGGTGCTGGGGCAGTCCGGCTGACTCGCCGAGCTCGGCGCTCGTCTCGAGGTGATCGGCGGCTCGGTCGAGCTCGTTGCGCTCGATGAGCACCTCGCTGAGGCCGACGTGCATGTCTGCGGCGCCCCGGAGCCCGGGATGTTCGACGGTGAGGTCGAGGGCGTGTTCGAGGGTGCGCTGGGCGTCGCGCAGGCGCCCTTGGGCGAGCTGCATGTCGGCCAGGGCGAGCGAGATGCCCATGGCATCGGGCAGGTAGCCGCCGACCTCGAACCGCTGGAGCGCTTCGGTGTAGCGCTCCTGGGCGCTGACGAGTTCGCCCTGGCTCCACTGGGCGAGGCCGAGGAGGGCCGAACCGGCTCCCCGCTGCAGCGGGTCCTGTTCGCCGGCCAGTGCAAGGGCGCGCGTCGCATGGGTGATCGTCCCGTCGGGGTCACCGGCGAGCAGGGAGAGCCCGGCACGGTGGATCGAGATCATCGCTGGGAGTTGCCGGTACGCCGCTTGGTCGATGACCACCGGCTGCTGGTCTGGCTCGAGCTGGGATTCGGCGAGGTCGAGGAGTGCCTCGACGCCGGTCGGGTCACCGCTGGCCATGCGGGCGCCGGCCAAGGTGTCTGCGAGGACGGGGCGGTCATCGAACACCTCGGGGGGCAGGGACTCGAGCCACGAACGGAGCTGGTCTTCTTGACGGGCCCGCTGCATCGCCGAGGCAGCGCGCTCGATCAGCTCCGCAGCGAGGAGGGGGTGCCCGCCCGACACCGCCTGGCTGATGGCTTCGTGGGGCTCGCCGTTGGCGGCGTACCAGGCGCTCGCTCGACGGTGCAGCTCGGGCACCAGGTCCGCGTGATCGTCGGCGAGCCTGGCCCGGAGGACGTCGCCGAAGAGGTGGTGGTACCGGTACCAGGTGCGGCGGTCGTCGAGCGCGATGAGGAACAGGTTCGACCGCTCGAGGTGCTCGAGGATCGCTCGGGCGTCGTCGCGCCCGGTGACGGCGGCGCACAGCGGCCCGGTGAGGCGAGGGAGGATCGAGGTGGCGAGGAGGAACTCGCGGACGTCGCTTGCCTGGTGCTCGAGCACCTCGTCGGCGAGGTAGTCGAGGATGAACCGGTCGTCGCCGGCGAAATCGGCGACGAACGACGATGGGTCGCTGCGGCCCTGCATCGACAAGGCGGCGAGCTGGAGCGCGGCGATCCAGCCTTCGGTCCGCGAGTCGAGCACCTCGACGTCGCGGTCGGTGAGGGCCAGGTCCATGGCGTCGCCGAGGTACGAGCCAGCTTCCTCCGTGGTGAAGCGGAGGTCGGCGGCGCGGACCTCGAGCAGGTCCCCGCTGGCCCGCAGCGATGCGAGCGGGAGGGGCGGATCGGCACGGGTGGCGATGACCAGGCGGATCTGGGGCGGGAGGTGCTCGAGGAGGAACGCGAGGGACTGGTGGATGTCGGTCGACTCGATGAGGTGGTAGTCGTCGAGGACGAGAACCAGATCCTGGGCAGCGGTCTCGAGGTCGTTGATGAGGGTCGAGACCACAGCGTCGAGCGGTGCTCCGGGCGATTGGAGGAGCGTGGCGGCGTGGGAGCTCAGCTCTGGTGCCGCGGCGTCGAGCGTCGCCACGACGTAGGTCCAGAACGCGACCGGATCGTCGTCGCGCTGGTCGAGGGAGAGCCAGGCGGTGCCTTCGCTGTCGGCGAACCACTCGGCCACGAGCGTCGTCTTGCCGAAGCCGGCCGGGGCGGAGACCAAGGTGAGTGCCCGCTGCCGGCTTCGCTCGGCGAGGTGCGTCAGCCGAGGGCGGGCGATGAGGGTGCGCCGTCGTCGAGGCGGGTGCAGCTTCGTTGCGAGCAGTGGTGGCCTTGGGGCCGGTGGGCCGGTGTCGGTCACTCGCCGGGTGTCCGGCGATGGGGGGCGGCGCGGACGTGGATCCGTTCGCCGGACTGGCCGAGGAGGCTGAGCAGCTCGACCGGTTGGCCGCCTGCTGCACCGAACCAGTGCGGCACCGCGGTGTCGAACTCGGCGACCTCGCCTCGGCTCATGGAGATGTCGTGGTCGGCGACGATGAGCCGCATCTCGCCGGCCAGGACGTACAGCCACTCGTAGCCCTCGTGGATGCGGAGCTCGGGAGGTTCGTCGGTCGGCTCGATGATCACCTTCCACGCCTGCAGCCCACCCGCCTGGCGGGTGAGCGGGATGACGACGCGGCCGTTTCGGTCTTGGGGCACGAACTGCACCCTCGGGTCACCGACCTCGGGGGCCCCGACGAGTTCGTCGAGCGGTACCTGGTGCGCCTCGGCGATGGGCAGCAGGAGCTCGAGGCTCGGCTTGCGCTGCCCTGACTCGAGCCGCGACAGCGTGCTCTTCGAGATGCCGGTCGCATCGGCCAGTTCGGTGAGCGTCACGCCGCGCCGGTCCCGCACTCGGCGCAAGCGCGGGCCGACCTCAGCCAGGACCGCAGCGAGCGGTGATGTCCCCTCCACTGGGCCAGTTGACCACGCATTCCCGGAAACGGCAACGCCTGTTGCGCATCGGGTTGAGGTGGACGACGCTCACCCCTGGAGGTGATCTCAGATGGAGACGACCAAGAGGTACGACGTGGCGATCGTCGGCGGCGGAGCGGCCGGACTGAGTGCAGCACTGGTGCTGGGCCGGGCGCGCCGGCGAATCTTGGTGATCGATGCCGGCGCCCCTCGGAATGCGCCCGCCGCTCACATGCAGGGCTTCTTGTCCCGTGACGGGATGCCGCCGAGCGAACTGCTCGCTGTCGGCAGGGAAGAGGTAGCCGGCTACGGCGTCGAGCTCGTCGACGACACCGTGACCAGCCTCGAGCAGATCTCCGGCGGGGACGTCTGCAGCCCGGTCGAGGTCGCCTACCGGCTGCACCTCGCCGGCGGTTCAGCCGTCGACGCCCGTCGTGTGCTCGTCACCACCGGCGTGAGCGATCACATCCCCGACCTTCCCGGGATCCGCGAGCGGTGGGGACGCGACCTGCTCCACTGCCCCTACTGCCACGGCTGGGAGGTGCGCGACGAGCCGCTCGGCGTCCTCGGCACCAACGCGGGCTCGGTCCAGCACGCGCTGCTCATCCGCCAGTGGTCGAGCGATGTCACCTTCTTCGCTCACACCTCCGAGCTGACCGACATGGAGTGCCGCCGGCTCGACGCCCGAGGCATCACCGTCGTCTTCGGCGAGGTCGCACGGATCGTCGTCGAAGACGACCGCCTGACCGGCGTCGAGCTGGTCGACGGCCGGTTCATGGCGCGCACTGCGGTGTTCGTCCGCCCCGGGATCCACCCCCACCCGGACGGTCTGCTCGCCGGCCTCGGATGCCACCACGACGACACGGGGTTCGTGACCACCGACCGCACCGGCCGAACGTCCAACCCCGGGGTCTGGGCAGCGGGCAACGTCGCCGACCCGCGCGCCCAGGTCATCACCGCCGCCGGTGCGGGATCGGCTGCCGCCATCGCGATCAACAACGACCTGGTCCAGGCCGACACCGACCGAGCCGTCCGCACCGACCACGGCCTCGCACCCTCACGGCCTCAATGCGAAGCAGCTCCCAGGGGGTAATGAACCCTCGCTCCCAGATCCCGTCACGCAGCCACGACGGCTCCTGTTGGTAGGCGGGACGCTTCCGGCCAGCCACCTCGGTCAGATTCGCTGGCCGGTGCTGATGCGGTACCGGGTGTCGAGGTCGCCGGCGTAGTCGCTTCTGATGGTGACCTCGTCTTCATGGGTCACCATCACCGCACTGTGCATCACCTCGCTCACGCCGCCGCCGGACCCCTGACATGATCGTCTATCCAGGTGGGCCTGCGAAGCGAGTGATTGGGACCGTAGGCCTGCTGCCGCCAATGACCGCGCACGTCGGATTGGTGGTCGAGGGAGCGGCGGCTGGCGCTCGGAGCATCGGCTGCGGTCTCCAGTGCGTTCATGAGGAGCGCGCCCGCGCCGACGCCCGGCGTGCTGCCTGTGATCGTGTCCTCGTCTTTGGACAGAACGATGTAGCCGACACCGAGGACGATGGCGGCACCGGCGGCACTCGCAGCGATCCAGAGCTTGCGGCGACTGGGCTGGGCGGGTGGCTCGGCTGGTGGCTCAACGGGGGGGCCTGGGATGGTGTCCATGTCTCGATCTCCCTGGCATTCGTCGTGGTCAGTCGGGGGTATCGGAGGCTAACTCATCCTCTCCGATCGGGGCCTTGAATCTCGGCGACCATCAGGCGCGTGGCAGGAGGCGCGGCGAGGTTCGTGATCTCGACGCATCGGCGCGGACTCGTCTGCGATCATCGCCCGTGTGGATGCCTTCCTGTCGCACAATCACGCCGATAAGGAGTCGGCGAGGCGTCTGGGCGCTCAGCTCACCCTCGCCGGGGCCTACGTCTGGTACGACGACTGGGAGGTGCGAGCAGGCGACTCGATACCGGGCAAGGTGAACGAAGCCTTGGCGTCGGTCGACACGGCAGTCCTCGTGTGGTCCGTCGACGCTGATCGGTCTGCCTGGGTTCGAGCCGAGCTTGAGACAGCGATCGTGCAGTCGCTCGGGGCTGATGACTTCTGCGTCATTCCCGTAGTGCTCGATGAGACGCCGCTGCCGTCGCTCTTACTTCCTCTGAAGCGGGTGGATCTACGCGACGGCGACGTGAGTCGGGCGGTAAACGAGATCATGGCCTTCTCGACGGACCAGCAGCGGCTGCTTGCGATCCAAGAGACACTCCGAGAGGCGGGATTCGAGGTTCGGCACTTCGAGGGCTACGGGCCGGTGGTGTGCTGTCCGGCTTGTGGAGCCGGTTTCGAACACCTCCGTGGCTGGTCGCAGGTGGATGTACAGCGAGACGATAGGTACGCCGGGGTCGAATGCGAACGATGCGGGTTCCAGGATGGTGGCGAAGTCGGTTGGTAAGTCCGCCAGGTCGGCCCTAGCCCTAGTGCTAGGTCGCAGCTAGTCCTAGCAAGCGATGCCGCGACCTGCATGTTCGCAATACCTACGGGAACCGACACAGCAGCAGCGTTCAGAGCTACAACAAGCCATGCAGAACAACGCGAAGAAGCTACGGCTGATCGGCTACCTCCGGTGCTCCACAGAAGGCCAGGTCGAAAAGTTCGGCCTGGAGGCCCAGCGCCAGGCGATCAGCGCCTGGGCGAAGGCCAACGGCCACCGTGTAATCGAGGTGGTGTCCGACGACGCCATCTCGGGCACGGTCGAGGCGCTGGAGCGTGAGGGCCTGGCGGCGGCGATCGATGCCGTCCAGCAGGGCCGTGCCGACGGCGTTCTGTGCGCCCGGCTCGACCGGCTCGCTCGCAGCCTGACGGTCCAGGAAGCTGCGCTCGGGCTGATCTGGCAGGCGGAAGGCCGGGTGTTCTGCGCCGACTCCGGCGAGGTCGCCGAGGACGATGCCGATGACCCGATGCGGACCGCCCTGAGGCAGATCGTCGGGGCCATAGCCCAGCTCGACCGTGCGTTGATTTCTAAGCGCCTCCGCGATGGCCGCAGGGTCAAGGCCGAGCAGGGCGGGTTCGTCGGTGGAGCGCCTCGCTACGGCTTCCGTGCTGCAGGCGGAGCTTGTCGAGGACCCGGCCGAGCAGGCCGTGGTGGCACGGATGCTGGCCCTCCGGTCTGCTGGCAGTTCGCTCAACTCGGTGGCCGGGGTGATGAACTCCGAGGGTGTGCCCACGAAGCGGGGTGGCCGCTGGACCGCTTCAGCAGTCTCCCGAGCCATCGACCCCGAGGCTCGGGAGCGTGCTCGGCGGCGCGCAGCGATCGCTCGAAACCGACGGGTCGCCTGATCGGATGGGCCAGGTCTGGCCTGGCTTTGCTCCCGGCCGGTAGTTCGGGGCTACGAGGTCGTCTCGGCCGTGGGCGGTCCAGGTGGGTTTGAGGTCGGTGGTGCAAGGAAGCGGTTCGGGACCTTGATGTCGTCGTGAGGGTTCGTCCAGAGGTACCGGCCGAGAACTATTAGGAGAGGTACTCCGACGAGGATGCCGAGGGCCGTGGCGATGTTCTCCGACGTTTCCGGCGAGACCGAGTTGAAGGTGACGATCCAGATCACTCCCCCGAAAAGCCCACGGAGCCAGGCGCAGGCTCCAATGCCACCAGCGATCATCGCCCAGAACCTCCATCGGCCCGCTGAGATGGCTCCAGGACCGTTCATCGGCTTGTCGCCGCTGCGGCGTCGCGCTTCGACGGCGACGGCGAAGGTGATCGGCCCCCCAATAGCGAGAAGCATGAACCAACCAAAGAGCCAGGCCCCCGTCTTGATCGCCGAATTCGAGGGTGTCGAGGGCCGGACCGTGGACCGTGGCCCGCGTTTCGGGTTGGGAACAGGGGCCAGCGCACAGAACTGCTCGGCCCACGAATTGACGCCCACGATCTGTCCGCCGCCGTTGATGGTGAACAGCGCAACGCCTGCCGACTCGGCGAAAGTGCTGGCTTGGGGCGTGTAACCGCTGCCCGAGAAGAACAGGGCGTGCCGATGGCCGTGCGCGGCTCCCTTGAGGCGCTGAACATCCGGCCCACCTACCGGCTTGGCGTGCGCCTTGACTTGGCCTGCGATAGCGGGACCGACGAGGTCAAGACCCCCATCGGCACCAGAGGTCGTTAGGTTCACGTCGTGCCCGAGCGATCGGACGAAGTCCACGGCGGCGAATTCCATCGCCTGCCACGCGGTCGGCTCGCTCTGTCCGGTTGGCCCCCACCCCACCTCGCCACCGTAGTTCGACCTCCCGACACCGGGGTCCGTGATCTCGATGCCTGCTGCGCTGTGAGACCCGAGGTCCGCTCTGGCCAGGCGGAGTGGATGCTTTGGACGGCGGTCGAACCATCGTGCAGCCGCCTACTTCGAGGGGAGTCGGGCCGATAGGAGCCGGGCGATGCGGTCGATGTCCTCGGGTCCGAGTGGTCCCTCGGTCGCGATGAGGTCGGCGAGCTTCGTGGGCCAACTGATCCACACCTCATCAAGTCGAAGCGGCTTGGCGAAGAAGATCGGCCACTCGGCCCCGACGAAGCTGAGTGCGGCCTGGATCGATGGCTTCTCGGTGCCGAGCGCCTTGGTCACGGCCTCGATCTGCCAGGCTAGGTCCGTGACGGTCTTGGTGCGGTCCCTGCCGCCGACGTAGAGCCGCAGGTCGGTCTTGAACCAGCCGCCCACATCGCGCTGCTCGACCTTGCCCTGGTACTTCTTGGCGTCGATGACCCAGACCCCGCTCGCTGCGATGGCGAGGTGGTCGATGTTGCCGCGCGTGCCGGGCACCTTCCGGTCGTGGAGAAGTACCGCCTGGTCGCCGAGGCGGTCGTGAAGGACCTGGGCCACCCGCTCCTCGCCCGATGCCCCCGCGGCCCACGCCTTGGTGGTCTGGGGGTCGTCGGAGAGCCGCTTGGCGATCTTGCCCATCCGGCCGGTGCCCCACTTCTGCTCTATCTGCGCCTCACGTTTGGCGTGTCGCCGGTCATGCTCCTGTCGGGCTGACCGGCCGGGGTCGCCCACATCGATCGGAGGCGGTTCATGGACCGCGGTTCTGGCGGCGTCGCGCGGTGCGGCCGACGCCGTGGCGGCGGGGCAGGCGAGGCAGGTGACGGTCTTGGCAACGGGGTCCCATGTGGCGCGCGTTCCGGCGGGGAGCGGCGTCGCGCATGTGAAGCAGGTGTCGGCGCGACGGAGAGCCATGACCTTGGTCGCCACGAGGTCGGGGCTAGGCGTTCGGCTGGGTGGAGTCGAACGAGCGCACGTCGCTTGCCACAGTGGCGAGGGCACGGCGCATGCGTTCGCCTGCATCAAGGAACCAGTCGAGGAAGGTGGTCCAGCGGTCCTCGTCGTCGATGGTCCCCTCATCGAGGTAGGTAGCGATTCGGCAGGCTCGCCTGCCCTCGATGGGGTCGAACTCCAACGGCTGGCCGTAGGCAGCGTCGATGGTCTCGCGGCGGTCTCGGAGGAACTCGAACAGGGCGAGGTTGGCTCCGCCGTTGCCGCGGTCTATGTACAGCTCGTGGCGAAGGCGGCCGCCCTGAGCGAAGGAGGGGTTGATCTGTGTTCCGGGGAAGGGTCCACCGAAGGACATCCAGTTCGCTGGCTGGGGCGTACCCCGCCGTCCCCACTCGCTGTGCTCGATGGCCTGGCGACCGAGGTACGCCGCCCAGAACGAGCGGTACTTCTCGCTGCGGGCGCTGGCTGAACCAGTGCGAGTCGCTGATCGGACCCGCTTCTGCCAGTCGTTCGGCTTCGCTACGACGTCGAATAGCGGAGCGGGGGCGGAGGTGCCGATGCGGACCAGGCTGAGCACCACGCCGAAAAAGTGGGTGTCCTCGCCGGTCTGCTCGTTCAGCCAGTCGAGGGCCTGGCGATGCTCGTCGCGGAAGGACGTGGCGATCCAAACGATGGTGGTCGCGCCCGTGCCTGCTGCGTAGGTGAGGACCTGGCCAAGGTGGGTGTGGTCAGTGGACTCCAACTGGTTCTCGACCATGAGTACGGCGTCGTTGGTGAGGTCCTGCCCTATTAGGTCGAGCGAGTACCCGCCGACCGGATGCTCGGCTGCGTGTAGCTCTAGTTCGATGCCGAGTGCTCTACCGAGCCGCTCGGCGTTGTCGAGGAGCCAGGGCGTGAAGTCGCGAGGTTCGCTCGCCCACACCGTGCGCGGTTCAACAGGTTCGATGTCACCGAGTTCCACGGCGTGACACTAGGCCCGCGCTGGGATCCGAGGTTCGGGCGGGACGCAGAGGTACCCGGGCTATAGGTCGGCGGCTGACTTCAACCAACCGAAGTCGACGCCGATGGACTCGAAGTGCCGGTTTCCAAACAGGATCTTGAGACGTTCGGCTGGCCGCAGTTCGGTCAGGTCATTGGTACCCTTCGTTTCCCGGACGAGGTATGCGCGGTCGAGGCCGTCCTCGTCGGTCTTCACGATCGCCCAGTCGGGGTTGTAGGTGCCGAGTGGCGTGGCGACCTTGAACCACCAGGGGAGCTTGACGAACACCTTTACGTCCTCGCGCTTGGATAGAGCTTCGGCGAAGGCGCGTTCGATGTCGGAGTCGATGATCACGTCCTCGTAGGCGCTGTTGTCCGCGGCCACGAGATTGGTCAGGTAGGACGTGAGTTCTGTCTCCTCAAGCAGTTGCATCTCGTAGACGGCGTCAGCGCCGCTGCCTGCGATCTTCTCGTAGGTGATGCCGGAGGCGAGTTCCTCCATGAGGGCGTTCTCGATCGCTGTGTGGGCCTCGTCCATGTACTTCTGCGGGTTCGTGGACGCCTCGCCGAGGGTCCCGCTGCCAACGAGTACTCGTCTGATGAGTGCCCGTGACACCGGCAGAGACCGTGCCAGATGACCCAGCAGGTCGGGGATGGGATACGAACCGGCGAGGTCGGTCGGTGCCCGTTCGGTGATCACGGTGGCCGTCACGCCGGTCGTGTTGGACAACGTTTGGCGTGACTTGGTCGTGCGGATCTTCGGTGGCTGCAGGTCGCCGAGGTTTGCGAGCGTGGATGTTGCCCGGTCGACGACCTTGTCGGCGTCGTAGCTGACCCGGTAGCGGGTGCGGTGCTTGATGGCGTCCCAGAGCGCCTTGAAGTCTGGGTCGTCGAGGACTCCGTCGCGCAGCCGGACCGTCTTTCGCTTACGGCGATCCTTGACGCTGGCTCGGGCGAACTCGGTCCCAGACTCGTCCTCGATCTCCTTCTGCAGCGATGCTGCGAACTCCTCGTAGGACTCGTTGGCAACGATGGTGAGCCGGTTGACCATCGGGTCCTTGCACTGGTGGCCTGTCTGCATGAAGGGCAGGCGAAGGCCACGGCCGATCTCTTGGCGCTTCTTCACCTCGGATCGGGTGTCGTTCAAGGTGGTGATGACGAACACGTTCGGGTTGTCCCAGCCTTCGCGTAGGGCTGAATGACTGAAGATGAACCGAAGCGGCTCATCGCCGAACATCAGGTCGTCCTTCCGCCGCATGATTAGTTCGTAGGTGCGCCCATCATCGATGGTGGAGCCAGAGGTGTCCTTTGCATCGCCTCCTCGGGTCTTGGAGAAGTAGCTGCCCTGAGCCTCCTCCGCGGTGGGCAGGTCGAGGGTCTTGTACTTCGTCTGGGCCGCGAGGTCGTCGTATGCCTCGTAGAACCAACGGCGGAACTTTGCATCCGGCGGGTCGTAGTTGGCGACACGGTCAATGAAGAACAGGCTCAGCACCTTGATCGGAGCGGGCAGATCGCCCGACGTGACACGGCGAGCAATGTCGATCTCCTTGTCGAAATGCTCCCGGACCGCGGTGCGGATCTGTGTCTTCTGAATGGCGTCCCGGTCGGGACCGAAGCGCGTGCCCTTCTCAACCACGATGCCGTTGGCGAACTCCACGGACTCCGTCTCGGCGTTGATCTCCTCGACCAGGTAGCCCTCGTACTGGGTCCGGCGTCCGCTCATCTCGTAGAGGTCCTCGTTCCCCGTGCCCTTGACCGTGAAGGTCTTTGGCTTGGGACCGGATCCTTCAGAGGTGTCGATCTTGATCCGTGCAGACACGCCGCGCTTCGACGCCGTCACCGACACGACCTCGATGTTGGGCCGATTGAGGTCGTCGTCTTGAACCACAGACCACACCTCGATCTGCTTGACCAGGTTCTGGCTGAGGGCGTCCGCTGGAGTCAGTCGGTGGACCAGGTTGTGGCGAGTGCGGTGGGTCGCTGAGTAGCGCAAGGTAGCGATGGGGTTCAAGCTCGCGATCGCCTTCTGGGAGATCGGGCTTTCCATGTTCTGCGGCTCATCGAGCACCACGACCGGGTTCGTGGATCGCACGAAGTCGATAGGTGCGACGCCCATCGTTTGGTCCTGCGCCTGGTAGATCCGGTTCGTGTCCTTGTTGAAGGCATCCAGGTTGACGACCAGGATCGAGAGGTTCGTGCTCTGGGCGAAAGAGCGCAGGTCAGCCAGCCGAGCCGAGTTGTAGACCATTGATGTGTAGGGGACCCCGTCGTACAGGTCCCGAAGATGGTCACGTTGCAGCCGCAAGTTTGAGAGGGTGCCCTCGCGGATGGGCACCGACGGCACCACGATGACGAACTTGGCGAAGCCGTAGACCCGGTGGAGTTCGAGGATGGTGCGCAAGTAGACGTAGGTCTTCCCGGTTCCGGTCTCCATCTCCACCGAGAAGTCGAGCGACTCCAGTTCTGCCTCACGAGGGAGACGCAGGGCTTCGGGTAGATGATTCTCGGCCTGCACGCTGCGCACGTTGTCCGCGAGAGTGCTGGCGTCGAGGACGAGGGAGTTGCCGATGCCGTGATCTGTGAACATCGTGCCTTCGTTCTCGGAGGGCATCTCGAACTGAGAACGGGCGAGACTCTGGCCGTCGAACACCCCGACGACCGCCGCAATCGCCTGGTGCTGGTACTCCTGATTCGGATCGAACTTGATTCCGTTGTCGCTCATGCGGTCTTCATCACGATGTTGGCGTCGGCCAAGGAGAAGAACGCGTTCGTCTTCATCTCGTCGTTGCCGTTGAACGCCGCCTCCAGCATCACGACACGGGGCACGCCGAGGCCGACGAGGAAGTCAACGTGGTCCTGGGTCACCGACCGACCAAGGAACACTGCGACCCTTCCATCGCCGACCACGACCTGCTCGCCCTCGACCTCATGTCGGGCCAGCGTGGCATCGAGAGGGATCCCCTCCTTGAGAAGGATCTCCGCTGCCAGCCCCGAATCGGATGCCCCGGCGCGGACGTTGTGCTCGAACGCCAGCAGCGCCGCCTCCAAACCCTCCGCATCGGCCGGTGCCGCCTCGGCGTCCCACAGGTCGAAGTTGCTGTCGCCGAGTTGGTAGTACCGAAATCCGGGACCATCCCCGTCAGGGTGCTCCCTTGCGATCGACCGAACTAGCCGCTCCCGACAGATGTCCGCGATGGTGTCGAGGCCAACGGCCTTGGCGTTCTTGCCGGACTCCTTGGCCTCGTTCACCGGCTCTGGAAGCTGAACGAGAACAAATCGACGGTTGCTAGAAGGATGAATCTGATTGACGTGAATCACGCCGTGCCCGGCAGATCCTGAACCGGCGAAGAAGTCGAGGACCAGGTCGTCGGGGCCGGTGAGATACTCGACGAGAGTCGCGAGATCGATGAAGTGCTTCGGGTTGTCGAACACCCGCTGGTTGTCGAACATCTCATCGAACTTCTGGGAGGCCGTTTGCGCGTAACTGAACTGAACGCTCGGAAGTACCTGATCGTCTGAGTCAAACGTGTTCCGGCGACGGCCAGGGATGGTGGTGTGGTCGGGGCCGAAGGCGATTCGTCCGGCATCAATCTCCTCCTGCATCCGCTCGGGAGTCGAGAAGCGCCAACCGCCGCGCGGCTGCTTGCACGGCCTTCCCGTATCTGGATGCAACACGGGGTAGCGAGGCCCACCTCCGCCGGGCCAACCCACATCACCGTCTGTCCGGTATGGCCCCTGTTCATCGACCTTCGTGAAGCGCGCCAGCGGTTTACGGGGGTCATCGTCGTCCCACGTTGCGTACAGCGCCCTGAGTCCTTCGCGGACGGCGTCCCAGTCATCGCCAAACTCTGCATGCAGCCGGGTGAACTCATCTCGCACCTCGTCGACTCCGGGCTTCTCGGCGCGGAGCACAACGTCGTGTTCTTTGAGGTGGGCCTTGCTGCGGGCATAAACGTGCATGTACTCGTGGCCGACTGAGAACAACTTCGCGTCGTTCTTTCGGTTTCGATCCCACACCAGGCTGGCGACGAAGTTCTCGACGCCGAAGGCCGACCGGATGGAGGGTGGCGATGCTCCGGCGCTGCACTGCGCGGAGGGCCTCGGCTCGTCCAACCCATGACAGGGAATACCGCTCGTCCGCCTCTCCGGTAGCGGTGCCCAGCGCCTCCAGGAGCGCAGTGGCATCGATGGTGCCATCGACGAAAGCCTCGGGGATCAGTTCTCGAAGTGCCGCCTCTCGTTCGTCGATGGGCGCATCAGTTGCAAGGTCAACGCGTTCGGGGGTGTCTTCGTGGGGCATGTGGTCGCCGTGCTGGTCGTCGGTCCGCGGTCGGGCGTGATGGTATGTCCGACTTCGACGCTCCACCTGCCGAGCGTGCTGACGCTTGCCGAGTCACGGCTGCATGAAGTCGTGCGAGGATCGCCGCCGGGATCAATCGCATGAGGGGCGAGGCGTTGGCGCGAGATGAGTTCATAGAGAACAAGGCCACCAGGAATGAGCACCTGCTCAGTCCCCGCTTCGCTCCCGCCAACATCCGTGAGCGAATGCAGCAGGCGTTCGATCCGCCGGTTACTGCGCTGAACGAGTGGGTCGTCGCCCTTCGAGACGACCCGAGACTCCCGCCCGACGCTGGAAGGACGATCCCGTTCTTCGACCCGCGCGGCGGCGGGGTCGAGGCCAAGGTCCTGTTTCTCATGCAGGACCCGTCCGAGGTCGCCACCTTCACCGGGTTCATCAGCCCTGATAACAACGACCGCAGCGCCAACAACGCGACGCTGGCATGCCAGGAAGCGGGCCTAGAACCTCGTGACCGGGTCCACTGGAACATCTTCCCGTGGTGGGTGAACATCACCACGGGCGGCAAGCCGGTCGATCCATCCCGGCCACCGCAGAGCTACGCCGCCGCTAGACCTCTCGCCGCCCGGCTCCTCGGCGAGATGCTCGTCATGCTTCCCGCGCTCCAGGTTCTGATGCTTCTCGGCAACGAGGCGCAGGCCGGGTTCGAGCGGCTGGGAGCGCAGCGCGAGTTCTCGGGTCGGGGTATCACCGTGCTGCGTGGGCCGAGCACCTCGCCTCAGTCGTGGAACAACATCGACAGGGCAGACCCTCAGCAGCGGTATCGCCGAGAGATCGTCATCGAGAAGCTCACCGAAGCCGCCCGTTTGATCGCCTGAAGGAGAACCGCCGTGGCGTTGATCATCAGCTACGCATCCAACGGGCGTCGCGCCCAGGCCGAACTCGATGACTGGGAGGTTGACCGCGGGCCTGACGCGGGCGGGTTCTGGTTGCCCGAGCAGGCGGAGGACGGCGACCGGATTGCGTACTTCATCGGCGGCAAGCGCCAGGAGTTCGTCGCCACCGGCAGGGTGCAAGCGAACTGGAGGAGGGCAGGCCGCGGAACCTGGAAAGGCCACGAATACACCTGGGTCCGCCAACCCCGCCCCATTCAGCCTCCGATCGGGGCCGCGGAGATGGAGCGGCTGTCGGGGCTGCAACCGCCGCGTGATGCAGAGGTGGTTCCCCGCCACCTTGCGGCTGCCGTCTGGGCAACCCTCCAGCACCGGCCGTTCGATCCAGAGGCGCGCGCCCTTGAGGGAACGCGAACTGAGGCCACCTCGAAGTACCGCAGCCCCAAGCTCCGTCAGGCAGCTCTGCAGCGTGCCAACGGGGTGTGCGAAGGCTGTGGCATCGACTATGGGACCTACGCCGGGAAGCTGGGCCGCAGATGCCTCGTCGTCCACCACACCAAGCAACTCCGCGACACAGACGAGCCAGCGTGGACCACAGTCAAGGAACTCGCCGTGGTGTGCGCCAACTGCCACATGCTCATCCACCACGACCCCAAGGAGGCCCTCTCGATCGAGCAGCTGCATCGGGTGCTCCGCTCGTAGCAGGCCACGGCAATCCTCGATGTCGGCACCCTGACCCTCAACTGCTGACGCTCAACCCTCGAGCATTCCCGCCAACCCTGAACCAGCCCACACATTGCCCCACACCGGAATCAGGGTCCCACGGGGCCTGCGAGCCGGACCGAGGGCATACAGGGCGAGACAGCGCCCAACAGTGGCGAGATGAAGCCGCTCGTGACGGCAACCGGGTCGATCAGCGCCCGGGAACCCTCGACCTGTAGCTCCTCAAGCCGTGGGAACCCTCTACCGCCCGCGCCGCACGCAGCGACGCGGGCTGACAGGGGCTAGGCGGCTTCGCCGTCGATGACATCGCGCCAGTGGGGCGGGAGGTTGTTGTCCTTGGCGTACTGCTCCCAGGTGGAGGCGGGGGCGCTCGTGGGCGTGCCCGGCAGCGACCAGTAGGAGATCCGCCCGAGGTAGCTCCACCGGCCGGTCGCCTCCCCGTACTGGAACTCGACCTTGCCCTGCCCGGCGAGGGTCCCCATCCGGCGAGCGAGGTAGGACGAGACGCTGTAGCGCCGCGGGCCGTAGGTGGTGTGACCGAACTCGCCGAGGAGCTCCTGGTACTCGTCCGGGTGGGCGAGCAGGAAGCGGCGCTCGATGATCGGCCATTCGACGGGACCCTCGCCGGGGACGAGGAGGCTGAGCAGCTTCTCGTAGATGCGGAGGCGCTTTGCGATGGATGACTTGGACATGACGGTACTCCCTTGTGGTGCTTGACCGCACGAAGCATATACAAGGCATATGCACAGTCCACTAGGATGTGGCGATGCAGATCACTATGACCCTGAACCCTGAGGACCCGACCGAACTCGCGTCGTCCATCGCATTCCTCCAGCGGCTCACGAACCCCACCTCCGGTCAAGACGATGTCGAAGTGGTTCGGGGCCGCGTGCGTTCTCTCCTTCGCGGCTATGGCAGCGGTCGCCTCAACTACGTCCGGCTCATCGCCGAGCGCGCACCCGAGCGGGTGCCAGTCGACGAGGTCGTGGCGCTGTTCGACTCGCCCAAGGCCATCGGCGGAACTCACTCGTCCATCGAGCGGTCGTGGCGCTCCTCTGGTGGCAGCGGGATGTTCATCGAGACGGATCGCCACGGCGACTCCCGCATGGACGCGAACCTCGCCGCCATCGCGCTCGAAGTCCTCGCCGAACTCCCACCGCCCTGACCGACCCCCTCGGCCGCGCCGTGGGACGGGTTAGGGAAGGATGCGGCGATGGACGCGTTCGAGGATCTGACCGCCCGGCTGCTGTGGCGTGAGGGCTACTGGACTCGTCAGAGCTACAAGGTGGACATCACGAAGGCGGACAAGGCGTCGCTCGCCAACCCGTACATGCCGCGCCCCGAGATCGACATCGTCGGCTACCGGCCCGCCACGGACACCGTCGTGTGGGTGGAGTGCAAGTCGTACCTGGATTCCGATGGCGTTCACATCTCCGCGTTCGACGGCACCAACGAGAAGTTCGCCAAGCGGTTCCGAGTGTTCACCAACCCGACCTTCCGCTCAGTCGTCAGCGAGCGCCTCCTGGAACAGCTCCTGGAAGACGGACTAATCCGTCCGACGGCCAAGCTGCGCTACTGGCTGGTCGCCGGACGAATCGCCGGGGCATGCCAGGAGAGCGTCCCAGCCCACTTCGCCGCCAACGGCTGGACCCTCCGCGACCGGGCCTGGATCCGCACCTCGCTCCAGGCCATCGCCAAAGAGGGCTACGAGGACGACGTGGTCACGATGGCTGCGAAGATGCTGGGGGACTAAGACGCACGGCCTCAGCGCCGGTTCACCGTGGCAACGAACTCCGAACCGCACTTGCCGCAGCGATGCCGACCGCTCGCGGGCACCCGATTCTGTGTGCCGCACGATGGACACCCGATCTGAACTGGCCCCGTAGGACCAGCGGCAGAGGGAACGAATCCGTCGGCCGGGACTGTGCGCACCTGGTCGCTCCCGCATCTGGGGCAGCGGGAGAACTGTTCGTAGCGCAGGCCGTTATGGAACTTGTCGACTCGGCGGCGGAGGAAGATCATTCGCAGGGGGAACAGCACCAGCCACAGCACCAGGAAGGCGATGTAGAAGGGTGCGAGGAAGATCGCGAAGGGCAGTAGGTACCAGGGCCACCCCGAGATGATCGAACCAGGAGACATCCGCTTCGCTGGCTCGACCTCCTCCGCCCACCGTGCGTATGAGCAGGAGTCGCAGACCCTCGGAACCACAGCTCCACCCACAGCCTTCGCCACGGGCTGAGCCTAGGTCTCGAACCTGACTGCGTCGTGGGGACCTGCGTACCACCGATGGCCTCGCGCACTGGGTGAGTCCGGGCCGAGCGGGTGGCCGTCGCAGAGTTTTCCGGGCGCGTGGTTAGGCATTGCCCGGGCCCTGGGCCGTGCAGATGAAGCCGATGGCCTCGTCCCCGCAGAGCTACAACAACGTCTCCCCTGGTCAGAAGCTGCGGAGGCTGGCCCTCCCGAGAGCATCCACTTGCCTTCCTATTCTCCGGGGGTGGACACCCAGCGCAGACGAGTACCGAAAGGAGGCCCCGGTGGCATTCATCAAGACGCGGAAGACCAGCAAGGGCGAGCCTCGGTACGACGTGGGCTACCGCGACCCCACCGGCAAGGTCCGGCGCAAGACCTTCCGCCGCCTGAAGGACGCCGAGAGCTACAAGCGTACCGTCGAGGTCGACGTGATCCAGGGCGTCTGGATCGACCCGCACGCCGGTGAGGTCGCCCTTGCCGAATACGCCGTCAACTGGCTGGAGGTGAAGCGGCCGCACATCAGCATCAACACCTATCGGCTCTACGAGAGCGAGCTGCGCTGCCACATCCTGCCTGCGCTTGGGGACTACCCCCTCGTGGCGTTGACGCCGTCGGTCATCAGGAAGTGGCACTCGAAGATGGTGGACGCCGCCCGGCCAGGACCTGTGACGGTCGCAAAGGTGTACCGGCTGCTCCGGTCCATGATGACGACCGCTGTCGAGGACGAGATGCTCCTCAGGAACCCCTGCATCATCAAAGGCGCAGGACAGGAGTTCAGCCCCGAACGGCCAATGCTTAGCGCATCCGATGTCATCCGCTTGGCCCAGGCGGTGCCCGCGAATCGACGCCTGCTCGTGCTGCTGGGCGGCTTCTCAGGGCTGCGCCTTGGTGAGCTTCTTGCCCTCCGTCGCCGCCATGTCGATGCCCTTCACGGACGCATCATCGTGAACGAGTCTGCGATCGATGTGACGGGAGTGCCAAGCGCCACCAAGGCCCCCAAGAGCGAGGCTGGCCGTCGAACGGTCCACCTGGCGTCGGAACTCATGCGAGAGATCGAGGCGCACCTCGATGCCTTCGCCGCCGTCGATCCCGAGGCGCACCTGTTCACCGGGGTGCGCGGCGGGCGGTTGCGGCGGGCGACCTGGCACAAGGAGTGGACCGACGCCAGGAAGGCGCTGAGTCTGACGGGGTACGTCTTCCACGACACCCGCCACCATGCGGGCACCACGTTCTCGCAGTTGGGAGCGACGACGAAGGAGTCGATGCGGCGGCTGGGCCAGTCGACGCCGCAGGCAGCGATGCGCTACCAGCACGCCACCGACGAGCGCGACCAGGAACTCGCAGCGAAGCAAGAGCGCCTCATGGCGGAGGCGATCCAGGTCGCGATCGGCCGTCTCTAGGTGGCGGGGAAATCAGGCGGGCGTGTCGCTGAGGCGTCGTCATCTCGGTCGGGCGGAAGCAGTCGGCTCAGCGTGTCCGTCACCGATGCCTCCTCGTTCGGGCTGTACGACAAGCGGTCGCGGTAGAAATGGAGCCGCTGCCGGTTCTCCTCCAGGATCTCGGCCCAACGCCGCACTCGAATGGTGTAGGGATGCTTGGCGGAGGTCACCCCCACCGGAAGCTGGTCTTGATGCGTCATTTCCTCGATGTAGGAGTCGTAGTCATCGCCCACGAGCCAGAAATCCCAGGTGACGTTGGGCGCGTGGTAGGTCGGATCCTTCGTGACAGCAATCGCGTACTGCGTGATCTGCGATAGCTCTTTCTCTGTGAGGGTCAGTGATGGACGCTTTAGTTCGACTACAAGGTGACGCTGACCCGTAGGGCCGTGGGCCGTACGGGACAGCATCAGGTCGATTCGGCGACGGGTGTTTCCGCCCGCGTCCGCTACGGCTTGTACGTCGGTGGTGTCGCGACCGAGAAGCTTGAGGTGTGCCTTCAGCACGGTCGTGAGCGAGCGCTCCGAGACGACAAGAGAGAATTCCTCACCGAACACCCACGTTCGGTTGTGGGCCAGGATCTTGTGCAGGTGGTCTCGTTCGTTCACATGGGTCTTGCCCTCAGGATCGAACAGCAGAAGTTGAAGGTCGCTTAGAAACCCGAGTCGATCAGTCACCGTCCGGGTGGCCTCGATGATTGAAGGTAGAGACGCAGTGGTGAGGATCTCATCGAAGTCGTCGAGTTGCTGAGGCGTCAGGTCCAGCACCTCAGTGAGCACCCGATGGAGTGATCCGGGGGACTGCTCGAGGGCCTCGCGGATGAGCCGCAACGAGAGTCGTGCAGCCCGAGGGTCATGAGCTACTGCCGGGGCAGCGGTTGCAGCGACGGCGTCGAAGACCGCGCGTTCCGTCTGTTCCAGAGCCGTGGTCGGTGCCGAAGGGTATGGGTAGACGTTGCTCGCCTTCCAGCCCTCGATCACTGTGCGCTTGGAGTCGGCGTCTCGACGATCCAGGTAGTCACCCAATGCACTGCGCGCTTCGGCGACGACGGGGCCAAGCAAGGCGTCGCCCATCTCAGCCAGCATCAGTCGGTCCTCGTGGAGGGCGAAGCCCGGCCACTCGACGTAGGTCGTCACCTTCCGCTTGCTGGTTGGAAGATCGGTCGTGATCTCGTGCAGTACGACCCCATTCCCGTCGCACAGCAGGAGCATGGGCCTGAACCCAACGACGGATGAACGCCACTCCACAAGCCGGACCTGCGGAGTGCCAAGGCCCACTCCGGGTCGCGGGCGAAGGGACACGCGCTCCTCGTTTTCGCGGATCGTCGCCGGGTCAAGAGGATGCCCGTCGTACTGAACGCGAACCTTCGGGTACTTCGCGAGGTACGCAGCGAGCCGAACGAGCAGGAAGTCGCTGGCGTTGTCCCCGAGGAGCGCGCCCGCCAGTTCGCGAGGTTGCTCGATAGTCACGGTTGTGCCCGGCGAGCCGGTCGCAAGTTGTTCGGGGCCTTCGACCTTGAACTCGGCGTCAGCCAGCGTGGCGACGACGGTCGCGCGCTCGAGGCCAGAGGTTCCTTCGGCCACGGACGACCAGATGACGGAGCCGCCAAGGGCAAAGGCCCGGAACCTGCCCTGGCCCTTCTTGCCGTGAAGCGAGCGCTTCCCGTTTTGGGAGAGGGTCTGGCCCTTCTTCCACGAGCCGCCAAGTTTCCTGAAGTCGCGGACGGCCTCGTCGTAGGTCATGCCGTGCCCGTCGTCGGTCAACACGATCCGGTCAACGCCATCGATCGGCGTGCGTCCGATAGAGACCGCCACGTTCTCCGCCTCGGCGTCGAGGCTGTTCCACACCAGTTCGAGGACACCCGCCAGCGGCTGGGTGGGCTTGCACAGTTCGTCGAACTGGTCGGCCTCAAGCTCGACCCGGAAGTTCTCGGTCACCCACCAACCGTACGCCGCCCCAATGACAGCGGAACTACGACGAGACTCGCCTGCCTCGTCAACTCCTCCGGCTCCGCTGCCGACTGCAGAGTAGAGATGGGGGGGTAGGTCGAAAGGACACAGATGACGGGTCTAAGCGGATGCAACTGGAACCTTGCGGCCTCGGAGCAAAGCTTTCTGCGGGAGTACCCCGGTGAGCCGAGGAACTGGTACCACCGGATGGAAGCGGAGACCAGGTCAGGCTGGGGGGCCAAGGCGCAGGACATCCTGGACTTGGAGCCGCCTCACTCGAACGACTTCTGGCTGGAGGGGTCGCTCATCGACCTGCTGAACCTGTCGCCGCCTTCGATCCGCCAACAGGTCGACGCAGTCTTCGTCGTGAGAACGATGAGCCTGCAGATGAACGCCGAGGCCTGGATGCCTCGCAAGGGAGAACAACTCGTGGGTGTCTACGACGGGACGCGCGGCGTTCTCCTGGCCTACGCGGCGATCATGCGACGCTGCTACCACCTGATGCGCAGTCAGGCGGAGAGAGGCCACGGAACTGTCGGGGAAACGGTCACTTCCTACCTGTCCGAGATGGATGAGCTGTTAGCTGACCCGGTGGTGGAAATACTGAACCGTCAACGGCAGGGCTGGGCCTCGGGCCAGGATGCGTATCTCGATGAAGCCGCTGCGGACCTGCTCAATTCGTACGACGAGGTCGGACCGAGTGGGCTGGTCACGATCCGTGAACTGCTCGACCTGGCCGATCACTTCGTTTTGGGCCACGAGATCGGTCACCACGTCCTTGCGCACACCCATCCACCGCAGTGGGGCGGGTGCGCCTTCCCGGCTCGGCTCCTGCTCGCCCAGGCGCGTCATGACCTCGGGGTCGAGGTCGGCCACGGCTGGACGGAGCGACAGGAGATGGAGTTCGACGCCGATGCCTTCGGCTTCTTGCTGTACGCGGGATGGTTCACGGAGGACGAACCTGATCGAACAGAGTGGTACCGGGCAATCTTCGCCGCGATGCTCGCCCTTCCTGCCCTGGAAGACCTGGCAAGCGGTCCGGTACCCGACTCCGGCAAGCGGTTCGCCATGAGCGAACCGGAGTACCCGCCGTTGGCTGATCGCATCGACCAAATCGCGCGCCTGGTCCAAGCCTTTCCCCAGGAGCTGCAGAAGGAAGACCCGCACCACCCGGTCGGGTTGCTGCAGCAGATGCTCCTGTTCCGTGCGTTCCTCGTCGATTCCCGACGCCCGGTTGGCGATCGGAAGTGAACAACGGTCCGCGCGATGGACGCGCGATGGACCCCGGCGTCTTACCGAAACGACGAAGGCCCCGGTCGTCTGACCAGGGCCTTCTTGCGGAGCGGGTGAGGAGAATCGAACTCCCGTATTCAGCTTGGGAAGCTGATGTTCTGCCATTGAACTACACCCGCGTGGGGCGTCGACCTGGGGCCCGGGGGCTTCTGGGTCGGCGATCCGGCGAGGGGTGACCTTACCTGACCGTGGTCGTCGGCCGCCCAGCGGGATCGGGCGATGAGTCGGGTGGCCGGGCGCCGTCCAACCCGGTGGACCACACGAGGGAGCGCGCCATGACCAACCCACCCACCGTCGCCGAGGTGCTGACCGGCGAGGACGTCGAGCCCATCGGCTGGGACGAGGCGTGCGGCCGCATCGCCGACGCCCGCTTCTCGTGGCTCGCCACCAGCCGCCGTGACGGGCGCCCCCACGTCCGTCCGTGCCTCACCATCTGGCTCGACGGTCGGCTCCACTCGACCACGCGCATCGACGCCGCCAAGGGCCGCCACCTCGTCGCCGACGGCCGCTGCTCGGTGTCGGTGGCGTCCGAGGGCATGGACCTCGTGGTCGAGGGAACGGCCGCGTTCGTCACCGATCCGGATCACCTGCAGCGCCTCGCCGACGCCTACCGCGACAAGTACGGCTGGCCCCCGGTGGTGGTCGACGGCGTCTTCGACGCTCCCTACGGCGCCCCGACCGCCGGCGACCCGCCGTACCACCCGTTCGCCATCACGCCCGAGGTCGTCTTCGCCTTCGGCACCGAGGAGGCCTTCGGCCCCCGGAGCACCCGCTTCACCTTCTGACCCGAACCCGCAGGGCACGGCGTGGGGGAAGGGCTGTCGTACGCTGCGGCCGGGATGAGCGAGGAGGCGCGGGGCCGCGACGGGACGGGTGCGGGCACCGCCGGGCCCGTCGACGGCTCCGGTGCGGGCGCACGCGCGCTGGACCCGCACCACCTGCTGGCCGAGGGCGGGCCCCGGACGTGGGCGCCGTCGTTCTTCGGGGTGGTGCCGGCGGGCAGCGTGCGTCGTCGGCCGAGCGACGCCCTGCACCTCGCCATCGCGCTGATCGTGGTGGGCGCCTGTTACGTCGTGACCGACGGGTTCGCGCCTCGCGACGACCGCGCCTTCCGCTGGCTGGACGACCTGCCCGGGTGGATCGACGCCATCGGCACCGCGCTCTTCATCACGTGCACGCTGGGCGCGGTCGTGGTGGTGATCGGCGCCCTGCTCCTCTCCCGGAACGTCCGCCTCGCACTGACCCTGGTGGTGCTGGCCGGGGCCACGGCGGTGCTGGCGTGGCTGGCGGCGGGGGTGATCCACATCGACGACGTCCGTCGGGCGGCCGGTGGCACGGTGGACCAGCGCGTCACCGAGAGCCCGGTGTGGCTGGCGATCGCGGTGGCGGTGCTGCTGGCCGTGGCTCCCTACCTGGTGCGTCCAGCGCGGCGCAGCGTGTGGCTCATCACGGGGCTGGCGCTGGTGGGAGCCGTGCTCGGAGCGATCGGCCCGCTGCCGTCGATCATCGGGGCGCTCGGTCTGGGCTGGGCGATGTCGGCGGTGGTCAGCCTGGTGATCGGCACCCCGAAGGCCACGCCGACGCAGGGCTCGGTCGAGCGGGCGCTCGAGGAGCTCGGCGTGGTGCTGGTCGACCTGGAGCTCGCCGATGCGCAGACGTGGGGTGAGACCCGGTTCGTGGCGGAGGCTCCCGACGGCGCCCCCGCTTCGGTCGTGGTCATCGGCCGCGACGCCACCGACGCCCGCTTCCTCTCCAAGATCTGGCGTCGGGTGATGTACCGCGACGCCGGCCCGTCGGTGTCGGCGTCGCGCCGGTCGCAGCTCGAGCACCGGGCCTACCTGCTGCTGATGGCGGCGAAGGCGGGCGTGTCGGTGCCGGAGGTGGTGGTCGCAGCGACGGCCGGGCCCGAGGAGGTGGCGGTGCTGGCCCTGCTCGACCCGCCCGGTGCACCGTTCGGCCTCCTCGAGCCCGAGGATCTCGACGACGACCTGCTCGACGACGCGTGGGTGCAGCTCGGCCGGCTCCACGGGGCGCGGATCGCCCACGGGATGATCGGGCCGGAGAACCTGATGCGCACCGGCGACGGGACCGCGGCGCTGCTCGATCTGTCCCGGGGCTTGGCGGGCGCCCCGCCCGATCGGCTGGCGCGGGACCGGGTCGACCTGCTCGTGAGCACGGCGGTGCTCGTCGGTGACGAACGGGCGCTCGCCGCCGCAGGCAAGGCGCTCGGCGACGACGGCCTGGCGGAGCTCCTTCCGTACCTCGAGTCGGCCGCGCTCTCCCCGGCGGCCCGGCGCGCCCTGCCGGACCGCAAGCAGCAGCTGAAGGACCTGCGCGAGGCGGGGGCGGCGTGGACGGGCGTCGAGGTCCCCGAGCTGACCCAGCTACGCCGCATCTCGCCGAGCAGCGTGGTGATGGCGGTGGCGACGTTCGTCGGCTTCTACCTGATCGTCTCCCAGTTCGCCGGGGTGGACCTGTGGGCCTCGCTGCAGGACGCGGAGCCGGCGTGGGTGCTGGTCGCGTTCGCCATCTCGTTCGCCCCGAACTTCTTCGGGACCATCACCGTGCAGGGCACCGTCACCCAGCCGCTGCCGTTCGGGCCCCTCCTGGCCGAGCAGTTCGCCAACAACTTCACCGGGCTCATCGGCGGGACGGTGGCCAACACGGCGCTCGTCATCCGCTTCTTCCAGAAGCAGGGTCTGGCGGTGGCGGTGGCCGCCAGCTCCGGCGTCATGAACTCGCTGGCGAACGGGATCGTGGAGATGGCCCTGATCCTCTGCGCCCTCGTGTTCACCGACTTCTCGTTCTCCTCGGACTCGGTCGGCGGCGGTACCGGGAACATCGAGGCCTACGTCTTGATCGGCATCGTCGCCGTGGGCGTGGCGGTGACGATCCTGGTGCTGGCGCCCAAGCTGCGGGCCACGCTCCGGCGCGTCGTGGGCCCGCAGGTCGAAGCGGCCAAGGCCAACCTGAGCGGCATCCTCCGCGATCCCCGCAAGGCGGCTCGGATCTTCGGCGGCCAGCTCTGCTCGCAGATCGCCTACGCCCTGGTGATCGACGCCGCCCTCCACGCCTACGGGTCGTCGCTGCCGCTCGGCACGATCATCATCATCAACTCGCTCGCCTCGCTGGTCGGCGGCATGGCGCCGATCCCCGGTGGGCTCGGCGTGATCGAGGCCGGGCTCATCGCCGGTCTGACCGCCGCTGGCGTCGAGCAGTCGGTCGCCGTCGCCACCACCTTCACCGCCCGCATGTGCACGGCCTACCTGCCGCCCATCTGGGGCTGGTTCGCCCTCAGCTGGCTCCGCCGCCACGACTACGTCTGACATCCCTCGGTCGGGTGCACCGGCGGGTCCGGAGTATGCGGACAACCGTTCCCGGGTACCGTCCTGCGGCCTGGCGGGTTGAACAGCGGCTCGCCTTCTCCCCGAGGACGCTCCCTTTGCGCACCACCAAGCTCCTGCCCGCCACCATCGCCGCCTTCGCCCTGGTGCTCGGGCTGGCCGCATGCGGCGGCAGCTCGTCGCCCAGCTCCGACAAGCCCACCACCACCAAGGCCGAGTCGGGCGGATCCGGCGGCAAGTCCACCACCACCGAGGCCGGCGACTCCGGCAAGGCCACCACGACCGAGGCCGACTCCTCCACGACGGTGGTCGCCACCGGCGGCGGTGACTTCTGCGAGAACCTCGCCGAGTACATCAACGACAGCTCGTCCAGCGAGTACGACGCCACCGACCCCGAGTCGTACAAGAAGCTCATCGAGGAGTCCACGAAGAAGGGCAAGGAGCTCTTCGAGCAGGCCCCCGACGAGCTCGACGACTCGGTCGAGGTGCTGCTCGACGCCCAGGACCAGCTGGCAGCCGAGCTGGCCAAGGTCGACTACGACATCACCAAGATCGACCCCTCGTCGCTCGACGTCATGAGCACCCCGGAGATCCAGAAGGCCGGCGAGGAGCTCGACGCCTACGTGACCGACACCTGTGGCATCGACATCCCCCAGGTCACCGCGGCCACCATCCCGGACATGACCGTCCCGGACATGAGCACCCCGAACTGATCGTGGGACGGCCTTCTGGTCGCCGCCTTCGTGGCGGGGCCAGAGGACCGGCAGAGGCCCCTTGCTGGTCGGAGGGGTGGGCGGTGGCAGGCTGCGGTCATGGGTGAGGAGCACGACGACGCGATCGCGCCGAGACTCGAGGGGACCGTGGGGCTCCGCAGCGGCCGGCGCCTCGGGTTCGCCGAGTTCGGGACGCCCCACGGGCAGCCCGTCATCTGGCTGCACGGCACGCCGGGCGCCCGGCGCCAGATCCCGGTCGAGGCCCGCCGCTACGCCTTGGAGCACGACCTGCGGATCGTGGGCATCGACCGCCCCGGCATCGGTTCGTCGACCCCGCACCTCTACCGCTCGATGTCCGAGTTCGCTCCGGACCTGGCCGAGGTGGCGGACGAGATCGGCCTCGACGAGCTGATCGTCATCGGGCTCTCCGGCGGCGGGCCCTACGCGCTGGCTGCCGGCCACGCGTTCCCCGACCGGGTGCGCGCCGTGGGGGTGCTGGGCGGCGTGGCGCCCACCGTGGGCGACGACGCCATCGGTGGCGGCCTCGTCGCCATCGGCAAGCGGCTGTCCCCGGTGATCGCGGTGGGCCGGGTCCCGATCGGCATCGGGCTCACCGGGGTCATCCGGGTCATCAAGCCCCTCGCCTCGACGGGCCTGGACCTGTACGCCCGGCTGTCGCCGGCCGGTGACCGGGCCCTGCTGGAACGGCCCGAGTTCAAGGCCATGTTCCTCGACGACCTGCTCAACGGCAGTCGCAAGCAGATCTCCGCCCCGCTCGCCGACGTGCTGCTCTTCTCGCGCCCCTGGGGCTTCGACCTCGCCGACGTCACCGTGCCCGTGCACTGGTGGCACGGCGACGCGGACCACATCATCCCGTTCGATCACGGCGTCCACGCCGTGACCCGCCTCCCCGACGCCGAGCTCCACGTCCTCCCCGGCGAGAGCCACCTCGGCGGCCTCGGCGTCGGCGAGGAGATCCTCCAGACCCTGCTCGAGGTCTGAGCCCCACACGGGTGGCTCGGCGACGAGGGTGGGGAGCTAGGTTCCGGGGCCGTGATCCTCTCTGACCGCAGCATCCGCGAGGCCCTCGCTTCGGGCCGCATCGAGATCGACCCGCTCGACGAGTCGTGCATCCAGCCCTCGTCGGTCGATCTGACCATCGACCGGTACTTCCGGGTGTTCCGCAACCACACCACGCCGATCATCGACGTGAAGGAGAACCTCGAGGAGCTCACCGAGCTCGTCGAGATCCGCGACGAGCCGGAGTCGCGCTTCATGCTGCACCCCGGCGAGTTCGTGCTGGGCTCCACGGCGGAGCGCATCAAGCTGCCGACCGACCTGGTGGGCCGGCTCGAGGGCAAGTCGAGCCTGGGCCGCCTCGGGCTGCTGATCCACTCCACGGCCGGGTTCATCGACGCCGGCTGGGACGGTCACGTGACCCTCGAGCTGAGCAACATCGCCACCCTGCCCATCACGCTCTACCCGGGCATGAAGATCGGCCAGATCAGCTTCCTCCGGATGACGACGGAGGCCGATGTCCCATACGGCTCCGCCGCCGTCGGCTCCAAGTACCAGGGCCAGCGCGGCCCCACCCCGAGCCGCTACTGGGAGAACTTCAAGGAGTAGTGCTCGGCACCGCTCCGTGGAGTCCACCGGCATCGTCGGCGGCCTCCCTGGTGCGGACCTCGCCGGGGACGACCATGTCGGTGTGCACCGGCAGGTAGCGGCCGTCGGCCAGCTCCAGGAGGGCCGGCTGCCCGTCGCGGAGGTCGATGGCCCGGACGGCGAGGCCGGTCTGGGTGTCGACCAGTCCGCCGTCGTCGCCCACGGTGATGCGGCGGGGACGGCCGTAGGCCAAGACGAGCAGGCAGAGGACCGAGGCCATGGCCAGGCCGCGGGCGTCGGCCGTGACGGCCGCACCGAACATCAGGAACGTGAGCAGGTTGGTGATGGCGTGGCCGATGGCGAGCGGCAGGACCGAACCGGAGCGGTAGACGATGAGCGCGGCCAGCGAGGCGAAGGCGAGGTAGGGGAGGAGGTCGAGCGGCGTCTGCATCTGCTCGAGGTGCCCGGGCAGCAGGATGAACCAGAGCCCGCCGCCGATCAGCCCGGCGATCCGGGCGGCGTTGGGCCGCACGTTGCCGAGCCGGAGGGCGGCGGCGATGACGGCCGGGATGGCCAGGCGGTACACGAGCTCTTCGTTGAGCGCCGCCAGACCCAGCGCCGGCACCAGGTCGAGCCGGCCGTGGCGGGCGCACAGCGCGGTGATGCCGGCGAGCATCAGCACTGCGATGGTCCAGAAGACGACGGCGATGCGGCGGACCCCGGAGCGGCCCAGGAGCCGCGAGCCGCAGGCGAGGCCGAGGGCCATGGCCGGCAGCAGCGAGAACGACAGCGGGATCCCGCCGACCCAGAGGTTTGGCAGCAGGCCGGCGTAGCTCAAGATCTCCACGACCATCGTGATGCCGCACAGGCCGAGGACGAGCGTGCGGCGGCTGCTCAGCTGCTCGACCCGGGTGGGCCGGGGCACGTCCGGCACCGGGGCGATGAGACCGTCGGACACGAGCCGCGACACCAGGTCGTTGGTGGCGGCGGGCACGCTCAGGTCGACGTGGGCTTTGGCAGCGAGGTCCGTGGCCTGGGCGGCCTCGGCGGTGGTCATCGAGCGGTGCCGGCGGCCAGGGGGGCCAGGTCGGTCGGGTCGGCCTGATCGGTGCCGTCGGCGGAAGCGAGGACGCCGGGAGCGAGGGGCTCGGCGGCGAGCGTGGCTTCGAGGGCGGCGACGGCGACCTCGATCATGTCGTCGGTGGGCTCGGCGGTGGTGATGCCCTGGAGCCAGGATCCCGGCGCCATGATGAGCCGCCCGATGAGCTGGTGCTGGTGGCGGCCGGCGAAGCGGATCGCCTCGTAGGCCAGCCCGGCCACCAGCGGGAGGCCGAGGATGCGACCAGCCACGAGCCACGGCCAGCTCTGGTGACCCATGAAGGCGTGGACGAACATCGTGGTGATCACGACGACGAGCAGGAACGCCGTGCCGCAGCGCGGGTGGCGGCGGCTGAAGTGGCGGATCTCGCCGGGCACGAGGGCGATGCGGTGCTCGAAGGCGTGGATGGTCATGTGCTCGGCGCCGTGGTAGGCGAACACCCGCTGCACCTGGGGCGAGCGGCCGAGCAGGGCGAGGTAGCCGACGAGGATGCCGAGGCGGATCATGCCCTCGGCGAGCGGGAACGTGACCGTCCCGTCGATGCCGGCGAGCTTCACGAGCACGGCGGGGAGGAGGCCGAAGATCCCGACGACCCCGATGAGGGCGATGGCGACGGTGGCGAAGAGGCCCTTGCGGGTGTAGCCGTCACCGCGCTCGTCGCCGCGCTCCTGGGCGGCCCAGATGGTGGCCTTGGTGCCGAGGGCGGCGGTCTCGCCGAGGGCCATGACGCCCCGGATGATGGGCAGCTGGCGCCACTTGTCGAGGCTGGCGGGCAGGACCCGGCTGGTGGTGCCGATGGTGCCGTCCTGGCGGCGGACCGCAGCGCCCCAGGACTGGCCCCGGCGCATCATGACGCCCTCGAGCAGCGCCTGGCCCCCGATGGGTCCGACGGTGGTGTCGATCGCTTCAGCCTTGCTCACTTGGCCCCTCCCAGGGTGCCGACCACGGAGAGCGATCGGTGTTGGGCCTGAATACTACGCACAGTGGTATGCGTTGTCTAGGCCGAATGACCTAGTTCCCACCGTGCTCGTTCGAACACCCAACGTGAGCTTCCCACTGATCGACCGGCCGCGCCCGGTGGCAGGGTGGAGGGGCCGGGTGGATGCGGCCGGGCGGAGCGGTCAGGCAGAGAGGGACTCGATGTGCGCTCGCCGGACCGCAGTGCGCTCACCGGGCTCCCGGGCCAGGACCTCGGCCAAGGCGTCGTGCAGCTCCGCAGCCCGGAACGGCCGGGTCAGCACGGCGTCGGCGTCGGCCTGCCACGCCTGCAGGGCGTTGGCCGGACCGGACACGATCACCACGACCCGGGTGCTGGTGGAGCGCGGGTGGTCGCCGCCGCGCAGCGAGCGCAGCTGGGCTACGTTGCCGGCCTCGAGGTCGAGGACCAGGGCCATGGCGGGCGCGCTCAGCACGCCGCCCACGACCTGGGTCGGCTCGGTGACGCGGACGGCCTCGTGGCCCGCCCCCTCGACGACGCGCGCCAGCACCTCGCACACCGTCTCGTCGGTGTTGGCAACGACGACGGTGGCCCGCCCTGCTCCCGCGTCGGACAAGATCAGTCCTGCGTCGTCTCGAGCACGCCGCCGACGCCGTTGGCCTCGCCGGCCTCCAGGGCTTCGAGCAGGTGCATGGCGATGTCGGCGACCTGGACGTCGTCGCCCTTGCCGAGCCCCTTCACACCGTCGTCGATCATGATGTAGCAGAACGGGCAGGCGGTGGCGACGCGCTCGGCACCGGTGTCGAGGAGCTGCTCGGAGCGGGCGTCGTTGACCTTCGTGCCGATGGTCTCCTCCATCCACATCCGGGCGCCGCCGGCGCCGCAGCACATGCCCTTGGTGCCGTTGGCGGAGGCCTCGACGATCTCGATGCCGGCCAGCGACCCGATCACGTTGCGGGGCGCCATGTAGACGTCGTTGTGGCGGCCCAGGTAGCAGGAGTCGTGGTAGACGATCCGCTCCTCGAGCTTGGCCTCGCTGAGGTCGAGCTTGCCCTGGTCGATCAGCCACTCGAGGAACTGCGAGTGGTGCACGACCTCGTAGTTGCCGCCCAGCTGCGGGTACTCGTTCATCAGCGTGTTGAAGCAGTGCGGGCACTGCGTGATGATCTTCTTCACGCCCATGCCGTTCATCATCTCGATGTTCTGCATGGCCAGCATCTGGAAGATGTACTCGTTGCCGGCGCGGCGGGCGGAGTCTCCGGTGCAGTTCTCCGACGGGCCGAGGATGGCGAAGTCGATGTCGGCGCGCTGCATGAGCTTCGCCATGGCCTGGGTGACCTTCTGGTTCTTGTCGTCGAACGACCCGGCGCAGCCGACCCAGTAGAGGAACTCGTGGTCGAAGGCCTCGGAGCCGTCGACGATGGCCACGTCGTCGACCTTGGCAGTCCAGGCGGCCCGGTCCGACTGCGACATGCCCCAGGGGTTGCCCTGGTTCTCCATGCCGTTGAACGCAGAGCCGAGCTCGCTCGGGAAGCTGGCCTCCATGAGCGTGAGGTAGCGGCGCATGTCGAGGATCTTGTCGAGGATCTCGATGTTCACCGGGCAGATCTCGTCGCACGCCTTGCAGCTGGTGCAGGACCAGACCTCTTCGGGCGTGATGCGGTCGAAGACCGAGTTCGACTCGATGATGATGTCCGGCACCATGCCGATGGGCTCGCGGACCTTCGGCGTGCCCGAGTTCGCCATGACCTCGCCGGTCTTGAGGACGATCTCCCGGGGGTCGAGCGGCTTGCCGGTGGCGTGAGCCGGGCAGACCGCGGTGCAGCGGCCGCACATGGTGCAGGCGTCGGTGTCGAGCAGCTGCTTCCAGGTGAAGTCCTCCACGGTGGAGGCACCGAAGTTCTCCAGCTCGGTCTCCATGAGGTTCGGCATCGGCCGCATGGCGCCCTTGGGGCGGTCCTTGTCGCGCAGGAACATGTTCAGCGGCGACGTGAACATGTGCCGCATCATCGTGACCGGCAGGATCACCAGGAACACGATGAACGAGACCACGTGGGTGGCCCACCAGATCTGGTGCACGCCGGCGAGGTTGTCCATGCCGTCGACGACCTGGGCGATCGGGTAGCCGATGATCGACCACCGCTCGAACGACGGCGAGCCCTCGAGGGCGATGCGCCAGCCCTCGGCGAGGAAGCCGGTGAGGGCGAGGGCGAACAGGGTGCCGAGGCCGAGCACGTGGTCGGACTTGGACTTGATGCGGATCCGGTACGGGCGGAACACGTAGCGGCGGATGATCGCCCAGGCGACCCCGACGAAGAGGAACGCGCCGGCCACGTCGCCCACCAGCGAGTACGCCTGGTAGGTGGTGCCGTGGAGGAACTTCCACGCCTCGGGGACCTGGTGGTTGATCTCCAGCACGGTGGTGACGGCGAGCAGGACCAGGAACGAGAAGTAGATGAAGCTGTGCATCACGCCGGCGGCGGGATCTCGCAGCAGGGTCTGCATGTAGACGCCGGCCCGGTAGCTCTCGGCCCGGTTCTTGACGTTCTTCGGGGTGGTGGCCCGCTTGTCCGGGGCGCCGCGCTCCCAGTTCTTCATCCGCAGCGAGAACATGTAGGAGCCGTAGATGATCACCACCGGGATGAGGACGTAGAACGCCAGCTTCACCGCAGACGGGATGTTGAAGAAGACCTCACGGCCGATCGGCGACTCGTCGTGCCACTCGGTGATGATGGGGGTGATGCCCGAGATCGCCGTGAACGTGGCCACGCCGACGCCCAGCCCGAGGGCAAGGTGATGCGGCTTGATCCGCTTGTCGCTCGGCTCGGGGGTGGTCGCTTCGGTAGCCATATCAGGGGCAAACGTACTCGCGCGACCTGGTCGGCACCGATTTCGGACCGGTGCCCTCAGGGGTCCTCGGTCACGACCCAGGTCGACGTCCGAAGGGCGCCCATGCCGATGGTCCCGCCGGGCTGGATGTGCCCGGCGTACCAGCCCGCCTTGCCGGCGTAGACCCAGGTCGCCGGCAGGGTCACCTGCCCGGTGTGGGTGGGGTTCGACCACCCCGGCTCGGCCTCGTCGGGGCGCCAGCCCTTGACGGTCACGATCCGGCCCTCGACGCGGGCGCAGACCTTCCAGGGCAGCGGCCGGGGGACGTTCCCCTGCGCGAACGGGGCCCGGAGCGAGACCGCCCCGTGGGCCTGGAAGTAGGGGTTGCGACCCGAATCCCAGGTGTAGACGTTGAACTGCCAGCTGGCGCCGTAGACGATGTTCTTGGCGACCACGATCGTGCGGAAGCGCGAACCGTCGATGCGGACGCGCAGGGCGATGCCCTGCTGGACCCAGTTGCTCCGGGAGTCGGTCCAGCTGGCGCAGGACTGCTGGTCCGTGACCGCCTTGGTGCTGGGAGGCCAGATCACCGTGCGGGTCGTCGACCCCTCGGGGGTCGACCGGTTCGTCTTCGGGGCGTCGATCCGGACTGCGCCGGGCCCGAGCTTCAAGGTGTAGCGGTCGCTGCCGTCGCGGGTGACGTAGTGCTGGGCGAGGTTCGGCGTCTTCGAGCGGTCGTAGAGCACGACCTCGGTGCGCTGGCACGCGGTGGCGACGAGCGCGACGCAGGCCGCCACGACCGCCATCCGTGCTGCTGGTGATCGTCGTCCCATGCGAGTCCCCTGCGTCCGGCCTCCCGAGGTACGGAGCGCGATCGGGAAGCTAGCGAGGCGGCGCGCGCTGCGCGGGGATTTCTGTGACGGGTGGCACACGAACCACCCGGTTCCCGATCGAGGCGGGGTTCAGTCCTCAGCCGTAGATCTGGCGGTCCAGCTCCCGGACCCGGGCGGCCAGCTGGCCCAGCAGCTTCTGGGCCAGGCCGGGGACCTCTTCGATCACGCCGGCGAACTCCCGGGCGCTCAGCACCAGGGTGGTCAGCTGCGTGTCCGCCGTGACCGTGGCCGTGCGGGGACCGTGGTCCAGCAGCGCCAGCTCGCCGATGGAGTCGCCCGGGCCGAGCGTCCCGACCTTGCGGCCGTTGCGCTTCACCGTCGCCGTGCCCTCGACGATGACGAACGCCTCGCGCCCGGCGTCGCCCTGGTCGACGAGCACGTGCCCCGCCGCCACCGTGACCTCGTTGGACGCCTTGGCGATGCGGCCGAGGTCGCGCTTGGACAGTGCCGAGAACAGCGGGATCTCAGCAAGGTGCTCGAGGTGCTTGGTACGTGTGGCCATGGCGGGGGAGCTTACGGACGACGCCGCGCCCGCGCCGCGGATCGCGGGTGTCAGGCGCCCTGGGTGGCCTGGCGGGCGACGGCTTCGGCGGCGGCCCTGATGGCTTCGGGGTCGCCGAGGGCCCGCTCGAGGGCGGGCGTGGACTCGGTGGGCCGGGCATCGTCGTCGAGATCGTAGACGAGCGGGACCCCGGTGGGGATGTCGAGGCCGGAGATGTCGTCGTCGCTGATGCCGTCGAGGTGCTTCACCAGCGCGCGGAGGCTGTTGCCGTGAGCGGCGACGAGCACCGTGCGCCCGCCCGCCAGGTCCGGGACGATGACGTCGAACCAGTACGGGAGCATGCGGTCCACCACGTCGGCCAGGCACTCCGACTGCGGGAGGACGTCGGCGGGGATCGAGGCGTAGCGGGGGTCGTGGTTCGGGTTGAACCGGTTGTCGGGGGCGGTGACCGGCGGCGGAGTGTCGTAGCTGCGCCGCCACACCTTCACCTGGTCCTCACCGAACTGGGCGGTGGCCTCGGCCTTGTTGCGTCCGGTGAGGTCGCCGTAGTGGCGCTCGTTCAGCCGCCAGTGCCGCTTCACCGGGAGCCACAGGAGGCCCATCTCGTCGAGGGCCAGGTTCGCGGTGCGGATGGCCCGGGTCTGCAGCGAGGTGTGGACCACGTCGGGCGCCAGGCCCGCACCGGCCATGAGGGTGCCGGCCGCGGTCGCCTCGGTCTTGCCCTTCTCGGACAGGTCGGCGTCGTACCAGCCCGTGAACAGGTTGTCGGCGTTCCAGGTGCTCTGGCCGTGACGGAGGAGGACGAGGGTCGACGTCATGACCGGCGAGGGTAGCGGCGCCCTGCGACCCGCTCGCAGCCCGATCCCCGGGTGCGTCGGGTCTTCCACCGACCCGGTTAGGTTCCGACCCGATGTCCGTCGCGCCAGGGGAGCTCGACGCGGCGGTCCCGTCGGCTCCCGTTGGGGCGGCGGCCGCCGCCG